>NZ_JBGFCE010000004.1:0-436563 GCF_041205415.1 Falsihalocynthiibacter sp. BN13B15
TAATGACATGTCAATTTTAATGGATTTTAGCGCATTTCAGTACGAAACGCCCACCATAAACCCCTGTATAACCTTATATAAATAAGAGATATCACTGTTTAAGGGGAAAATATTGGTGCGGTCGAGAAGACTCGAACTTCCACGGGTGTTACCCCACAGCGACCTCAACGCTGCGCGTCTACCATTCCGCCACGACCGCACGTGATATTCTGGTAGTCTGGGGCGGGGTATAGCCAAGGGATTCGGGGATGTGAAGTAGGAAAACGCGGCAATAGTCAGAAAACTTCCACCTCTGCTTCCCCCTCTGTACAAATCCCTTGAAAATGAGGGCGCGACAAAGCCTCCCCTACCCGCAGAACCACGAAATCCCTCCCATCGCCCCCAGAATTCGAACCATTGCACTCTTGCACGATTCCATGGGAAACCTTTAACCAGAGGGCACGCGGTTTTGTCCGTCTGAAACCGTACCTTTTCTGACCACGCAAGCGGCCGGAAAAAGCAGAAAACGCATATGAGGAGACTTCGGTGGTTGAATGGATTCTATCTGAGGGTCTCACGGAGTATGAGGCGGCCGTAACCTTCATGGAGCAACGCGCCGACGCGATTGCCCGTGGCGAGGCCGAGGAAGCCATCTGGCTGGTCGAACACCCGCCCCTCTATACGGCAGGCACCAGCGCAAAACGCGAAGACCTCACCGATCCCGACCGTTTCCCCGTTCACGAGAGCAAACGCGGCGGACAATATACCTACCACGGCCCTGGCCAACGGGTGGCCTATGCGATGCTTGATGTCGGCAAACGCGGCCATGACGTGCGCTGCTTTGTCAATCAGCTCGAAGCATGGGTGATTGACACCTTGGCGGAATTAAACGTCACAGGCGAGCGCCGCGCGGGCCGAGTCGGGGTTTGGGTCACGCGCCCTGATCGCCCCCTCAATGTCGACGGCTCCCTCCAAGAAGACAAAATCGCCGCTATTGGTGTGCGCCTGCGCAAATGGGTCAGCTTTCACGGCATCTCGATCAACGTTGAACCCGACCTGTCGCATTTTGACGGCATTGTCCCCTGTGGCATACGTGAACACGGGGTCACAAGCCTCGTAGATTTAGGGCTGCCCGTCGAAATGGGCGATGTCGATGTGGCCCTCAAGCGCTGTTTTGAGCGGTGCGTCGCGCCCTATGAAGCCTAAGGCCGCCCTGTTCGTCGAAATAAAATGACAAAATGGTCGCAGAAGGTTTTTTACCCTTTAATTCGGCGTCGATTCCCTATGATATGCGGGCACAGCGCGAACACTTAACTCACTAAAGAGGTTCCTAATGACAAAATTTCATATTTTGGCCGCGATCGCATCCCTCGCAATCGCATCCCCTGCGTTTGCTGAAGGCGATATCGAAAAAGGCGAGAAAACATTCAAGCAGTGTAAGTCTTGCCATATGATCGCAAATGGCGATGAAGTGCTCCTCAAAGGCGGCAAAACGGGTCCAAATCTTTATGGTATCGTCGGTCGTGTTATGGGGTCCGAAGAAGATTTCAAATATGGTTCCGGCCTTATTGCAGCAAATGAAGCGGGCATCGTCTGGGACGAAGAAGCCATCGCTGAGTATGCTGGAAACCCAAAAGACTACCTCCAAGAGGTCACAGGCGATTCGGGCGCAAAAACAAAAATGACCTTTAAATTGAAAAAGGGCGGCGAAGATGTTGCGGCCTTCCTTGCAACAATGGGTCCCGCATCGGAATAAATTCCGTATTTCGTCGGAAACGATGAAAAAAAAGGGCGTCGGGACGTCTAGATGATTGCCCACAAAACAGAAGCGCTCTAAGACATGAGCGGAACACGTCGCGCAGGGCCTGCCCCTGCGCGTCCAATTTATAAAAGCACTGGGAGGCAGGACATGGCCGACGCAGCTATGACTAGCGACGAACATCACGACGAGCGGAGTTTCTTTACCCGCTGGTTTATGTCTACAAATCACAAAGATATCGGACTACTGTATCTTTTCGTCGCCGCGGCGGTCGGGTTCATATCGGTGTCCTTCACCGTTTATATGCGCCTAGAGCTCATGAACCCCGGTGTTCAGTATATGTGCCTCGAAGGCGCACGTCTGTTCGCGGATTCATCTGAACTCTGTACGCCAAACGGGCACCTCTGGAACGTTTTGATCACCTACCACGGTGTCTTGATGATGTTCTTCGTGGTTATCCCCGCCCTTTTCGGTGGTTTTGGTAACTACTTCATGCCGCTCCAAATCGGCGCGCCCGATATGGCGTTCCCGCGGTTGAACAACCTTTCGTTCTGGCTTTATGTCGTTGGCACATGCCTTGGTATTGCCTCACTGTTTGCCCCGGGTGGCAACGGTCAAAGCGGTTCTGGTGTTGGCTGGGTGCTTTATCCACCGCTTTCCACCTCTGAGGGCGGCTACTCGATGGATCTGGCGATCTTCGCGGTCCACGTTTCGGGCGCTAGCTCGATCCTTGGCGCGATCAACATGATCACCACCTTCCTCAATATGCGTACCCCCGGCATGACAATGCACAAAGTGCCGCTCTTTGCGTGGTCGATCTTTGTCACTGCATGGCTGATTCTTCTGGCCCTACCCGTTCTGGCTGGCGCGATCACCATGTTGCTCACCGACCGGAATTTCGGCACCACCTTCTTCCAACCCGAAGGCGGCGGCGATCCCATCCTGTACCAACACATCCTTTGGTTCTTTGGGCATCCCGAAGTGTATATCATCATCGTTCCCGGTTTTGGTCTCGTCTCCCACATCATCGCAACCTTCTCCAAGAAACCGATCTTTGGTTACTTGCCAATGGTCTACGCGATGGTCGCGATTGGGGTTCTGGGCTTCGTTGTTTGGGCACACCACATGTACACCGTGGGTATGTCGCTTAGCCAACAAAGCTACTTCATGATGGCGACAATGGTGATCGCGGTGCCCACGGGCATCAAGATCTTCTCGTGGATTGCCACTATGTGGGGAGGCTCAATCGAGTTAAAAACCCCCATGCTTTGGGCGCTCGGCTTCCTGTTCCTCTTCACCGTTGGTGGCGTAACGGGCATCGTTCTTTCCCAAGCGGGCGTCGACCGTGCCTATCATGACACCTACTATGTTGTGGCCCACTTCCACTATGTGATGAGCCTTGGAGCCGTGTTCTGTATCTTCGCCGGCGTCTACTTCTACTTCGGTAAAATGTCAGGCCGTGAATATCCTGAATGGGCCGGTAAACTGCACTTCTGGATGATGTTCATCGGCGCAAACCTGACCTTCTTCCCACAGCACTTCTTGGGTCGTCAGGGCATGCCACGTCGCTACATCGACTATCCTGAAGCCTTCGCTTACTGGAACAAAATCAGCTCCTACGGCGCGTTCCTTTCCTTCGCTTCGTTCATCTTCTTTATCGGCATCATGGTCTACTCGCTGCGTTACGGTAAAAAAATCACGGTGAACAACTACTGGAATGAATACGCCGACACTCTGGAATGGACCCTTCCTTGCCCACCCCCAGAGCACACATTCGAGCAACTGGTTGATCAAAGCGTCTGGGACAAACCCCACTCACACTAAGATCGCCGACCCCATAATAAAAAGGCCCCACCATTCCCTTGGTGGGGCCTTTTTTGTTGTCAAATTTCGATTCTGTCGCTTTATGCCGTCAAACAAAGGCGGTCTTCTCGCGCGTTCCAGCAACCTCTTGAAGGTTTTGAATTCAACCTTCCTTCACCCTGAAGAAGCTATCTTCTTATTTGGCCTTCCAAGCGCGTACCGTCATTCGTAATCAAAATCAGGCGTCTATCGTTGACAACAAAAAGATCGAACCGCGGGGTAACTGTATTGATGCAGCGCGAGCCATCTTCATAATACTTGTAGCTGGGCGCTCTGAGTTCGCCCGCCGAGGTACTAAAAATATATGTTCCATTGTTGTTGTAATACTCGGTGCCTTCGCGACCATATTTGACGGAGTTACCCGCTAGTATCTTTTGCAGATACTCCGCGTTAACGTGCTGATCTCCATCGTGGGTATTCCAAACGGTCTCTGGTGGTGAACTAGGACAAGAGGCAAAAGCACTCTGTGCGGCAATAGTCGCGGCAAATAAATAGACTGCAAATTTCATTTCAATCTCCTTATGTTTTCCTTCTTCTGTTCCATTCTTGGTTTTGAGACGCATACGAGGCAATACAAGAGCACGGCTACATTTGTTCTGTCAACAACCCAGAAATTCGCCGCGGTCGCCTTTTGAACCCAATTCCCCCCCCCTCTCGCAATAACCTCACATTAACCTAAGGGATGTGATGATGGCGTCCACGGCAAGAGGGTCGTGCGCCCCACTAAAGGAATACCTTTGTTCGTCTCGGCCAATTGGAGGTTCATTCTGAAAACCGGCGCCTTGAGCCTACTGCTCATGGCGGCCTGCTCTGGCGGGCGAAACGCTGTGCCAGGTTCGGGTCCCCTCGCCAATGAGCTTCAGATCGCACGGATGCTTTCCGGTAACAGCTTTGACACCCATGCCAACGGCCAAATTTATCAGGCTCGAAACGGCGGCCTGCTGTCCTTCAGCTACCATCCCGAAGGGCCGCGTGTGTGCAAGGGGGTGTGGAAGGTTGACGGCGCCGAGGAGATCAACGTCCTCACCTGCAAATGGGTGTGGAACGGCCAGCTCTATTCCCAAAAAGAAAAAGTCGTCCGCTATCAATATCATATTGGTTCGGTCTACGGTTTGGATATGCTCGATGAAGCTGGCGAGTTTGTCGCTTTCCTTCCCTATAAATACGGCACCACCTATGGCTCCACCAAGTACCGAGGATTTCCCCGTTGGGAGGACTTCAAAAAGCTGAGCCAACAGCTCGGCCTCTAGCGGATTTATCTACACCGCAGACTCAAAAGGCAGGGCCCAAACGGAGCCCTGCCTTTTTAAGAAACGCGCATATGAAAAACATATGCAAATCATATGGAAAACTTACGGCTGTTTTAGCCCAGTCTGTCCTTGACCAGCGGTCCAACCCGTCCGAAATCCATTTGCCCTGTATACTTGGATTTCAACACGCCCATGACCTTGCCCATGTCACGAATAGACTCAGCCCCGACCGATTTGATCGCGTCCACAACAGCCGCTTCGCTCTCATCCGCATCAAGTTGACGCGGCAGAAATTCTTCAATGACTACAATCTCTTGCAGCTCTTTCTCCGCCAATTCAAGACGACCACCTTCTTCATAGGCGCGCGCACTTTCCTGACGCTGTTTGACCATTTTTCCCAGAATTCCGAGAATTTCATCTCCCGCCACCCCAGAATCGTCGCCCTCACCGCGCAAAGCGATGTCACGATCTTTAATTGCAGCGTTGATAAGACGTAGCGTGGAAAGCCGAGCCGCTTCCTTTGCCTTCATCGCCTCTTTCATCGCCGTCGTAATTCTTGTTCTCATGTCCATCGGTTTCCATCCCCTGGTTTCCGAAAAGTTAAGACCTAGGACAATACTCTGTGATCTCTAAGCTTTCAACCTCCGTCTATATTGGTAACATATTGAATATTAACACTAATCTATTTTCTTTTGCCCCCTTGACCCTGTTGCCGTCCGCCATTAGTTTCCGACAAGTTTGCGCCCGATTTGCCTAAGGAGTCGCCCATGTCTGCCGCCACATCGTATAAACCTTCCGCTTCACCACATCCCACTGCCTGCCTTGCGCTTGCGGATGGCACTCTGTTTTACGGCTATGGGTTTGGAGCCGAGGGCACCGAGATCGCAGAGCTTTGCTTTAATACAGCCATGACCGGTTATCAGGAAATCATGACCGACCCCTCCTATGCGGGCCAAATCGTCACCTTCACCTTCCCCCATATTGGCAATACTGGCGTCACCCCCGAAGACGACGAAACTGCCGATCCTTTTGCCTCCGGAATGGTGGTCAAATGGGACCCCACCGACGCCAGCAATTGGCGCGCAACCGAAGAATTGACCGTCTGGCTCAAACGGCGCGGACGCATCGGAATTGGTGGCCTTGATACACGCCGCCTCACCCGCGCAATCCGCCAACAAGGCGCGCCGCATGTGGCTCTTTCCTATTCTGAGGACGGCGTTTTTGATATCGCCGATCTCGTAGAAAAAGCGCGCTCGTTCAAAGGTTTAGAAGGCCTCGACCTCGCCAAAGTAGTGACCTGCGCGCAGTCCTATACCTGGGATGAGCAACGCTGGGCTTGGCCTGACGGATACTCAAAAACCACGAAGCCCGGCCACAAAGTCGTTGCGATTGACTTCGGCGCCAAGCGCAACATTCTACGCTGCCTCGCCTCCGCTGGCTGCGACGTCACAGTGCTTCCCGCCACCGCGACCGCCGAAGAAATCTTGGCCCACGCCCCCGAAGGTGTGTTCCTTTCAAACGGTCCCGGTGATCCCGCGGCAACGGGCGTCTATGCCGTGCCAATGATCCAAGGTATTCTCAAGGCCGACATTCCCGTTTTCGGTATTTGCCTTGGCCACCAAATGCTTGCTTTGGCCTTGGGAGCAAAAACAGTCAAAATGAGCCACGGCCACCACGGTGCAAACCACCCTGTTAAAGATAAAGACACCGGAAAAGTTGAAATAACGTCAATGAACCACGGATTTGCGGTCGATTCTCAATCCCTTCCCAAAGGCGTCGTTGAGACCCATATTTCCCTTTTTGACGGTTCCAATTGCGGCCTTCGAGTCGACGGAAAACCGGTATTTTCGGTCCAATACCACCCCGAAGCCTCTCCCGGCCCGCAAGACAGCTATTACCTCTTTGAGCGTTTTGTAAAAGCGATGGAAAAGTAGCACTCTTTACGCGTCGGTTAATCGCACATTAACCATTCCCAGTAAATGTAGGCGTGCCCTCATAGGACGTCGCCTGCACCATGCAACTGACCCAACTTCGCACTGTGCGACCGTTCTCTACGGTTGCTCCACATCAGCCAAGAGCCGAGCGTGGACGGCCTCCTATTGGCCAAATCCTCGTGCAAAACGGCGCTCTTTCGCCCAGTGACCTCGTGAAAGCGCTGGCACTGCAGGCACGACAAGAAGTCCAAATAGGCGATATTTTGATCGCCCACGACCTCGTGACTGACCAAGAACTTTATCGCGGACTCTCAGAGCAATGGGGGGCGCAATTCGTAGATTTGAACTTTGAGCAGCCGGACGCCCGCCTTATTGACGCCATTGGCGCAAAAGTATGCTTGAAAGGGCGTTTCTTGCCTTGGAAACGGGTCGGGATCGTGACGATTATCTGCACCGCCCGCCCTGCCGAATTTGAGAACGTGCTTCGCAACCTGCCTGAAGATTTTGGCCCTGTAAGAATGGCAATTGCCTCGGAAGTTCAAGTTTTTAGCGCCTTAGAACGGGTTCGGCAAACCTACTTAACGTATAGCGCAGAGACCTGTGTCCGCGAAGAAGAAAGTTGCCGCAACTGGCATACACCACAGAAGAAGCGGTTCGCAACTGCCCTTATTCTCTTTATTATCATGGGAATATTGTTAGTTCCAAAGTTCGTTATTTCCCTTTGTTTTGGTTGGGCAGTTCTTACTCTGATTGCATGTTCCGCCCTAAAATTCGCAGCAGCGGCAACCCAAGTCTCAAATTTCAGAAAAAAGGAAACGCCAGGGTTTCGACACCATAAATCTCCGTCAATTGCGCGCCTTCCCGTAGTGTCCATCATGGTCCCTCTTTACAAAGAGCGAAAAGTTGCAAGCCAGCTTATCCGACGCCTTTCCAAACTGTCCTACCCAAAGGAATTGTTGGACATTTGCCTCGTCGTAGAAGCCGATGACCACACGACAACACAGGCCCTCGCCGAGGCCGATTTGCCCAAATGGGCCCGTGTGGTGACCGTGCCAACTGGGGCGGTAAGGACCAAACCACGGGCCTTGAATTATGCGTTGGATTTTTGCCGAGGGACAATCATCGGAGTGTATGACGCCGAAGACGCCCCTGAGGAGGGGCAGATCCATACTGTGGTTCGACGTTTTCATGAACGTGGACAAGACGTTGCTTGCCTGCAAGGCGTTTTAGACTTTTACAATGCGCAAACGAACTGGCTGGCGCGATGCTTTACCGTCGAATATGCGACATGGTTTCGCGTTATTCTGCCAGGGCTTCAGAAAATAGGCTTTGCTATTCCTCTTGGCGGTACAACGCTTTTTTTTCGACGCGAAGCGCTTGAAAAACTTGGGGGTTGGGACGCACATAATGTCACTGAGGATGCGGACCTTGGAATTCGCCTTGCGCGGCACGGATATCGAACGGAAGTTCTCCCAACAGTCACCTATGAGGAAGCGAATTGCCGCTACTGGCCGTGGATTAAGCAACGTTCTCGATGGCTTAAAGGCTATGCAATCACATGGGCGGTCCACATGCGCAATCCTGCGAAACTACTAAAGGACTTGGGTCCATGGCGCTTTCTTGGCGTCCAACTCCTGTTTCTAGGCACCCTCAGCCAGTATATTTTGGCCCCCCTATTGTGGTCTTTTTGGCTCGTTCCTTTTTTCGATCATCACCCGATTAAAATGATCCTCCCTAGCAACGCGATAATCGCGCTCGGGATTATTTTTTTCCTATCTGAGATCCTATCAATTTCTGTTGGAATGATGGCGGTTTCGGGCCCACGACACAGACATCTTCTGTGGTGGGTTCCGACGCTTCACTTTTATTTTCCGCTAGGAGCTTTAGCGTCTTACAAAGGCATCTATGAACTTATTGTTCGCCCGTTCTATTGGGATAAAACAGAGCATGGCCTTTACGCGGAAAAGGTAGTGAAATCGTCAAATAGAGTTTGAAATAAACGCCATAATTAAATCCGGACGCTCAAGGCATCAAGTTTGAGGCGCGTCTCAAAGGCCTTTGAAATATGGCTTTTGAGCGCCAAATGTGCGGCTTCACCGTCCCGTTTTTCCAGCGCTGCGACAATGGCTTCATGCTCATTGAGCGCCGTTTCGCCCCGCCCTTTGACCGCCAAAGAGGTGGTCGCAAGGAGAGCCATGGTGCGATGCACCAAATCCAACTGCTGAACGAGGTAGCGATTGTGCGAAGCGAGGTGAATTTGCTTGTGAAATCTTCTGTTGGCCAACGACAGCGCTTCCGGATCGCTTAAAAAACCGCGATCCTCTTCAACCATTTCGCGTAAAACACGGATTTCTTCGGGCGCGGCATGGCGTGCTGCTAAACGGGCCGCGAGCCCTTCAAGCTCGGTCCGCACCACATATAATTCCGCTAACTGATTGTGATCAAGGGAAGCCACAATCAAACTGCGACCATCGCGGGTTAAAAGGGATTGTGTTTCAAGCCGTTGAAGGGCCTCTCGAATGGGCGTGCGGGAAACGCCAAACTGCTCAGCCAATTCGCTCTCAACCAATCGATCCCCCGGCCGATAAATTCCGACGTCGATTGCGCCTAAAACCAGCGCATACGCATCTTTTTGGCCGTTTTTGTGTTCACTCATGTGCTTCCCCTCGCGTATCCGCACCCTACTCCCGTGCGGCAATCGCGATCAACCCCGTTGCTGCTTCAATCACAACTCCCTACAATGCGTTTATGCAAAATCAAACTAAATCTCCAATGGCTGAATTCTCCCACATCAAACATTGGGTCTTTGACCTCGACAATACGCTATATCCGCCGTCAGATCGGCTATTTGACCAAGTCGAAGTTCGCATGACCGATTTTGTTATGACCGCTCTCAACGTTGATGAAAAACAGGCCAATTACCTTCGCCAGCACTATTGGCAAAAATACGGAACTACTTTGACTGGATTAATGGATGAACATGGCGTCGATCCCGCGCCCTATTTGTCCCATGTCCATGACATCTCAGTGTCACATATGCGCCCTGCTCCGGCGTTAGCAGAGCGGATTGCAGCACTTCCCGGACGTAAAATCGTCTATACAAATGGCACCGCGCCCTATGCCGAACGGGTTCTAAAGGCGCGGGGCCTCGATGGTATTTTCGATGCAATTTACGGCGTGGAGCACGCAAATTTTCGCCCCAAGCCCGAGCGCGCTGCGTTCGAAACCATATTTTCAAAGGATGGCACCATTCCTGCCTCCGCAGCAATGTTTGAGGATGATACGCGCAACCTCATTGCACCCCATGCGATGGGAATGCGCACGATTCATGTGGCCCCCGAGCAATCGCCCCAAGATCACATTCATTATCATACTTCCGACCTAACGACTTTTCTGTCGCAGTTGGTCTAGGAGGGGTTTTCGTGCGCCCTTTTGAAGCTTACATCTAAGGCATGAATAGATCCCACACAGATATTTTAATTTCGGGCGGCGGAATTGCCGGTCTTACGGCCGCGGCGGCGTTTGGAGCGGCGGGTTTTTCCGTCATCTGCGTTGACCCGACGCCACCGATAACTGAATCGTCTAACCCACAAGCAGACCTGCGCACGACGGCGTTTTTGCAACCGGCTCGCCAGACTTTGATCGATGCGGGCCTTTGGGATTCGCTCGCGCCCCATGCGGCCCCCTTGCAAACGATGCGCATCGTCGATGCGGGTGGAGAATTGCCAGAAGCGCGCCTTATCAAGGACTTCAACGCCAGCGATATCAGTGACTTACCTTTCGGCTGGAACTTACCAAATTGGCTTCTGCGCCGTGAGATTTTGGCGAAAATTGAAACGCTTGCGAATGTAACCTTTCGCGCAGGGGTTGGAACCCAAGATGTTGTAACCCGCGAAACTTCCGCCATTGTTCGCCTGACGGATGGGTCGTCTATTTCGACCAAGCTCCTTATCGCGGCGGATGGACGAAGTTCAAATGTGCGCGCGGCGTTAAATATCCCTGTAAAAACAATTCGTTACGGTCAAAAGGCGCTTGTTTTTTCCGTTTCGCATGCACCTTCGCACGAAAATGTTTCGACCGAAGTACACAGAAGCGGAGGCCCCTTTACCCTCGTGCCCCTCCCCGATCACGATGGAAAACACTTTTCCGCTGTTGTTTGGATGGAAAAAGCCGCGAAGATCGACAGCCTTGCAACCCTATCAATAGAGGTGTTCGAAGAGAAAATCACCTTGAGATCAGCAGGTATTCTCGGCCCTCTCACCCTTGAAAGCCAGCGCAGCAGTTGGCCGATCATCAGCCAAATCGCCGCCACAATGTATGGCCAACGCACGGCGCTGATGGCCGAGGCAGCCCACGTTGTTCCACCGATTGGTGCACAGGGCTTAAACATGAGTTTAGGCGACTTACGCGTCCTCCTCGACCTCGCGACATCCGATCCAACGGCCCTTGGGACCCCGAAAATGCTCGAAAAATATAACAGGTTGCGCCATCGGGAAGCCCAAATACGCGTCACAGGCGTCGATCTATTGAACCGCGCCTCAATGGTTGGTGCGCAGGGGTTACGCGACTTACGGGCTGGCGCTTTGAACACGTTCTATTCGGTCGCGCCCATTCGGAAAACCCTTATGAAAGCTGGCCTGGGCATGCGTTAAGCTAGCCAATCGGCCCCGGACATCGCTCTTCACTCAAAAGAACATTGGCCTCAACATTGCCAATTCCCGGAAGGGTCATCACGCGCCGTCGCAAAACACGCTCAAAATCGGCAAGGTCGCGGGCCACGACCCGCAAGCGATAATCATACATTCCCAACACGTGGTGCACGGCCTGAACTTCAGGAATCGCCGTGACCGCGCGTTCAAAATCCTCAAGACTAACCCGTCCCTTGGTGGCCAGTTTTACACCCAAAAACACCGTTACTCCAAATCCCAGCGCTTCTCGATTCAGCACAAGCCGACGTCCGACAATAATTTTGGCGTCTTCTAGACGTTTAATCCGGCGCCATGTGGCGGGTTGGGACAGGCCGAACCGTTTCCCCAAGGCTCCAGCGGATTGACTGGCATCCTTCGCCAAAGCGCGCAGCAAGCTACGATCGATTTCATCAAGGTCAATCATAGGGGCAAATCCTCCGACATCTTAATCGCAGCGACCTGCATAAGCGCCTCAATATCCGCAATATGTGGCAGGGTCAGGATACGCGTTTTATATATTTCCTGATAATGCGCCATATCACGTGCAAGAACCGCAAGCCTCACGTCGACCCGACCGAGGAATGTGTGAATTTCCGAAACCTCCGGTATTTTACGTGCCTCTTCAATGAATTCGTCAAACGCCCGCGACTGAGTTTTGTCCAACGTCACCCGCAGCGAAACCTCAACGCTATATCCAAGGGCCGCCCAGTTGATAATGGCTTGAACACCTTGATAAATTCCTGCTTCACGCAGTTTTTCAAGCCGCCGCGCACAAGTTCCGGCCGCAAGTCCCGACCTTTGAGCGAGTTCGGCCATCGGCAAATCAGGTTCGGCCTGCATATGCCGAAGAATTCTGCGTGATATTTCATCGGTAAGCATGAAATTTCCTAAAAACAAAAATTTGGCGAATAGAAAACACCAAACATGAGGACATTTTATTCATTTCGACAAAGAATACCATGCGAAATTCGCTATTTTCACCACAACACTACATTGCTTAACAAAAGGAGCACCGACATGCGTGTTTATTACGATCGCGATTGCGACATTAACCTGATCAAAGACAAAAAAGTTGCCATCCTCGGCTATGGTTCGCAAGGCCACGCGCATGCGCTCAACCTGCGTGACTCGGGTGCGAAAAACCTCGTCGTTGCCCTCCGTGAAGGCTCCCCATCCCAGAAAAAAGCCGAGAGCGAAGGCCTGAAAGTTATGGGAATCGCCGAAGCTGCTGCTTGGTGTGACGTTATCATGTTCACAATGCCCGACGAGCTTCAGGCAGAAACATACAAAAAATACGTGCACGACAACATCAAACCCGGCGCAGCCATCGCATTTGCCCACGGCTTGAACGTTCACTTTGGTCTGATCACACCCAAAGAAGGCATCGACGTCATCATGATGGCGCCAAAAGGCCCAGGCCACACGGTTCGCGGCGAATACGTTAAAGGCGGCGGTGTTCCTTGCCTCGTTGCTGTCGACCATGACGCGACAGGCAAAGCCCTCGAAATCGGTCTTTCCTATTGTTCCGCAATCGGTGGCGGTCGTTCTGGCGTTATCGAAACCAACTTCCGCGAAGAATGCGAAACTGACCTCTTTGGCGAACAAGCTGTTCTCTGTGGTGGTATCGTTGAGCTTATCCGCATGGGCTTTGAAACTCTTGTTGAAGCTGGCTACGCTCCTGAAATGGCTTATTTTGAGTGTCTTCACGAGACCAAGCTCATTGTTGACCTGATCTATGAAGGCGGCATTGCCAACATGAACTACTCGATTTCCAATACTGCTGAGTATGGTGAGTATGTTTCAGGCCCACGCGTTCTTCCTTACGCTGAAACCAAAGCGGCGATGAAAGGCATTCTCACAGACATCCAAACTGGTAAGTTTGTACGCGACTTCATGCTTGAAAACGCTGTTGGTCAGCCCTTCTTCAAGGGGACACGTCGCATGAACGACGAGCACCAAATCGAAGAAGTTGGCGCGAAACTTCGTGGCATGATGCCATGGATTTCCGCAGGCAAACTTGTCGACCACGAAAAGAACTAAACCATTTAAATACTTGGGAAAAGGCGCCCATCGCGGCGCCTTTTTTCGTTGAGAGGATGCGCTATGTTTGCCCAAGCAGGACTTAAAAACTGGGGACGGATTCTTCTCCTTGGTGCTCTTTGGGGCGCATCCTTTATGTTCATTGAGTTCGCGATTGCAGGCTTTACTGCTCTCTGGGTCGCGGCCATTCGAATTACCATTGCCGCCAGTGTTCTATGTGTAGTTACTTACTTGGCGGGCACCGGATTGCCAGATACGAGAGGCCCAAATGCACGACACATTTGGCTTTCGGCCTTAGGGCTTGGTGTCTTTGCAAATGCGGTGCCGTTTGCGCTTCTATCTTGGGGCCAAGGCTATGTTACTTCCGGATTTGCAGGTGTTTCCATGGCTGCAGTTCCTCTGATTGTGTTACCTCTGGCGCATATTTTTGTACCAAGTGATCGACTGACAGTTCGAAAAGCTATTGGATTTTTGATCGGCTTTGCGGGTGTTGCGCTGCTTGTTGGAAAGGACGCATTTGTCTCGTCGGGAACCCAAATAGAAAGTGTTGGGCGGCTGGCGTGCTTCCTCGCCGCCGCGTCCTATGCGTGTAGCTCCATTATCACGCGGCGCGCCCCACCTGTTTCCCACAGAAGCTTTAGTGCCGCGGCGCTTTTGATGGCGTCGGCTGTCAGCGTGGGTTTGGCGCTTTGGTTTGACGGTGTGCCGACTGAGTTCCCCATTGGTCCCGTTCTCGCGACCCTTTATTTGGGACTCTTCCCGACGGCCTTGGCCACCCTCCTCCTCGTTTCTGTCATTCGCGAGGCGGGGCCGTCTTTTCTCGGCCTCTCAAATTATCAAGTCCCGATTTGGTCGGTTGTTTTCGGCGTCACATTGCTAGGTGAAACAATGCCCCCACAACTGTTGCCAGCTCTGGGGCTTATCCTATTTGGTGTCGCCGTTAGCCAAAAATGGCGCGCCTAGCAGACGGATTCAATAACCCCGACGATTTCGTCGACAACATTGGTCAACCTCGAGAGATCTTCGTCCTCGCCCATAACACGAATAAGAGGCTCAGTGCCAGATTTACGGATAACAAGACGGCCCGTTTTTGCCAGTTTGGCTTCACCATCGGCAATCACTAATGCAACTTTTTCAAGTGATAATGGGTCAATATTACCTTTGTATTTGACGTTTCTCAACATTTGAGGCACGGAAGTGAAGTTTTGCGTCAGGGTACTCGCCTTGTCTCCAGACTGCGCCATCTCTGCCATAAACTGAAGACCTGCGATCAACCCATCACCGGTGGTGGCGTAGTCTGTCATCACAATGTGCCCCGACTGCTCTCCACCCAGATTAAAGCCCCCTGCGCGCATCGCCTCAACGACATAGCGGTCACCGACATTCGTTCGCAGGAGGTTTATACCCCGTGCAGAAAGAAAGCGTTCCAGCCCCAAATTAGACATGACTGTCGACACCAACGTCGCCCCGGAAAGACGTCCGTCGAGCGCCCATCGGTCTGCCAACAAAGCCATTATTTGATCGCCATCTGCGACCTTCCCGTTCTCATCGATAATCATGATCCGATCAGCATCACCGTCCAAACATATGCCTAAATCGGCACCATGCTGCACGACAGCTTGCGCGGCTGTTTCAGTATGCGTTGAACCACATTTATCGTTAATATTAAATCCGTTAGGAGAAACACCAATGGGAATAACTTCCGCGCCGAGCTCCCAAAGCACTTCGGGTGCTGCGCGATAGGCTGCGCCATTGGCACAATCCACGACGACCTTCAGACCAGAGAGTCTTCCGCGGGATGGGAATGTTGTTTTCGCATACTCAATATAGCGGCCTAAGCCGTCTTCTACACGACGCGCACGGCCAATATTTTCTGGCTTTACGGGGGCAATTTCGCCTTTAAGTATCATTTCAATCTGGTTTTGCGCGCCATCAGAAAGTTTAAAACCATCGGGCCCAAAAAACTTAATCCCATTGTCTTGGTGCGGGTTGTGGCTTGCTGAAATCATGATACCAATATCAGCCCGCATAGAGCGGGTCAAAAAGCCTACAGCGGGCGTGGGCACCGGCCCCAAAAGAAGGACATTCATTCCCGTACTCGTCAAGCCCGCCGTCAGGGCGTTTTCGAGCATGTATCCCGAAAGCCGTGTGTCCTTGCCGATCACAACGCGGTGGCGATTTTGGCCGTCTGTTCGAAAGTACCGACCGGCCGCCGCACCCAATTTCAGCGCCACTTCTGCTGTCATCGGGTAGGAGTTTGCCTGACCACGCACACCGTCCGTTCCAAATAAATCGCCCATAAGTCACCTTTTACATTAGATTTTTTGTGCGAGCCGTATGGCTTGCTTTGTTTCTTTTGTATCATGGACGCGCAAAATCTGAACCCCCTGTGATACCGCTTTGAGCGCTACAGCAAGTGACCCACCGACACGGAGTTCTGCAATTGGTTCTTGCGTAATATCACCGATGAATTTTTTCCGCGACGCGCCCAACAGAACGGGGCAACCAAGGGAATGGAACAGGCTAATTCCGCGTAAAATCGCAAGGTTATGGCCTTGAGTTTTGCCAAAACCAATGCCGGGATCAACAACAATTTGCGCGCGCTCGACACCTGCCTGAACGGCAATTTCAATCCGATGAGCAAGATAGTCGTAAATATCCAGAACTACGTTCTCATAGCGCGGGTCGACTTGCATGTCTTTTGGTTGCCCTTGCGCGTGCATCAAACAAATCGGGGTCTTCGCCTGCGCAGCGACAGTCGCAATCTTGGCGTCAAAACCCATCGCGGACACATCATTCACAAATGTTGCGCCTGCGTGCATGGCCGCCTGCGCGACGTCTGATTTGCGTGTATCAATTGAAATCGCAATATCACTTTGAGCGCGAATGGTCGCAATAACAGGAACCACCCGCGCGATCTCATCAGAAATCGAAACGTCGAGCGCTCCGGGGCGCGTTGACTCCCCGCCGATATCTATAATGTTGACGCCGTCAGAAATCATTCGCTCTGCCTTCTCAACTGCCGAGGCAGTTGACGCAAACTTGCCTCCGTCAGAAAAACTGTCGGGCGTCACGTTTAAAATGCCCATAATATTGGGGCGCCCCATGTCCAAGGACGCAATATCAGCGCGCGGAGAGGTCATGCGTTGCAGAACGTCATGTGGGGTTTCACGCGCGGCAATGAGGTGCATGGCGCGCCCCCTTTGTAGGACTTCCACTTGGTCAAACCAACACCAACCACCCGCAAGGGAAACAGCGCCTTCTGGCTTTGCTTGGTCGGTTCGCGGAATGGCGCGGTAGTAAAACGTCATGACAGGTCCAAAAACTGGGTGGGGTCTGTGATTTCAACGCCAATCGGGCAGTCCAATCCGACGACCTGCCCGGCTTGCTGCTTTGCCAGCCAAAAGGCCAACCTCTCAGCGTCAAAGCTCTGGGGCGGATGAGGGCTATCGAGAACTTGCTTCATTGGCGCCCAAACGTTGACACGCCCCTGCCCGAAACCCCACTCCATTTCCGTACGGCTCCCAACGACACCGACGTGCTCATTGCGCGATGAGAGGGTCCAAGCCGCGCTGTCCCACGCCAATAACTCCAGCCGTTGGTTGGCAATCTCGTCTTGTGTCGCCCCAAACTCAAGGCACATTTCTGGCAGGAGAAGAACTGGATGGGCATGGGTGTGAAAAATCGAGACCCATTCAGAGAGTGACAGGTGATTTGGAACGGCAACGATAAGCGGAGCCAAACCCGACCAATCCGAATACGCTTCCCCCACGGTAAGAGCTTCGCGGACAATCTCGACACCAAGTTTCCCTGCGCCACGATCCAGTTTTTCAATGCGTACGAAAACCCGCTGTGCTTGGGGGGCGGCCAAAATCAAAGTGGCAATATCTTCTGCCAATGTTTCAAGCAGATTTACGCGAGACCGTGTGAGAGCAATTGAAATAGCGTCCGTAACACGATCATACGAAAGAATTTTATCGACATCATCATCGAGCGGCTTTTGGACATCCGAAACTTCAACCACGACGTTGAAGGACAACCGCTGTGTGACTGCGCGCTCAACTTCAAAGGCCCCAATTTCAACGGCCACAATGTGATCGCGCAGGGAAATACGATCCAAAACACCCGTGGGGCGCAGCACCGAGGATCGCTCAATTGGATGTAAAAAATGTGCGCTAGGCTCAACTGTCATGTGTAATCCCGATTGTTGTCGGATATGTACAGCGCGACTAGCGAGCAAACCAGTAAAATCATCGTTAACGGCGGATGTGAGCGCAGCTTAGGATTTATTCGTCCCAGCCCCGGGTTGGCGATAGAAATAATGCACACCAATCGCTGCGACGCGAGGGAATTTCTTGGACCACGACGGTTTGACGGCCTTAGTGTGATAATGGGTCGCGCCCTTGGTCAAGGAGCGCGGCACAGCGCCAGACAATAAGGCTGCGGCTATCTTCTGCGTGCTTTTTCGCGCGGAGGCCTCGTTATAGAGTTCCTTTTTCCCATCGCAAGTATAGGTAAATTGGCATTGGTATTTCTTGCCTGTGCCCTGCTTAATCACACCGCAGACAGAATTTGGGTATTTTGCACTTTCGACACGGTTCAAAATAACCTCGGCCACCGCAAATTGCCCTTTAACACTTTCGCCACGCGCCTCAAAATAGAGCGCTTCACTCAAGCACGCCCACTGATCGTCGCCCGAAGCGGGCTTTTGGGACGCCAACCAGGATTTGCTATACTCAAAACTTTTGGTTTTTGCTGTTTTCTGACTGCGGCCAATAAAAAACTTGAGAAAGGAGTTGGGATTTTTTTCAGATTGGTGTGTACTGTGCGGAAGGGTCTTTGTTCCGGTCACCGTGTCGCTTGCCCAAACGGGACCAGCCATGGCAACGCACAGGACGAGTCCGCGCAATAGAGGGCCGCAAACCGACTTGGTTGCAGCCCTTGGAAGCGTCGTTTTAATCATCTGGAAAAACATATTTTCACCCATTTTCAACCCACACCTGTGGATCAGCAGCCCCCACGGCCCCGACCGGCAGGTGATGTAGGCAAAAAAGGTGGGCTTGTCTACACCTGAATCTTTACTGCGACAAACGTGCGAGAAACCCCCGATTACCCCCAAATATGGAAACAACTGTCGGCAATCAGTTTCGCTCAAATTTATATAAATTAAAACAATATCTTAGCTAAAGAAACGCCTCTAGGACCGCCACTTGTCTGCAATCGCTAGCTGTGCAGCAGCGAGGCGTGCAACCGGAACGCGATAGGGTGAACACGACACATAATCGAATCCCGCACGCCGACAAAAGGCAATCGATTCTGGATTCCCACCGTGCTCGCCACAGATGCCCAGAACGATCTGAGGACGCGCAGCGCGGCCGCGTTCCGCACCGATTGTCAGGAGCTCGCCAACGCCGTCCGTGTCCAGAACATGGAAAGGGTCTTCAGTGTAAACACCCAGACGGACATAATCAAACATGAACCGTGCGGCGTCGTCCCGCGACAACCCATAGGTCATTTGTGTCAAATCGTTTGTTCCGAAACTTAAGAAATCGGTGTTTAGGGCGATATCCCCAGCGCGTAACGCTGCACGAGGGGTTTCGACCATCACGCCCAAGCGAAAGGTGAAATCCACGCCTTCCGTGAAGCGCACTGCCGCAGCCACGGAATCAATTCGTGATTTCACCAATTCCGCTTCTTTTTGCGCGGACACCAACGGGATCATGATTTCAGGAACAACCGTATCCCCGCGTCGTGTCACTTCAACGGCGGCTTCGAAAATAGCGCGCGCTTGCATATCGTAGATTTCGGGAATTGTGATCCCCAACCGAACGCCCCGCATCCCCAACATCGGATTGAACTCCGTCAAAGCTTCAATCCGCGCGGTCACCGTCGACAACGGCAAGTCCAATGCTTCTGCGAGTTCATGAATACCTTCGCGTGTGGAAGGGAGAAATTCATGTAGGGGGGGATCAAAAAGGCGAATACAAACCGACTGTCCTTTCATAATCTCAAAAAGCTCTATGAAATCAGCGCGTTGCATAGGCATCAAGCGATCCAACGCTGCGCGGCGGTCTTCTGGCCCGTTGGCGAAAATCATTTCACGCATCACCGTTAGCCGGTCGTCTTCAAAGAACATGTGCTCCGTTCGACACAATCCGATGCCCTGCGCGGCAAATCGGCGGGCCGTTTTCGCATCTGCGGGGGTGTCTGCGTTGGCGCGCACATCGATATCACGGGCATCATCCGCCCAGTCGAGGAGGGTCGTAAAGGCGTCGTCCAAGGCGGCGTCGAGCAATTTTGGCTCCCCCGCCAGCACTTCCCCTAAAGAACCATCAACCGTGAGAAGATCGCCTTCGACAAAGCGGCGATTGTTGGGTGTGGTGAGTGTTTTATCCTTGGAATTTATCACAAGATCGAACGCACCAACGATACAAGGCAAACCCAATCCGCGTGCAATCACAGCCGCGTGGCTGGTCATCCCACCTTTTTCAGTCACAACAGCAACAGAAGCGTGCATGCCCCGAATATCTTCGGGGGAGGTTTCACGTCTGACGAGGATCACAGCATCCCCCTTTGCCGCAGCCGCTTGTGCTGCCGTCGCTGAAAACACGATCCGCCCCAGCGCCGCACCGGGGCTGGCACCAATACCGCGCGCAAGGATGTCGCGCTCGGCAAGAGGATCCACATGAGGGTGCAAGAGTTCTGTCAGCGAATGTGGGTTGATCCGCATGATCGCTTCTTCACGCGCAATGACGTCATCACGCGCAAGATCAACGGCAATGCGCAACGCGGCTCGGGCGCGCCGGTTAACCCGCACCGCATCCAGAATATGCAAAACACCGCCCTCAATCGTGAACTCGATTTGCATTTCTTCTCGCAAACTGCGCCGCGCCATTCCGCCTAATTCAACAAGGCGATCAAATTGCTCAGGCAACATATCTTGAAGCGAATCTCCTCGCGGGTCTTTGTTTAAAAACAACGCGTCCCTTTGAGCGCCAAGCGCATCACGGCCTTGGCTCTGGCATTTGTAGCGTCCTGTAATCTGCGGAAGGCCTGTTTCGCTGTCGACAAATTGAATAACGCCAGAGCCGCTGTTGTCATGACCAACACCCAAGGCCATTTCTTGTACGACCAACCCAAGACCCGCGTCCTCCGGGGCACCTTTTGCACTGCGCAGAAGACGTGCCGTGGTTCCAGACCATGCGCGCGCCATCGAACGGAGCACCTCGGCGAGCTGCTGGGCTGGGTCTTGCGGAAACTTCTCGTCCGTTTCATCCTCATAGGCGCGCAAAGCAGATTGCAAGGCGCTGTCCCCATCAGGGTCGTTCTTGTCAAAGGGTTGATCCTCAAACATGTCGGCATCAAGGCGTGCGACATGAACGGCATAAGCTTGAATAAAGCGCAAATAAAGGGCATTCGCGCTCGCTTTCCCTACCGACAATTCCATCTGTGCATGGCGTGCGTCATTCATTCCAATGTTTAAAACGGCGCGCGGACCGCCCCAATCGGGATCTTCGGAACTTGGTCGCACGGAAACAAGGGTACCGTCGCCAAAATCCCGCATCATGGCTGTGGTATCGGGTAATATTCCGGCTGCAATTCCGGCCACAGCATCAAAGGAAAGCGCAAGTGTGCGAGGAATTGGCATATCCAATCGCACCAGTCTCTGAAGACATTTAGCGCGCCCGCCGTGCCGTTTGGTAGCTATCGGCGCAGTTGTCGTGATCTGTGTGAACTCTAAAGTTTTCGCATTTTTCTGCACCGCAGCACTCCTTGTCTCCCAGACCATAACGTTTGAACGAAGGCTGGCAAGCTTTGACGTACCGTTTGCCGCTTAGGACGCCAAATTTGCGCCCTAAGCGGATTTCTTGCGATCTTCAACCTTCGATTTTACCCAAATCCGCAACCGTAAGGCACAGCGTGCGAATCCGATTTAGTAAATTCAAACGATTGCGCCGTGTGATCTGACTGTCGGTATTAATCTGAACCGAGTCGAAGAATGCGTCAATCGGCGCTCGGAGCCCGGCCATGGCGCTCATTGCGCCCGCGAAATCTTCGGCCTCGATGGCCGGAGAGATCGCAGCCTCGCCAGTGTCTAGTGCTGCAAATAACGCTTTCTCTTCGTCCGCTTGGGCATATTTCACATCCGCCCCATAGGAGTACTCCACACCATCTTTTTCTTCGGCTTGCGAGAGAATATTGTTGGCTCGCTTAAACCCTTGAAGAAGATTTTCACCGTCATCAGTTTTCAAAAACGCAGCCAAGGCATCAGCGCGCTTCACAAGAAGTGTAAGATCATCATTTGCAGGCATCGCCAAACAAGCGTCGATAACATCAAAGCGAATACCCTGGTCTTTGAGGTATGTTTTCAAACGGTCATGGAAAAAAGCCAGTAGGCTCTCTGTCGGGGCGGCCTCACCTGAATTGAGCGCATTTTCGTGACGTGCGAGTTGCGCGTCCACAAAGCGTTCCAACGGCAAACGCACGTTGTTTTCCAAGACCAAACGGATCACACCAAGTGCGGCGCGGCGCAGGGCAAACGGATCTTTTGACCCCGTTGGTTTCTCATCTACCGCCCAAAACCCAGTTAAAGTGTCCAACTTATCGGCGAGGGCAACAGCCACAGAGACCGGCTCGCTTGGGACATTGTCACTGGGACCAAGGGGCGAGTAATGCGCTTCACAGGCATCCGCGACGGGCTGCGGATGTCCGGCTTCCTCGGCATAATAACGTCCCATAAGCCCTTGAAGTTCCGGAAATTCGTAGACCATTTCACTCGAAAGATCGGCTTTGGCAACCTGTGCTGCAAGGGCTGTCATTTCGACATCAGCACCAACGACTGACGCTAAATCCCGCGCGAGTGCTTCAATCCGGTCGATCCGGTCGGCCTGCGTTCCAAGCTTATTATGGAAGGTGACATTCGCGAGCGACTTCGTCCACGACGCCATGTCAGATTTGGCGATCCGTAGATCATTTTCCCAGAAGAATTTGGCATCCGAAAGCCGCGCAAACAGAACCTTTTGGTTCCCCGCGAGGATGGTTTTGCCGTTGTCCGTGGTTTCTCGATTTGCCACGGTGACAAATTTCTCGATACGGTTTGTTTTTGGATTGCGCACAGAGAAGAACTTTTGGTGCTCTTTCATCGAGGTTTGCAGGACTTCAACGGGCAACCCGAGGAAGTCTCCGGCAATATCGCCCATCAGGACAACAGGCCATTCCACTAGCCCTGCGACCTCTGCCAACAATCCTTTGTCTTCAACGATTTCAAATCCCTGAGCAAAGGCCGCGTTGGTAGCATCGTTCCAAATCTGGTCTGCGCGTTCTTCAGATGAGAGCACGACGTATGCCGATTTCAGCTTGCGTTGGTAATCGTCGAAATGGGCAATTTTGAGTGATTTTGGTGCCATAAAACGATGGCCGAATGTAACGTCTGACGCTTTGATGCCGTCGACATCCAATGATACGACCGTGGTGCCAGTTTCGTCACTCAAAATACAAAGTATAGAGTGCAACGGACGCACCCATTTTAGACTCCCTGTTCCCCAGCGCATGGATTTTGGCCACGGAAAATTGCGGATTGCCGCTTCGAGCGTTTCCGCGACAATCTCAGCCGCAGGCCGCCCCGCCTTTTTGGTCACCGCGAAATAGACTCGGCCTTTTTTGTCATCGCGAATTTGCAGATCGTCCATCGTGAGCCCTGCGCCGCGCAGGAAGCCTTCGATTGCTTTTTCCGGCGCACCGACTTTCGGGCCTTTGCGCTCTTCAATGGTGTCGGGGCTCTCGGCGAGGAGGCCTTCGACGGATAGCGCGAGCCGTCGTGGCGTTGAGAAGGCCCCCGCTGACGCGTAGGTCAGGCCCGCGTCAACCAGCCCGTCCGTTACAAGTTTCTTCAAATCCGCCGCAGCGCGGGTTTGCATGCGTGCGGGAATTTCTTCGGAGAAGAGTTCGATCAGTAGGTCGGCCATGATTTATTCTTTCTCAGAAGGTACGGGAGGACAGGATGCGGGGACGGGATCGCCGTTGAAAGCATGCTCGCCACAGGTGTTGATTTGGTGCCAGGCATAGGCGTGCCCATCGTCGTAGACGGCGATCACACGATCAATGCCATAAATGATATTTGCTTGGCCCAAATAGGCGGTCGCGGTGCCCGTTTCGATGTCGGCTCCAAGTTTGCGGGCGTCAAAGCAGGAAAACTGTTTGGGAGCCACCAGCGGTTCGGCTGCGGGATAGGTTTGGAATGTTTCTGTCATCATGGCATTCGACATGGGCGTTGTAAAACACGCGCGATATCGGATCGGGGAGCTGTCAGCGTCGATCCCCTCGAACCCTGAAATAAGCATAGGTTCGGGAGCTTGGGTGACGAGGTTGGTTATCTGGATATTGGCATTCTCGGACGAAGCCTCAACGGTTTCGTAAAAGCCATATTCCTGCAAATAATACATCGCACCGCCGGCGATCAATGCTGTAATCACGATTGCACCTGCAATGAGTTTCCCGATCATGATTGCGCCTGCTCTTGTGCAACCCAGCCACCGGCCTCGGTTTGCACAAAGGCGTCTGCACAAGCTTTGGACAAGGTCCGCACGCGTCCGATATAGGCCTGACGTTCGGTTACCGAAATCACGCCGCGCGCATCGAGAAGGTTGAACAAGTGGCTGGCTTTAATCGCTTGATCATAGGCCGGATGCACCATGACAATGCGCTTGCCCGTTTTGGGATCAACATAGGGCTGGTCCAAAATCGTTTTGCACTCGGCTTCCGCATCCAAGAAATGCTGCAAAAGCACATCTGTGTTGGCAATGTCAAAGTTCCAGCGGCTGTACTCTTGCTCGGTTTGGCGAAACACATCGCCATAACTCAAGGCGGTAGGCGACGCGGGGTCGTTATACGGCATGTCCATCACGTGATCGACGCCAAGAATATACATCGCCAAACGTTCGAGCCCATAGGTCAACTCGCCTGACACTGGGTGGCAATCATGACCGCCAACTTGCTGAAAATAGGTAAACTGGCTGACTTCCATGCCGTCACACCAAACTTCCCATCCAAGACCCCATGCGCCAAGGGTTGGGCTTTCCCAATCGTCCTCAACAAAGCGAATGTCATGGATTTCCATATCCACCCCGATAGCGGCGAGGGACCCAAGATAGAGTTCCTGAAGCTCGGGGGGGCTTGGTTTAATCACGACTTGATACTGATAGTAATGCTGCAAGCGGTTTGGGTTTTCCCCATAACGCCCATCAGTCGGGCGGCGCGACGGCTGAACATAGGCCGCGGCCCATGCCTTGCTGCCAAGCGAGCGCAACGTCGTGGCGGGGTGGAACGTTCCCGCGCCGACTTCCATGTCATAGGGTTGCAAAACGGCACAGCCCTGCTCCGCCCAATAGTTTTGCAAACGCAGGATGATCTCCTGAAAGCTTCTAGGTTTGGTTTTCGAGTTTGAAGCGGCGGACATGGCGGATCCTTATGAAAATTCCCGTTCCAAATACGCAACCCTTCGCGAAGGGTCAATTGCTTGCTCTTGCATTATTGGCTCGCAATGCGCAAAACAAGACAAATAGCGCAACAGATATCCAACAAAGGGAAACCCGACCGCCATGACTCATGCCCGGCCACTGGTTACAGCCATTTCAATATTTCTTATTTCGACCCTTCTTGTTTTTCTCGCGGCCCCAAATCAGGCACAGGCCCAAGAAAATACATGGATTCAGATTGAAGCCCACCCGACCCTGAACGAGGCACAGACACGTGTGCGCGCCTTTTCAGGTGCCTTTCCGAATGTGGGCGGATTTCGGGTCAGCTCTGGCTGGTATGTAATTTCGATCGGCCCGTTTTCGGCAGCGGCTGCGGCGCAGGAACTTGAAAGATTGCAGCAGGAAAATTTGATCCCGAGGGACAGTTATTTGGCAGACAGCCGCGGCTATCAACAACAGTTTTGGCCCCTTGGAGGCACCACCCTTACTCAACCCACGACAACCGTTGAACCCACCACAAGCACCGAACTAACTCCGACCGAGCCCGTAGGCCAAATCATCACCCTTCCGGACGAAACCCCGGGTCAGGCGCGCGCAAATGAAAACGCCCTGTCACGTGAAGAAAAAATGGAACTTCAGGAAGCCATGCAATGGGAAGGCTTTTACACCAGTGCCATTGACGGCTCCTTTGGTGCCGGAACGCGGCGTGCGATGGCCGAATATCAAGCGGCGATGGGCTATGACACGACGGGTATCCTGACGACATACCAACGCGGCGAATTACGCGCGAAATTCAACGAAGTGTTCACAAATGCAGGGATGGAAAACTATAGCGACCCCAAAGCGGGAATTTCTATAGATCTGCCAATGGATTTGGTCGAATTTGACAGCTATACCGCGCCTTTCGTTCACTTCTTGCCAAAAGGCGACAGTGGCGTTTCCGTTTCTCTGATCTCGCAAAAGGGCGATCAGGCGACGTTGTTTGGCCTGTATGAAATCATGCAAACTCTTGAAATTGTTCCTTTAACAGGAGAGCGCGAGCGCAAGGATGCGAGCTTTGTTTTGCGAGGCAACAATGCAAAAATCAACTCCTATACCTATGCTGCCTTGGAAAACGGCACAATTAAGGGCTTCACCCTCGTTTGGCCTGCTGGCGACAAGGCAAATATGAACCGCATCATCGGTGTGATGATGACGAGCCTCCTATCAATGGGTGACACGGCGCTTGATGACTTCGCTGGTACTAATCAAAACGAGCAGAAGATTGACCTTCTGTCTGGCCTCCAAATTCGTCAACCAATCCTGTCGCGCTCTGGTTTCTATCTGGACGCAACAGGCACAGTCTTGACCACGAGCGAGTTTGCGGGAACCTGCGCGAAACTGACATTGGATGACCTAACATTTGCTGACGTTATCTTCACTGACCCGGCTCTCGGCATTTCTATTTTGAAACCTGAGAAAAAACTAGCACCGCTTGGCTTCGCGACTTTCGCCAATGCCTCCCCCCGTTTGAAATCGGAAGTCGCCGTCTCTGGTTATTCTTACGAGGGCGCTCTGGGGGCTCCGACAATGACGTTCGGCGCATTAGCAGACGTTCGTGGCCTTGACGGAGAGGTGAACACCCAGCGGCTAGATCTAGTGTCCCTATTGGGCGACGCAGGGGGCCCTGTAGTTAATGCAGGCGGAACGGTCATCGGCATGTTGCGCTCAACCGAAGTTAAGGACGGCCGCGCTTTGCCGGAAAACGTAAGTTTCTCGACCTCAGCGAATGCGATCCTCAAGATTTTGGCTGACAACGGCATCGCCTCGACGACGTCCTCAGAAGGCGGAGCGCTCCACCCAGTGGACCTAACGGCACGCGCGTCTGACATGACCGTCTTGGTGCGATGCTGGAACTAAAGGATAAAATTCAATAACTTAGGGCGCACCCAATACTTTGGCTGCGCCCTTTTTCTTTTCTGGGCCTGTGTCATCAGCCAACGTGGAATAACGTCGAAAACAGTTTCGGATCGAAGCTTTGGGCCTCGAACGTTTGCCCTTCTGTCAGAACACTCACAGCATCATGGCTGTGTAGACTTTCCTGGTGGCTCGCGACGATTCTATAGTCCAAAATGCGTTCATCATTCTGAAGTTGCTCACTAAACAGACGCGCGGCATCTTCGACAAAAATCGGGTTTGCCGCGTTGAGTTCGGCAAAGGCCTGCTCATCTTCACGCTTCACCATCACTTGGGTTTCCGTCGGCACCGCAACACGGCACAAATCAATCAAATCCTCAAACCAAAGACGTGGTTTTTCAGAGTTAAGCAAAACGGAGATACGGGCGACGGACCGCTGTGAATGTGGGGTAGCTAATTGGTGGCGTGTTTGGCGCGCATGTTCGGATAGTTCAAGCGAACAGGGGCATGTGGACGAGTAGACATAGTCCAAATGTATGATTTTCACAACTTTACCGGCGGTCTCGACCAACTCTAATGCTATATTGTAATACTGATAACCTGCCAGCCCTGACCGCAAACTCTTGTTCTTTACAGGAAAAGAAAACGCCATTTGAATGCGCGCGTCAAAACTCTCAAGATCGGTTTTGTAATCCGCGAGAGCGGCTTCAATAACGTCAAAACTGAAGACACTTTCCGCGTATTTGTAAAACGTGCGCATGATGCGCGACATGTTGATGCCTTTTTTACCAGCCTCTAGGCTGACCGTGCCTGTCACGGAGGTCTCTAGAGCCAGATCGCCGCCTGCGCGTGCCTGAAAGCGGATGGGGAGACGAAAATTCGAAATTCCCACGTGTTGAATGGGGCGCCGAGAGCCGCGAATGAGGCTTTCAGGGCCGTTCTGTAGATCAGGGAGCGTCGCACGATACGCGTCATCCGTTGTGAACTCCTCTGGATAAGCTCTTGCAAGCGCTGGGTAATTCTCCAACGCCCTCTCTGGAAGAAGCCGTCCAATCGCGGGGTCCAATTCGGCCACTTCTACTGGCGATACATGTGCGGCCCATTCCCTTAAGGTCTCGAGCGCAGCCTTCGCTTGATCGCGCGATAAAAGCGTTTTTTGCATGTCCGTATTCATTCCTTCCCCCCCCTTCAGGTAAAGCAACGTTACGCGGCTTTACCCAAGAGTTCCAACCCTATGCCGACAAAAATTGCGGCCTAAACGGCATCCAGTGCGTTCAAAATATCGGACAGCAAGTCATTGGTATCTTCAATGCCGATACTGACACGCACCAAACCTGGGGAAATTCCCAAAAGCACCTTTTGATCGTCAGGAAGACGTTGGTGGGTTGTGGTCGCCGGATGCGTCACAATGCTTTTTGCATCACCTAGGTTATTGGAAATAATGCAAATTTCCAACGCGTTCAGGAATTTGAACGCGGCATCTTTCCCGCCTTTAAGATCAATAGAAAGGACTGTGCCGCACTTCTCAAACTGCGCTTTGGCAATCGCTTGATGGGGATGGCTGTCTAAAAACGGGAACAATACGCGCTCCAGTTTTTCGTGCCCTTCTAAGGCCTCGGCGATTACCTCTGCGGAATGAGCCTGTGCGCGGACCCGCAAATCCAAAGTCTCCAACCCTTTGAGCATAACCCAAGCGTTAAAAGGACTCATCGAACCGCCAGTGTGTTTTAGGTACGTTTCTAGTGGGCCGCGGACATATTCCTTTTTCCCAAGCACAACACCACCAAGGCATCGGCCCTGGCCGTCAATATGCTTAGTCGCAGAATACACGACGACATCCGCGCCGAATTCAATGGCGCGAGAGAACACAGGCGTCGCAAAAACATTATCCACGATGACGGTCGCCCCAACGGCATGGGCAATCTCGGCAACAGATTTAAGATCTACGACTTCTAGGGTCGGATTGCTCACGGATTCAAGGAACACGACGGTAGTGTCTTTCCGCACAGCGGCACGCCATTGCGCTAAATCCGCACCATCAACGAAGGTCACTTCCACCCCGAAACGACGCAAAACTTCCTCGAGAATATAGAGACAGGAGCCAAAAAGCGCCCGCGAACTCACCACGTGATCGCCAGATTTGAGAATAGACATCAATGCGCCGTTTACGGCCGCCATACCACTTGCCGTTGCAAATGCGTCCTCTGCACCCTCGATGGCGGAGATACGATCCTCAAACATCCGAACGGTCGGATTGCCATATCGTGCGTAAATAAACTCGTCATCTCCGACCTCTACAAAGCGGGCCTCGGCGGCCTCGGCTGAGTCGTAAACGAAGCCTTGGGTCATAAAAATCGACTCGGAAACTTCACCGTATTGGCTGCGGCGGCTTCCAGCATGAACCATTTTCGTGCGCGCGTTCCAGTCTTTAGTCATTGTCTCAACCCTTTGTGCCTGTCTCCACTTACGTGAAAACACAAAAAAACCCCCTGCGCAAAAAGAAGCGAGGGGGTACGTCCCAGACCTCTTTAGCGGCATATTTAACGTGGCCCGCAATCAGGAGAACAAATCGCCACAGGACGCCTGAATAGGGGCCTGCGGCGCTTTCGTCAAGCCCGTCACGCAGTCGTAACGAGAAATTCATGCTCCTGATATACAGTGGATTTATCCCAATGATAGACCACGACGCGAGGACGCTATGCCCGTTTTGCGAATAAACGCTCCGTTTGGAGCGGCTGACCCAGTGTGCGCAACGGCGTGCAAATCTGTCGAGAACATGCTCAAAGGCCCATCAACGGGCCCCATAACGATTATGCTGCATGGTTTTCGATATTCGCCATTTGAAGAGAAGCATGATCCGCATGCCCAGATTTTTGCGTTAAGACCGCGTCATGAAAAACGAACCTGTATCTCTTGGCCCCATCACCTCGGATTTGGCAGAGCGACAAAGGAAGAGGGGCAGTGCATCGCCTTTGGGTGGCATGCGCGCGGCACAATTTGGCAAGCTTACAAGCAAGCGATCCCTGCGGCAGATACGTTGGCTGCTGTGATTACTACTCTGCACCATCTTGCCCCCAACCGCAAAATCAACGTGATGGCACATTCCCTTGGAGCGCGTGTTCTCTTGGCTGCGCTTGCGAAACTCCCGGAAAACGCCCTAAACCGTATTGTCTTAATGGCTGGGGCTGAGCTAAGTTCCGTGGCCCAAATTGCGATGCAGACTCCAGCGGGCAAAAGTTGCGAAGTTCTAAACATTACCAGTCGCGAAAATGATCTCTACGATTTACTGATTGAAACGGCCATTGCACCGCATCGCCCCTTTTCTCGTAGCTTGGGGCATGGCCTCTCCCCTGCCCGCGCGAATTGGCTGGACCTTCAACTTGACTGTGCAAACACCCTTGCCGCTTTGAGACGCCAAGGGTTTCCGATTGCGCCTCCGCTCCGGCGTATCTGTCATTGGTCAACCTACCTTCGACCTGGAATGTTTCCACTCTATCGCCAATTTCTCCACGCGCCAGACAGTCTATCAATATCCGATTTATCCGCGGCTTGCGCGCGTTCGCAATCCCGTCGATGGTCTCGTCTCTTTACCCGCGCCCCCTTGCTATCTAGTCCCAAAAGATGATCATTGCTCCGAGGATAAGGAGCGAATGATGACAATCCCAATAGACCTATATTACTGGCCGACCCCAAATGGTTGGAAAATTTCAATCGCTCTCGAAGAGATGGACCTGCCCTACAAACTTCATCTGATTAATATTGGTGCAGGCGATCAATTCGCACCCGACTTCCTTAAAATTGCCCCAAATAACCGGATGCCCGCGATTATCGATCCTGACGGGCCCGATGGTGCGCCCATTTCGATCTTTGAAAGTGGGGCAATTCTGCAATATCTTGCTCAGAAAACCGGACAGTTCGGGGGCGAGACTCCGCGTGAAAAAATCGCTGTAACCGAATGGCTTATGTGGCAAATGGGCGGCCTTGGCCCCATGGCAGGGCAAGCGCATCATTTTTTAAAATACGCGCCCGCAATGGAACCGCCAAATGATCTGCCCTATGCGAAAGACCGGTATCGCAATGAAACCGCACGTCTTTATGGCGTCTTGGATCGGCGTCTTGCAGAGAACGAATATGTTGCTGGCGACTTCTATTCCATCGCTGATATGTCGATTTGGGGCTGGGCCAGCCTTTGGGAAGGCCAGCAACAAACCCTAGAAGACAAACCACATTTCGCCCGTTGGCTGGACCAAGTCAGCGCGCGTAAAGGCGTCATCAAAGGTCGGGCATTGGCCGCTGAAAAGCGGTCAAATCTTCAAAGTGACAAAAAATCCCACGACCTTCTCTTCAAGAAAAAACCCTAGGCGTAGGCCTAGGGCGACCGTCATGTATCTTGATCTTCGACCGTTACCGCGTAGGTCTGCATGAGTTTGTTTTGAAACATAAAAAACACGAATACAGCAGCCGTGAGGCCGAAGGTTTTAAAATTCACCCACGCGTCCGTGCTCATCGTGCGCCAGACAAATTCATTCGTAATTGCGAGCGCAGCAAAGAAGGCAGTCAGCCGTTTCGTGAGGATCATCCAGCCTTCATCCTGCATAGGAAGGACTTCTTCCATGACCGAACGAAGGTAGCTTTTGCCCTGTAAAAGGCCGATCCCAAGAATACCGCCGAACAAAAGATAGATCATGGTGGGCTTCATTTTGAAAAAGCGTTCGTCGTTGAAATAAACGGACATTCCACCGAAAACCACGATCAAAACGGCTGTCATTAGCTGCATTTTTGACAGCTTGCCTGTCAGCCACCACAAAATTGCCGTTGAAGCCAAAATCAGGGGAATGAAAAGCGCCGTTGCAACAATGAACCCAGCGTATTCCACGCCGCCAATTGTGAAGAATTCATCCTTGATGCGGCCATAGAAAACGAAGAACAGGACGACTGGACCAAGCTCCAAGCCTAGCTTTACAAAGGGGTTTACCGTTTTTTCCGTCATCATTCTTCCTAACCGTTCATTTCAACAATGACTGCACCAACGGCAATCAATGACATAAGAATGAGCCGTCGCGGCCCAACCTTTTCCCCTAGCACCAGCCAGCCGATAAGGGCGGCAAATACTGTTGACGTCTCGCGCAAGACGGCAGCCTCGCCGACACTATCAAGCCGCGTCGCCATCATGATCGACCCAAAGCTAAAAAAGGCGACAAATGCCCCCAATATTCCGCGTTTCATCAAAGGCTTCAAACGCGGTTTCACCTGCATTTTTGAATAACGCCACGCAGCATAGGGCGGGATCGCAAGGCTATCAATAAAGAAAAACCACGCGAGAAAGGTGAATGGGTTGGCCGTTGCGCGAATTCCATAGGCGTCGTAGGTCGTGTAAAGCGCGACAAACATTCCGGTGCCGGTCGCCATCAATAGCGCCGCTTTCAGGGTCTCGCGATTGGTCTCTAGATACATCAGATTGTAGAGCCCCAACCCAAAAATCCCGCATAACAAAACCACTACACCGATCCACTGACCGAACGCGAAATGTTCACCAAACACCAGCCCCGCCCCAAGAACCGTAAACAGCGGCCCCATCCCGCGCACCACCGGGTAAACCACTGTATAAGCACCCAAAACATAGGTTTGCGCCTGCATGGCCTTATACCCAATATGGATAACAAACATGCCGAAAAAAATGGGCCACATGTGTGGCTCAGGCCACGGAACGACAAACAATGCAAAGGGAGCAGCCATCACGCCGTAGTTAAAATCAATCGCCCCACGCGAAAGCCACGGATCGTGCTCACCCTTTTGAAGCGCACCGAAAATAGCATGTAAAACGGCAGCCAAAAGGGCCAAACCAAGGGCAACCCTATGCCCCATTTCGGTTCCCTCAAGGGAAATAAGCCATTCAGTCAACCTAAATATCCGCCCCAGTTAGGGCACGGGCAAACTCCTCGGGGTCAAATGCGGCAAGATCGTCGATTTGCTCTCCGACACCGATTGCATGGATCGGCAACCCGAATTTATCAGCCAAAGCAACAAGAACACCGCCTTTTGCCGTGCCGTCCAGTTTTGTCATCACAAGTCCCGAAACATCGGCGAGTTGTTGAAAAACCCCCACTTGGTTTAACGCGTTTTGCCCTGTCGTTGCGTCAAGGACGAGGAGCGTATTATGGGGCGCTGTTGGGTCTTTCTTCTGAATAACCCGCACAATTTTCGCCAGTTCTTCCATGAGATCCGCACGGTTTTGCAAACGCCCAGCGGTATCAATCAACAACAGATCGGCCCCATCGGCCTCTGCTTTGGTCATAGCATCGAACGCAAGGCTCGCGGGGTCACTTCCCTCTGGTGCCGTCAAAACGGGCACGCCTGCACGCTCGCCCCAAACCTGCAATTGCTCCACGGCCGCCGCGCGAAATGTGTCACCCGCAGCGATGACAACATTCATGCCCGCCGCTTTGAATTGGCTCGCTAATTTTCCAATGGTCGTGGTTTTGCCAGAGCCATTTACCCCAACAACCAAAACGACCTGTGGTTTTTTGGTATAAATCGGTAGCGGCTTGGCCACGGGCTCCATGATGCGGGTAATTTCATCCGCCAAAAGCGATTTTATCTCGGCACTTGAAAGCTTTTTGCCAAAGCGCCCTTCGGCCATATTCGCCGTCACACGCAGGGCCGTATCGACCCCCATATCCGCCGATATCAGCAATTCTTCCAACCGCTCAAGCATCTCGTCATCAAGTTCACGGCGCGGTATATTCTTTTCGCTTTCGCGTCCAAGAATACGCCCCATAAGACTTGGTTTGGCCGGCGCGCTCACGACGACTTCTTCGATTTTTGGTGCTGCAACCTCTTGGGGGCTTGAGGGCTGCACTTCTGGGGAAGCGACCACTTCGGGCTGTGCCTCAACGGTTTCGGCGACGATTGCATCCAAACCCTCGTCAAGTTTTGACGAAGATTTTACCAGACGGTTCTTGAGCTTTTTAAAAAACGACATTGAGCGGCCTCTTGGTGATCCTCTTCACCTAAGCCATTGCCCCGCCCTATGAAAGAGGGGAGCAGCGAAATCACACGTTCTTCACCTTTTTTACGTCCGTGAAACGCTAAATTTCGTCGGGGAAATGCTTCATCACAAGTCGGATCGGATTTGGCGCGGCTTGGCCCAAACCACAGATCGACGCATCGACCATCGTTTGGCAGAGTTCTTCTAGCAATGGTTGATCCCAATGATCCGCCTGCATCAACTTCACGGCTTTCTCACAGCCAACGCGACACGGCGTGCATTGCCCACAACTTTCATCCTCAAAAAACCGCAACATATTGAGCGCGGCGTCCCTAGGGCGATCTTGATCCGAGAGAATAACAACGGCGGCCGATCCGATAAACGTTCCGTGTGGCTGAAGCGTGTCAAAATCAAGTGGAACGTCGTTTAAGTGTGCAGGAAGCAACCCCGACGACGGCCCGCCGGGTTGATACGCGTGGAAAATGTGGCCTTGTTTCATGCCGCCCGCCGCAGAAATAATATCGGTTACGGTCGATCCTGCAGGCAAAAGGTAGACACCCGGTTTAGCGACCCGCCCCGAAACGGAGTAGTTGCGCAGCCCAACCCGCCCGTTATGCTCAACCCCCGAAAAAACCTCCGGCCCTTCGCGCAGAATACGCGCCACCCAAGCGAGGGTTTCCACGTTGTGAACCAATGTTGGACGGTTAAAAATCCCGACCTGCGCAACAAATGGCGGACGATGGCGTGGCAATCCGCGCTTGCCCTCAATGCTCTCGATCATCGCGCTTTCTTCACCACAGATATAGGCGCCAGCGCCGCGGCGAAGGTCAATATAACCCTCTTGAACAATCTTCTGCTCGACAAGTTTTGCGATTTCCCGCTTCAGGATTTCGCACGCCGCAGGATACTCATCCCGCAGATAAATAAAGGCTTTTTCCGCGCCAATGCTCCATGCGGCGATCAACATACCTTCTAGAAAAAGATGCGGTTCGGCTTCTAGGTGCACACGGTCCTTAAACGTTCCAGGCTCCCCTTCGTCGCCATTCACAGCCAAATACTTGGTCCCCGTTTCCGCGAAGACAAACCCCCACTTCTTGCCTGACGGAAAGCCCGCGCCTCCAAGGCCACGCAACCCAGATTCAAAAACGGTTTCCGCCGTCGCCTCTGGGTCACCATTTTCACGCAACGCATGCAAAACGCGATATCCACCGCCTGAAACATAGGCGCCATAATCTTCATATTCGGGAATTTTTGTGTGGACATCACGCGCAGCCACAGCCGCCAAAACCTTCTCGGGCGTCGCATGATCAATGTGATTATGCCCGACCTCGGCAACCGGTGCCATGTCACAACGGCCCATACAGGGCGCGCGCAAAATCCGCACAGAAGCGGGATCGCTTCCTGCCTTCAGGGCGCTCATCAATTGCTGCGCGCCCTCCATTTCACAAGACAGCGAGTCGCAAACTCGAATTGTCAGCGCAGGCGGAACGGCCTCTCCTTCACGCACAACATCAAAATGCGCGTAAAAACTCGCGACCTCTTGAATCTCCGCCATTGAAACGCGCATTTCCTCGGCCAACGCCCGCAAATGAGGGGCAGAAAGATGGCCATACGCGTCTTGAATAAGATGTAGAAATTCAATCAGCAGATCGCGGCGACGCGGCACATCTGCCAAAAGTGTCCGAACCTCGCTCAAAGCAGCATCGTCCAATTGACGGCCCTTGGGCGTCGTGCGCCCCTTGCCCTTAGCGGACTTCCACACGCCTGTTTTTTGGTCCACACCGTTCTCCCATATTATTGCCTCATCATAAGGTTCGATTGGGCACGCACCACAACAAAAGCGACACAAAACACTTCGGAAACGTTGTGCTTTGTTTCGCATCGGCCCGGATTAACTACGATTGTAATCAAATTGAATATTTCTGGAGCCCTTCAGTATTTTCTGGCATAGTTCGCGCATCCGATTACCAAACTGGTGAATTGAATGTTGTTGCGTACCCTTGCCATACTAGCTCTTGTTTCTATTCCAAAACACGCCCTTGCGACGGATGTTTTGGATTTAGAAACTCTTGGGGAAAAAAGCTTTTCAGCCTACGTAACGGGCAAGACGTTGACCTATTCAAAAAACGGGCAAGTGTTTGGAGTCGAGGAGTATTTACCGGACAATCACGTGCGCTGGTCGTTCAATGATGGGGAATGCCAGGACGGTACTTGGTTCGCGCAAAATGACGAAATATGCTTTATTTACGATGGGCCGACGGTGCCGCAATGTTGGTCGTTTTCAGTGGGGAGCAACGGTTTGATTGCGCATTATGAAAATGCGCCCACATCTGACGAGCTTTATGAAACCGCGCGCAGTTCCACCCCGCTGTATTGCAAGGGGCCGGACGTCGGCGTTTAAAGGGTGCTAAAATAAAGTCCCTTGCCCGCCCGGCGGATTGGTTTTCTTTTTGGCTTTTTGGAGAGTCGATTCAGACTTCGGCGTGGAAGAAACAGCCCCCGTAGACATGCGCCCATCTTGGAATTGAACCTCCAAAACCCCTGCGGATTTTGCCGCAGTCACAGTGGTCACAAGGGTTCCATCCTCGCCCCTCACGACGGCATAGCCCCGCTTAAGCGTCTCAGTATATCCTAGGCTTTGCCGCATCCGCTCATATCCGTCGAGACGCTCACGCCGCGCATCGGTTTGCGTACGAGCAAGCGCGACAAATCGTTTGGAAACGCCCTCTAAGCGATCTTTCTTGCGCAGGATCTCGCGCTCAATATTTTCCGGCCGCAAGCGCACGGCCACTTTATCAAACCCCTGCCGTTTGTGCGATGTTCCACGGGCAAGGCTAGGGGCAAGCCCAAGGCTCCAGCGCGCCAGTCGATCTTGTGCGCTTTTGATCTGGCTGCGCAGAACAGCAGGTTGAAGTGGAGCGGATACCTGCTGCAATTTCAAACGTTTAGATTGAACAGCTTTGGTTAGATTGGGCCCCAATTGTAAACTTGCACGATCCAATCTCTGGCTTGCGTTTTCGAGCAAACTTTCTGGCCGTGGGAGCGCGCGGGACACATCCGCCAAACGTTGCCTCCGCTGGGAAACACCTTGGCTGATTGCCCGCAAAAGCCGCCCGCCTTGAGCATCGATATGCGCCAAAAGCTCCATGCGCACTGGCACCGCAAGTTCCGCCGCCGCCGTTGGTGTCGGCGCGCGTTTGTCGGAGGCAAAATCGATCAATGTTGTGTCGGTTTCATGCCCTACGGCCGAAATCAACGGAATTTCACTGGCGGCGGCGGCCCGTGCGACGGCCTCCTCATTGAAGCCCCAGAGGTCCTCAATCGAGCCCCCGCCCCGTGCGACAATTATGAGGTCAGGACGGGGAATCGCCCCGCCCCGCGTCATAGCATTGAAACCTTCGATCGCGGCCACAACTTCAGGCGCACATTTCGCGCCCTGCACCGCGACCGGCCAAATCAGAACTTTGCGCGGGAAACGGTCGCGTAAACGATGCAGAATATCGCGAATAACCGCCCCTGAAGGTGAGGTGATAACCCCGATCACCTCTGGTAAATACGGCAACTCGCGCTTGCGCCCTTGATCAAAAAGCCCTTCCGCCATAAGCAGCGCTTTGCGCTTTTCCAACATCGCCATCAACGCGCCCATACCGGCGGGGGCGATGTCTTCGATCACCATTTGATACTTGGATTGCCCGCCAAACGTGGTGAGTTTGCCCGTCGCAACAACCTCCATGCCTTCCTCAGGCTGGGTTGCAAGCTTGGCGGAAACGCCCTTCCAGATAATTCCAGACAAAACAGATCGATCGTCTTTTAGGTCGAGATAAATATGCCCCGACCGAGGCCGACTCACCCGCCCCACTTCGCCCCGCACACGTACACGGGAAAATTCGCCCTCTATCGTGCGTTTTATGGCGCCCGAAATCTCGGTTACGCTGAATTCTGGGGCGTTTTGGCCGGGTTCGGGGTCGTCAATAAGGTCGGACATGTCTGCTCGCTTGTTTCTTGGTGTGAGGCACCTTAGAACGCCCCGTAACAAAGGCCAAGCGGGGGACGCAATGAACATTTTGATTTTAGGCAGCGGTGGGCGCGAGCATGCACTGGCATGGGCGATAAAACAAAACCCCAAGTGTGATCGGTTGATCGTTGCGCCCGGAAATGCGGGCATCGCACAAATGGCGGAATGCGCTGCCATTGATCCCTGTGACGGCGTCGAAGTCGTGACATTTGCTGAGGAAAACGCGATTGATTTCGTGGTAATCGGCCCCGAAGCACCGCTTGCCCTTGGCGTTGCCGACGATCTGCGCAATGCGGGAATTTTGTGTTTTGGCCCCTCGGCAAAAGCGGCGCAACTTGAAGCGTCAAAAAACTTCACCAAGGAAATCTGCGCGGCCTCCGGCGCCCCTACTGCGGCCTATGCGCATTTCACCGAAGCCGAGGCCGCGAAATCATATATTCGAGAACAAGGCGCACCAATCGTGGTCAAAGCCGACGGTTTGGCCGCAGGAAAAGGCGTCATCGTTGCCATGACCGAAGCTGAGGCCCTTGCCGCCATTGACGACATGTTCGGAGGCGAGTTTGGCGCGGCAGGTGCGGAAGTTGTGATTGAGGAATTTATGATGGGCGAGGAAGCCAGCTGGTTTATCCTTTGCGATGGCGAAAATGTTTTGCCCATAGGCACGGCCCAAGACCACAAGCGCGTGGGCGAAGGCGACACAGGCCCCAACACCGGTGGCATGGGCGCCTATTCTCCCGCGCCCGTAATGACCGACGCTGTGACGCAAAAAGCCATGGACGAGATCATCAAGCCCACAGTCGCCGAAATGGCAAAACGTGGCATGCCCTATCAGGGGGTGCTTTACGCGGGCTTTATGATTGAAAATGGTCAGCCGCGTCTCGTGGAATACAATGCCCGCTTTGGCGATCCTGAATGTCAGGTTTTAATGATGCGCTTGGGGGCTCAAGCTCTCGATTTATTGCTCGCCTGTGCGCGCGGTGAACTCGACAAAGCACAGGTCAACTGGGCCGACGATCACGCTTTGACGGTGGTTTTGGCTGCCAATGGCTATCCGAATGCCTATGCAAAAGGGTCCGAAATTCGCGACCTCAAATCCCTGAACGAAGACAGCATGAACATGACCTTCCATGCGGGAACCAAAGAGATTGACGGCAAAATTACGGCCAATGGCGGACGTGTGTTGAACGTCACCGCTCGCGGGGCCAGCCTCAAAGAAGCGCAGGAACGGGCCTATAAAATGGTGGATCAGATTGATTGGCCAGAAGGGTTCTGCCGCCGCGATATTGGGTATCGCGCGCTTTAGTTAATCGCGGCAGTTCATTGCATTTGAAAAAGAATTGGCGCCCGAATTCGGGCCCAATACATGGCTTTCGATGCGGCCACCCACCAAAGTCAAAGCTACAATTTGCGACCAATCACTCGTCGTTGTAATCATCTCGGGACCATCGCCACAGTCGCGAATGCCACCTGAAATATAGTCTTGGCCGATGCTGTGGTTGGTAAGACCTTCGCGCGTCGCAACGGGATGCAATGCGCCATCTTGGAAGCGCCAGATCGTAAGCACTCGCGCCAAATGGGGGCGGTCGATATAGGCCAGTTCAACGAGGCCATCCCCATCTAAATCAGCACCGCCAATGGGGGCAAGCCAACGGTGCGTGCGACCGATATGCGGCGTTTCGGCCACTTTGCCCGACGCGTCATAAATGGCCAAAGCAGCCCCCTTATGCATATCGGTTTCAATAACCACAACTTCGGGCGCACCGTCGTTATCGACATCCATGAGTCGGGGCGCGATATCTTCGAACACGTGGTCCTCGGGCAAAGTGAGGCGCATTTTTTTGCCCGAAGACATCGTTAGAACAAGCGCGCCGTATTCCGTGGAATCCCCAAGAATACCGTGATCATAGCGCTGTGTTGGGGCGCTATATTCGGCTTTGGTGATTACATCCGCCGAAGCAGGTGTCGCCACAAAAGCCAGTGCAAAGAGCGCGCCCCTGACCATTAGATTTGTTTTTCTGGCATTTGCACCACAAGCCCGTCCAAAGCGTCCGTCACTTTGATCTGACAGGTCAGGCGGGAGGTCGTGGGGTTTGGCTGAAAGGCGAAATCCAACATGTCTTCTTCCATCGCGTCTTTGCCTGGGATTTTTTCTAACCATGCTTCGTCCACGTAAACGTGGCATGTGGAACAGGCGCAAGCGCCACCGCAATCGGCTTCGATTCCGGGAATGTTATTGTCGCGCGCACCTTCCATGACAGATAGCCCATTGGCCACCTCCACTTCGTGTTTTTTGCCGTTGTGCTCGATGTATGTTATTTTGGCCATGTATCTTTTCCTTTAACAGTTGGGGACGTGAATATCTAAGGTGCCTGCCCTGCGCCACCCTCTTTTGCCGCTGGCTCACGAACACTTGTTAAATTTTACAAATGTTCTATATTTGTTCTCATGCAGATATTTAACCCCGCCCCCCATTTTCAACCCAATACATGGCCGCGCCCTCCGGCCTGCTTGCCGCACGCGCGTCTAGAGGAGCCGCCTGCGGGGGCGCGGGTGGCTGTTGCGGGGCTTGTTTTGGTGCGCCAACGGCCCGGAACCGCCAAAGGCGTGATTTTTTTAACGCTGGAAGACGAGACGGGCGTTTCCAATATCGTGGTCTGGCAGAATATCTACGAACGCTATCGTCGCGCGGTGGTGGCGGGGCGTTTGCTGCGGGTAACGGGGCGTATTCAGCGGGAAAATACCGTCATTCATGTGGTCGCCGAAGTGGTGGAGGACATCTCTTATATGCTCGACGATCTGCTGCGCGCTGATGCAACGGTGCAACCTGCGCCACAAACCAAGTCGACACGGGTTCTCGCGTCGCTCAAACCACGCTAAGATTGCTCCTGCAGGTGGGCAAAAGATCCGCCGCAGAGAAGAGCAGAATGAGCAAAATCAATATGACCAACCCGAAACTCGGGTATTTTCGTGCGACCGCCGTGCTTTTGAGTGCGGCGTTTGGCCTGTCCGCTTGCGTTGACAAGGGCGTCCACGTGGCGAGCCTGAGTGAGCCCGAGCTAGCTGTCAGCCAAGCCAGCGCTCCGCCAAATGCCCGCGAGGGAAGCTGTTGGGCGCGCGACGAAACGCCTGCAACCATCCAAACAACCACCGAGAAATTTCTCGTTGAACCCGAAGAGGTCGATGCGAGCGGAACGATCACGAAACCTGCGATCTATCGCGTCGAAACCCGCCAAGAGATCACCCGCCAGCGGGATGAAATCTGGTTTGAGACACCCTGCTCGGAGACTATCGGCGAGGATTTCATCCTCAACCTTCAACGCGCCTTAAGCGTGCGCGGGTATTACGCGGGACCAATCAACGGTGAAATGGATTCGCCGACCCGCCAAGCCGTTCGAAAATACCAAGAAATTCAGGGCCTCAACAGCTCTATCGTCTCACTCGAAGCGGGCCAGCAACTTGGCTTGTCAAACTACATCCTAGACTGAAAAAGGCGCCGCATTTTCATGCGACGCCCCGAGATCAGACCCTAGTGATCCGAAAATTATGACAAGTTAACCGCCATATAGCGCGGCTCACCGTCACGACGCACAAGAAGAAGCAAGGATTTGCGCCCTGCATCTTTGGCATCTTCAATTTGGTCTTCAAGGTCTTGAAGCGAATTCACGGCTTGCTGGCCTGCCTCCGAGATCACATCCCCCGCCCGCAAACCTTTTTCAAAGGCTTCACTGGTTTCGTCGATGCCTTTCACGAGCAAACCATTGACGCTGCTTGGCAATTCAAGTGCCTCGCGCACCTCATCCGTAAGCTCAGTCAAAGTAACGCCAAGAATTTCCATCTCAACGGGATCTTGAGCCTCAGGGGACGGCACGACAGTATCGCCATTTCCTTCCGCAGTTTCGCGACGTCCCAAAGTGATCGTGAGCGTCTTTGCTTCACCCTCACGGAACACTTCCATATCAACAGCTTTACCAACTTCCGTTTCTCCAACGCGGCGCACCAATGCACGGGTATCCTCAACCTCGACACCATCGAAAGATGTAATCACGTCTCCAGCTTTGACACCAGCATCAGCCGAAGGACCCTCTGGAACATCCGTCACCAAAGCACCCGTCGCGTCAGGAAGTCCAAGTGCCTCGGCCACGTCAGAATCGATGTCCTGAATGCGCACACCCAGCCATCCACGACGGGTTTCACCGAACTCTTGCAACTGATTTACAACTTTGCTGACAACCGCCGATGACATCGAAAAACCAATCCCGATGGAGCCGCCATTGGGCGACAGAATGGCCGTATTCACGCCCACAACATCGCCGTCCATATTGAACAAGGGACCACCAGAGTTGCCACGGTTAATCGCCGCGTCGGTCTGGATATAATCGTCATAGCTACCAGAAAGCGCCCGGTTGCGCGCTGAAATAATCCCTGCGGAAACCGAAAAACCCTGTCCCAACGGATTGCCAACGGCCATGACCCAGTCACCGACACGTGCATTGTCACTGTCGCCAAAAACCACAAATGGTAATGGTGTGTCACTCTCAACCTTCAGAAGCGCAATGTCCGTATTGGGATCACGGCCAATTAAACGGGCGGGATATTCCTCACCCGTGAAAAATTCGATCATGATTTCGTCCGCCCCGTCAATCACGTGATTGTTCGTGACGATAAAACCATCCTCGGAAATCACAAAACCCGATCCCAAAGCTTGGCTGCGCTGAGGTTGATCCCCGCCCCCTTCACGACGATCCAAAAAGTCGCGAAAGTAATCCTCAAACGGGGAGCCTTCCGGCACGACAGGACCCGGTTGAGTGGCGCGCGCAATGGTCGTTGAGGTTGTTATGTTCACCACGGACGGGCTAATGGATTCTGCGAGATCCGCAAAACTTTCGGGCGCACCGCGTGCGAACGCGACCATGCTCTGTGCGAGAAACAGAACCAAAGCCAATGTTGCGAACAAGGCCGCTCTCACCATGTTTGATTTCTGTTCTACGTCTCGATCAATTGAAACTGCCAAAGATTTCACTTTAAGCTCCTATTTTACACATCATCCTGCGGCGACACTGCATCCAGCACTTTGTTGCCGTATTCCTTGCAATTACTTTAACTCTGCGCGCGGACTTGCAACCCAAAATCAAATCGCGAACTCACAAATGAACGTGACTGCAATGTTACCATTGATTTGAAGGTGTGGCCGATTCATTTTTTTTCAAGGGACGGGTACGAAATCTCCCGCCACGAGAAAGCCTCGCTTCCGCCAACAAAAAAGGCCCATGTCGCGAAACATGGGCCCTAAAATTGAGATCTATAGCGCCCTTATTTCGCGGGAACTTCACCGGTGGACGACCGCATGAATTTGAAAAACTCACTGTCAGGTGACAACACCATCGAAGAATTTCCCGCTTGGAAAGCACGTTCATACGCCGTTAGCGAGCGATAGAATTCAAAGAAATCTTGGTCCGACCCATAGGCCGTCGCAAAAATTCCGTTGCGTTTGGCATCGGCTTCACCGCGAATAATCTCGGACTGGCGTCTCGCATCCGAAACCAATTCAACCACGGTACGATCTGCGAGAGCCCGCACACGTTGTGCCGCCTCATTCCCGCGCGCACGCTCGTCGGTCGCTTCACGTTCCCGTTCTGCGCGCATCCGATCAAAAGTTGCCCCTTGGTTTGCTTGCGGTAAATCTGTGCGTTTCAAACGTACATCAACCACCTCAAGCCCCAAGGTTTGAGCTTCGAAAACGGCACCGGCACGAATTTCCGACATTAACGCAATCCGATCCGCAGAGAGAATATCGTTAGACGTTACGCCCCCCAAGACTTCGCGAATTATTGAAACAAGGATTGAATCCAAACGCGCTTCACCAGCCCGTTCACCACCCGCACCAACAGCCCGACGGAACCGTTCCACGTCTGTGATCCGATACCGCGCAAAGGCGTCAACGATCAACCGGCGATCATCCAACGGCGTGACTTCCAAGGCTTCGACATCCCGGCTCAAGATACGGTCATCATAGTAGACAACCTCTTGAATAAACGGAATTTTAAACGCGAGACCCGGTTCTTCCTTGACGGCTTTAACCTGACCAAACTGAAGGACAAGCGCCTTTTCTTTTTCATCCACGATAAACATGGACATGAACCCAAGAACGACGGCTGCTACGACGACTGGTAGAATATATGCTGTCTTTTTCATTATTCTGTCCCTCCGGTTTTACGTAACTCGTTGAGCGGAAGATAAGGCACAACACCCTGCCCCGCAGAGTCGCCGTCGATAATAACTTTGTCTACACGGCCCAAAACACGCTCCATTGTCTCAAGATAAAGACGTTTGCGCGTAACTTCAGGCGCCTTGCGGAATTCTGCCAGAATCGAGAGGAACCGGCTGGCTTCACCCTCGGCTTGGTTTACGACCTGTGCACGATATGCTTCGGATTCTTCGAGAACCTGTGCAGCTTCCCCGCGCGCGCCCGCCAAAGCTTTGTTGGCATAAGCATCCGCTTGTTTCTCAAGCTTATCACGCTCTTGCGAGGCGGCCTGAACATCGCGGAATGCTTCGATAACCTCGCTGGGCGGATCGGCCTTTTTGAAGTTGACCCGCACGACGTTCAAGCCGGCATTGTATGAATTCAAAGTGTCTTGAACCAGTGCTTTCACCGTGTCGGCAATCAACCCGCGATCCCTATTCAGAATCGGTGACAGGTTAGATTGGGCAATAACTTCGCGCATCGCCGATTCAGACACCGCCAAAATGGTCGCCTCTGGGTCGCGTAGATTGAACAGATATTTCGCGGGATCATTGATGTTCCAAACGACTTGGAAGTCGATGTCGACGATGTTTTCATCGCCAGTGAGCATCAGACCATCGCGCGCTCCGGTGCCGATTTCCACGATTTGCTCGCGCGAAACGGTTAGGATTTCTTTGGTCACAAAGGGCCAGGGCGCAAAGTTCAGGCCCGGCTCGCCGGTTGAATAATACTTACCAAGGAACAGTTCTACTGACTGCTCTTCCGGTTTGACGGTGTAAAACGATGCAAAAGCCCAAAGGCCCAGCGCCACAAGGCCACCAATTGCAATCGTTGTTCCGTTGAGGGCAGGTCCCTGACCTTCGCCGCCACCGGAGCCGCCATTGCTGCGACCACCGCCGCCGCGACCACCCATCAAAACGCGAAGCTGTTCTTGCCCCTTTTTTACCAATTCCTCAAGTTCGGGGAGTTGGGGTCCGTCTTGTCCGGGTTTACGTCCACCGCCGTTATTGGGACGATTATCTTTATCGCCACCATCGTCGCCGCCTCCGCCACCCCAAGGGCCGCCATTATTTCCCGCCATAAAGCTTCCTAACGTCTGAATTAACTATGCTACTTACTTAGATGCGGCTTCTAACCGAAATTTCAAGGCATTGCCACCTTAGAGGCGGCAGGAACAACGCGTGTTGGCGTTTTCATTGTCACCAATTCTTCGGCCATGACAGGATGCACCGCACATGTGCGATCAAAATCTTCCTTCGTCGCACCCATTTTTACTGCAATTCCGACCATTTGGATCATTTCGCCCGCGCTCGGGCCCACAATGTGACAGCCCAAAACAACTCGGGTCTCAACGGAAACTATTAATTTCATAAAGGCTTTGTTCTGACGCCCCGCAAAAAGCGTCTGCATGGGGCGGAAACTCGTGGTGTAGACTTCAACCGCACCGGTTTTCGCGGCCTCATCTTCGGTCATGCCAACGGTACCAAACTCTGGCTGGGTAAAGACGGCCGAAGCCACCAAATCGTGGTCAGGCTTGGTTGGATTGCCATGGAAAACCGTATCCACAAACGCCGCGCCTTCGCGGATGGCGACGGGGGTAAGATTGATGCGGTCGGTTACATCGCCCACGGCAAAGATCGATGGAATATTGGTTTGCGAATAGTCATCAACAAGGATTTCCCCCTTGCCGCCCAGCGCAACGCCCGCTGCCTCAAGGCCCATACCTGTCGTATTGGGCACCCGCCCTGTAGCGTAGATAACTTGATCAAATTCAACCACTTGACCACAAGTTGACGTCACCTGAAGGCCCGTTTCGGTCTTAAGGATGCTTTCCACATTCTCGCCCAGCTGTAGGTCGATCCCCTTGGTGATCATCTCGCTCGCGATCACATCAGTCGCCTCACGATCAAAGCCCCGCAGGATTTGCTCGCCGCGATAATATTGCGTGACTTCGACGCCCATCCCCTTAAGGATGCAGGCAAATTCGCAGGCAATAAACCCACCGCCAACAATCAAAACCGACTTCGGTAAATCGTCCCACAGGAAGATTTCATTCGAAGTGATCGTGTGCTCGGACCCAGAGAATTTGGGCGTAAAGGGACGGCCCCCAACGGCCACCAGAATATGCTTGGCTGTAAATTGTTCGCCCGTCGATAATTTCACCGTATGCGCATCCACAAGTTCGGCGCGGGCATTAAAACGTTGAACATTGTTATTGTCCAAAATCGAGCCGTAAATCCCCTCAAGACGGTTCAACTCGCGCGTCAAATGCGGATGAAACGTATGCCAGTCGAAATCGCCAACCGAAACGTCCCAACCATAATGTGCGGCGTCGACCATAAGATCTTTGTATTCACTCGCGTAAACCATCAGTTTTTTCGGAACACATCCACGGATCACACAGGTGCCCCCCAGACGGTATTCCTCGGCCAAACCAACGCGGGCGCCACCTTCGGTCGATGAAAGTCTCGCGGCGCGCACGCCTCCGCTTCCGCCACCGATGACGAATAGATCAAAGTCGAATGTCATAATTTAGTCCCCTAGATCCGCAAAAAGGTTGTCACTCTCGACGAAATCAAGACGGGACTCCTCAACTGTTCCATTATTTATATCGCGCACTTCGACTTTTCCATCCCCATAGCCGATCACAACTACGTCACAAATATCAACAAACAGCCCGTTTTCCACAACACCCGGGATCTGATTGAGCACCAGACTCATCTGACGTGCATTGCCGATCCGGTGCAAATGGAGGTCCAGAATATAGTTCCCCTCATCGGTCAAAAAGGCCGCATCGCCATTCATCCGAAGGCTGGTCGTGCGCCCCAAAACATCAAGGCCAATAAGGGTCTCTTCGATCAACGCCTTGCTGGTTTGCCAGCCAAAGGGGATCACTTCAACGGGCAAAGGAAACGCGCCAAGGGTCTCTACTTGCTTGGAAATATCCGCAATAACGACCATCTGATCGCTCGCCGTGGCCACGATCTTTTCTTGCAACAGGGCGCCACCGCCGCCTTTGATCAAATTGAGGTTACCGTCATATTCATCCGCGCCGTCAATCGTAACGTCCAGCCATTTGGCCTCGTCCAAGGACACAACTTTGATGCCCACGCTGCGGGCCAATTCAGCGGTGCGGGTCGATGTGGGAACGGCCGTAATATTCAGCCCCTCCTCACGCACCATCTCGCCCAAACACCGCACCATCCATGCCGCAGTTGAGCCCGTGCCCATGCCAACGCGCATCCCGTCCTCGACATATTCGACGGCCCGTTTGGCGGCGACGAATTTGGCCTTATCGATAGGGGAAAGTTCTCCAGACATAGTGCGACTCCTCATAAGTTGGGGTGTTTATACAAAACCTCACGCGGCGCGGCGAGAGGCAATTGCCGAAAATATGCACGGGTTTCGCCGCCTTTAGCGCAAACAGTGTCGCATGCACCCTTGCACCCTCCCCCCGCGCGTGTTTCCTATAGGAAACTTTTCACGCGAGGCCATGATGTTTCTCTCCGTTTTCGACATGTTTAAAATCGGTATCGGCCCGAGCTCAAGCCATACAATGGGCCCCATGGTCGCCGCCGCGCATTTCCTTGAGCGCCTTCGGGGGTCGCCCTTCAGGGCACATGGCCTGCGGGCTTCCCTTCACGGTTCGCTCGCCTTCACCGGAGTAGGCCACGCCACTGATCGCGCCACCATCCTCGGCCTCGCGGGTTTCACACCTGAGGCCTATGATGCAGCAAAAGCCGAGGAAACCTTGGCGCAAATTCACGCGACAAAAATCATAACAACCGAGGGTCTCCTGCCGCTTGCTTTTGACCCAACGACGGACCTCAAATTCGACTACGACACTGTGCTTTCGGGCCATGCGAACGGCATGATCCTGATGGCCACTGACGCCCAAGGCGACGTCATTCTGCGCGATGTTTACTACTCCGTCGGCGGCGGCTTTGTGATGACCGAGGCCGAACTTGCAGCGGGCAAAAACACCGATCCGGGCGAACCGATCCCCTTCCCGTTCCAAACGGCCGTCGAGATGCTCGATATGTGCCGCGCTTCGGGCAAATCCATTGCCGACCTAAAACGCGCCAATGAACACGCGCGTAAAACCTCGGCGGATTTGGACAAAGACATCCTGCGCCTTTGGGACGTCATGAACGATTGCATCACCCGAGGCCTCGCCACCGATGGCATCCTCCCCGGTGGCTTGTCGGTACGACGACGGGCCAAAGCGATCCACGAAAGCTTGCTGGCGGAGCGCGGCCTCAACCTAAGTGCGCCGCATACCATCAACGACTGGATGAGTTGCTTTGCGATGGCAGTAAATGAGGAAAACGCCGCCGGCGGCCAAGTCGTGACCGCCCCGACCAACGGCGCGTCGGGCGTGCTTCCCGCAACATTGCGCTACTGGCTCGATTTCGTTCCCAACGCTTCGCCCTCACAGATTCCCGACTTCCTCCTTACAGCGGCGGCCATTGGCGGGCTGGTCAAACATAACGCTTCAATTTCCGGCGCGGAATGCGGATGTCAGGCCGAGGTTGGTTCGGCGGCAGCGATGGCGGCGGCGGGCCTTGCGGCAGCTATGGGGGGCACCCCTGAGCAGGTCGAAAATGCTGCTGAAATCGCGCTGGAACATCATTTGGGCATGACCTGCGATCCGATCAGGGGCCTCGTTCAAGTGCCATGCATCGAGCGCAACGGACTAGGCGCGATCAAAGCGGTGTCGGCGGCTTCTCTGGCCCTTCGTGGCGACGGGCACCACCTTGTTCCGCTCGATTCCGTTATCGAAACCATGCGTCAAACGGGCGAAGATATGCACGAGAAATACAAAGAAACCTCCCTTGGTGGCCTCGCGGTGAACGTGCCCAACTGCTGAGTTATAAGTTGGCCCTCAAAACCGGAATGACCGATAACAAAAGCAAGAACGCCATGATGCCGTTAAACACGCGCATACGGGTTGGGTTGGTTAATACCTTTTGCATTTGCACGCCCATCACGGCCCAAAGACTGACGGACGGCAGATTTACGCAGCCAAATATAAGGCCTACTAATAATACAGATGCCAAAGTCTGGTCCGCCGCATAAAGCGACATCGCAGAGATCGCCATGCCGATGGCCTTCGGGTTCACCCATTGAAACAAAACCGCTTGGTAAAAACGCATCGGGTGGCCCTTTGCCGCCTGCTCCTTTGGGGGGCGGGCCGTTGCGATTTTATAGGCCAAATAGGCCATATAGACCGCTGCCAAAACTTTAAAAACTGTCAACATTTCGGGAAACACGTCAAAGACCTGCATCAGTCCCATGCCCAGAAGAACCGCCATGAAGACAAAGCCAAACCCAACGCCAAGCATGTGAGGCACCGTGCGCAGGAGGCCAAAATTCGCGCCAGACGCCATCAGCATCAGGTTATTCGGCCCAGGTGTCACCGACATAACGAAGGCAAAGACCATGAGGGGTTTGATGTTTTCTATATCCATTCGCAAGATATTGCACATCAGACGCGACATGTGATTGCTAAATTTGCAAAAATGACAGAATGTTCACAACATATGATAGATTCTAACCCCATTAACCAAAAGATATTGCGCGAACTTTCTATGAATGGTCGGATCAGCAATCTTGACCTCGCACAGAAAGTCGGCCTTTCGCCCAGCGCCTGCTTGCGACGCGTCCAAGACCTTGAACGGCGGGGCGTCATTACGGGCTATCGGGCCACCATAGATCAAACGGCCATTGGCGCGGGGTTCACGGCCTATATTGGCGTCGGCCTCAATGATCACTCCAAGACCAGTCAGGAAGCCTTTGAGCGCTCGATTTCGAAGGTCGCCGAAGTGCGGGAATGTCACAATGTGACTGGAACGATTGAATACCTCCTGCGGGTCGAAACCAAAGACCTCGCGAGTTATAAAGTGCTGCACACCGAGAAATTGGGCACCCTGCCGCAGGTGCATTCGATCACAACTTATGTAGTGATCGGCTCGCCCAAAGATGACCGCGCCTAGACGCGCAAATCCGCTGGTCAGGGGCACGGCGAACACCTAGAGTTCGTCCATGTCTCAAGATCGTCCCCTCCTTGGAATCCTCCTCATCATCGGCTTTTGCATTCTTGCGCCGTTGGGCGACGCTATGGCAAAACTGCTGGGTGGATCGAATGGCGTCATTGAGCTTGTGGCCTATCGCTTTATTATCCAAAGCCTGATTGTTGTGCCTATTGTCCTGTTTGCGCGGACGGATATGCGGGCCTCGCCCCGCGTCTTGGGCTTTACGTTCCTGCGTACCTCTCTGCACATTGCGTCTACCATCATGCTCTTTATTGCCCTGCGGTATATCCCTTTGGCGGAAACACTGGCGATTGTTTTTATCATGCCGATCATCATGATGTTTCTAGGCTGGTTCTTTCTTAACGAAACAGTTGGGCCACGGCGGATTTTGGCGGCGGGCGTTGCTTTCTTTGGCACGATGTTGGTGATCCAACCCAGCTTTGCGCTTGTGGGGATGACCGCGCTCCTGCCCATTGGGGTGGCCTTTGCCTTTGCCGTTTTCATGATTATTACCCGCGTCATTTCCCGCGAGGTCGATCCGATGGCGCTTCAGGCGTTCAACGGCATCGTGGGTGTCGCGCTTGTTGTGCCGCTTTGGTTTGTAGGCGCGCATTTCGGCTGGACGGATTTTCAAATCACAACCTCGGTGAACAACCAATGGGGCATCATTATTCTAATGGGGGGCATTGGTACCGTTGCGCATCTTTTGATGACGTGGTCGTTGCGGTTTGCACCTTCCTCAACCCTTGCTCCCATGCAATATCTCGAAATTCCAATCGCAACGGTTTACGGTTACTTACTGTTCAACGATCTCCCCAACGGGGTCGCGGCACTGGGAATTACGATCGTCATCGCCAGCGGCCTTTACATTATCTATCGAGAGAGCCGCCTCGCGTCCGCGCTTCAAGCCGCAGAATAAAGCGCGTCCATAGCCACCTTAAGGGCAGAACGCGGCAAAATTACAAGCATATGGGGCGCATCAAACGTGAGGGATACAGGACCGGAAACCTCATTCGATGTGCCAATCCGCCCACCAGGTTCAAACTCAAGCCCATTGATTGGCCAGCGAAGCCCCTCGGATGTGCCGCGCACATGCCCCATAGGAAAGAGAGAAAACCGTGATCCAATTGGGAGGTCAATCCGCAACGACTTGGGAGCGCGGAAAACCACATCCTCGCCGCCCAAAAGGATGACAGTTTTCGAATCATGATGAACCAAAGCATTAAACGCCGCGAGTTCGTGGTCCAACCGCGCTCCTGTAAACCCAACCCCTAGCATAATGGGCGCCTCGCACCGTAAAAGTGCTTTTTCAAAGTCGGTTGTGTCCTGTTCCGTTACTAAAAACAGTCGTTCTGCGCCGATTTTCTCTCTTGAAGCCGCGTCAATTGAATCCATATCCCCAATAACAGCCACGGGTTGCACGTTGTTTTCTAACGCAAATTTGGCCCCGCCATCACATGCCACTAAAATTGGCGCACGGGTTAGGGCTTCTGAAAGGGTGTCTGAGGTAACCTCTCCTCCACCAAGCAAAGTGATCGGTGTAGATTTGGAAACAATGGGATGAAACATGGTGATTTTGCCTTATTCTTGGAAACACGCCATATTTAGGCCCAGAAATGATACGTATAATAACGTAGTTCCGAACAATTGTGTGATCGGCAACGTGGTAAACATATAGTTGCAGAGTAAGAGAGAAAGCGAGCAGTATCATGATAAGCGAAAGCAAAATCCTGACCGTATCTTACGGAACCTTCTCTTGCACACTTGAAGGTTTCGACGATTCGTTCTCCACGATGAAGGCCATCGCGGAATATTTTAAGACCCTAGCGGCAGAAGACCGTTATTTTGGTGCGGAACCCCCCGCTCCAGACGTGGAAATGCTGGCTCGCATTGCAGAACGTGAAGTTCGCAGTCGTGTTCAGGCGCAAATTGGCGACAACGGCGTTGTGCTACGCAAAAGTGAGGCAGAGGGCGAGCAAGACCCTACATTCACGAAAGAAAGCGCCCCCGTTTCTGAGACGCCTCAAGCGCATCCCACCGCCCCCCTCAACCAAACGGTAAAAATGCCCGCTCCGGTTGCAGTTCAACTCACGCAAAAAACGGCACCTTTTGTGATGGCAGCAGCAATTGATGGATCAGAATCCGTCGCCGCCAAGCTGCAACGCATTCGGGCCGCCGTATCACGCGCCCCAACAAACGCTCCGGCAGAAGTCATCGAAGACGCAAACAGCGAAGACCTTTTCAAGCCAATCGCAAGCGCCTTTCAAGACATTGAAGATGACGCTGAAATCGTCCTCCCTTCTGCGCCTAAAGTAGCGCCAGTGGCAGACGAGCAAGCGACCCAAGAGTCATTCGAAGACTCGCAAGTCGTTGAAGCAGTATTAGAAATAACAATTGAAGACACCGACGAAGAGCCGACAGCAGACCTCGTCGAGGACGCCGACATTGTTGTTTCTGATGTCTTCGAAGACACCCTTGAAGACATGCCCGAATTGGCGGTTTCCCTCGAAAACGATGCAGAAGAAGAACTTGAATTCACGACGGAAAATTCAGTCGATGTTTCTGAGCCTGAAGCTGTTTCAATGGACGTTGAATCCACAAGCGACGACGATGCGGCAGTGCTTGCAGGTGTTGGTGCTTTCATGGCCCAGTCTGAACCTTCTGAAACTGTCGCCAGCATTGACGAATATACCAATGAGCAAGGGGATGAGCCCCTCGCCGCAACGGATATCACGTCCATCTTGGGCACAATATCCCAAGACGATTCGACATCGCATAGTGATGGCGCGATCAAAGAAGGCACACACCAAGACCAAGAGGACGATACTTTCGAAGGAAGCCTTGAGTCCCGTTTGGAAACAGAAAACGTTTTGTCCGAGGCCCAGAGAGACGAAGACCTTGCGGATTTGGCCAAGCTCGATGCTCCTCAGGACGCGTTTCAAGACGAAGCACCTGATACTGCATCGGTAGAAAGCAGCACAGAAGAATCAACTCGCACGCCAAAAGGCAGCGTATCCAATGTTCTAGCACGCGCACGCGCACGCGTCATTCATGTTAAAAAGACTGACTTGGAGCAAGCCTTGGAGGAGGACGCCGTTGAAGAATTCCTCGACGTCTCCGCGTCACCTCAAGAGAATGCTTTTACTGACGATGACACCGACGATGCAAATGAAACGGCTGAAGAGTCGATTCTATCGGCGGAAGATGAAGCAGAATTGATGGCCGAACTTGCGGCTGTAACAAATGAAACACCAGACGACATCCCCACACTTGAACCTCTCCCCGAGGTGACACAATATCATTCGTTGAGCAAGCAAGCAGACGAAGACAATGTGAACCGCCTCATGGAGGAGAGCGATTCGAAGTTTGCCGAGAGCGATGGAACTCGGCGTCGTTCGGCCATCGCGCATCTTAAAGCGGCGGTTGCAGCAACAGTTGCCGATCGGAGGATTTTGGGCGGTTCGAAACCAAAATCCGACGATACAGGTGCCTACCGTAAAGATTTGGCCGAAGTTGTTCGTCCGAACCGTGCCGAGCGTCGTGCGGGCAGCAGCAAAGATGATCGCCCCGCACCTTTGGTCTTGGTGTCTGAGCAACGCATTGACCTGCACGATGGGCCAGCAGTACGGCCACGTCGCGTAGGCAAATCGGCGCTCGAATTGCGAGATGTGAACGAAGACCTGTCGGAAGGCGGACGCGCAAATTCGAAAACGGCGAAGCATCTTGAGGAAAGCAAATCCTTCGCGGAATTCGCCGAGCGCGTTGGCGCAATTGAATTGCCAGATTTGCTGGAAGCAGCAGCAGCCTACGCATCCTTTGTCGAAGGAAAAGAGCATTTCACACGTCCCGACATCATGCGTCGTGCTTTGCAGTTCGCGGAAGACCAAGGTGTCTCACGCGAAGAAGGTCTGCGTTCCTTTGGCCTCCTCTTGCGTCAAGGTAAAATCGAAAAAGTAAAACGCGGGCAATTCAAAATCGCGCAGTCGACTCGGTTCAACCCAGAAGCACGTATTGCTGGCGAGTAGTATCAGCGTCACAAAACAAAAAAGGCGGCCATTGGGCCGCCTTTTTTGATTCCTACCTCATTGGGCTCGCTCTTTTCTAAGCGTCCGGATCTGCCTGACCGATGCCCTTAAAGATGGCCTTAAGCGGAAACGCCCAAATAACCCCAAGGAACACATAGATCACCAGTTCCAACCAAAACGGAGGCCGATCAAACAGACCAATAACACTAACCGCAACAATGATATACGCTGGGAGCCCCACAAGGAGTGCAAACAGCGACCACCGCCGACGGGCTTTATAACTCAATGCCATACTCAATCCTCGAAAGGGTCAGTAACAAGGATGGTGTCTTCGCGCTCTGGGCTGGTTGAGAGGATGGCCACAGGGCACTCAATCAACTCCTCAACGCGACGCACATACTTAATCGCGGCCGCTGGAAGGTCGTTCCAACTGCGCGCCCCTTCTGTGCTCTCGCTCCAACCCGGCATTGTTTCGTAAATCGGTGTGACGCGGGCTTGATGATCGGCGGCAGTTGGCAAATAATCCACCCGCTTCCCGTCGAGTTCATACCCCACACAAATTTTGAGTTCTTCAAACCCGTCAAGCACGTCGAGCTTGGTAAACGCGATGCCGGACACTCCAGACGTGGCGCAGGTTTGCCGAACCAAAACCGCATCAAACCAACCGCAACGCCGCTTGCGTCCTGTGACCGTCCCAAATTCATGGCCGCGCTCACCAAGCCGTTGGCCATCCGCGTCATCCAGCTCTGCAGGAAACGGGCCTTCGCCCACACGGGTTGTATATGCCTTAACGATTCCAAGCACATAGTCGATTGCACCCGGTCCGACGCCCGTCCCTGTCGCGGCTTGACCCGCGATCACATTAGATGACGTCACAAAGGGGTAAGTGCCAAAATCGATATCGAGCAACGCGCCTTGTGCGCCTTCGAACAAGATACGTTTTCCTGCTTTGCGTTTCTCGTTAAGAATTTTCCAAACAGGAGCCGCATAAGGCAGAACATGCTCGGCGATTTCTTTGAGTTTCGCGAGCAAATCAGCCCGATCAACCTCAGGAAGCCCCATGCCGCGACGCAGCGCGTCATGGTGCTGAAGCAAACGATCCACGCGCGTTTCAAGAGTGGCCTCGTCTGCCAAATCGGCAACACGAATGGCACGACGTCCAACCTTATCTTCATATGCAGGGCCAATTCCGCGCCCCGTCGTGCCAATTTTGGCGACCGTATTGTGGCCTTCGCGCGCACGATCCAGTTCGCCGTGAACTGGAAGAATCAGAGGGGTATTTTCGGCAATCATCAAGTTTTCAGGCGAAATCTCGACGCCTTGCGCCCGCAGCTTGTCGATCTCTTCGATGAGGTGCCAAGGATCAAGAACAACCCCGTTGCCAATCACAGAGAGTTTGCCACCCCGAACAATTCCCGATGGGAGAAGCGACAGTTTATAGACCTTCCCGTCAATAACGAGGGTGTGACCCGCATTGTGACCGCCTTGGAAGCGCGCAATTACATCTGCGCGTTCGCTAAGCCAGTCAACAATCTTGCCTTTTCCTTCGTCGCCCCATTGAGCGCCTACGACGACTACATTTGCCATTATTCTATCCCGGTGATTGGAAAACCCGCGCCCGTATAACTTGCTATGGACTTACAGGGAACCTCTAAAACACCGTTTACCCCCCAAAGCACAAGACAGGGGTACTTCTTTTGCAGAATTCCCTAGAAATGCAGCAACACCCGCGAGGATTTCACGGGGCCGACCAAGGGCTTTCAACGAATAGGGTTGCGAGCACGGGAAAAGCCGCCTAAATAACTCCAAATCTCAAGCGAGGCTGCTTCATGGAAAATATCGTTCTTGTCATCCACCTACTTCTTGCGTTGTCATTGATCGGCATCGTTCTAATCCAACGTTCCGAAGGGGGCGGCTTGGGTATTGGCGGTGGCGGCAACGGGGGCACCTCGGGGCGCTCCGGCGGGACAGCCCTTGGCAAAGTCACTTGGGTTTTGGCGGGCGGATTCATCATGACGTCGATCACCTTGACTGTAATTGCAGCACAAAATGCTGGTGCAGGGTCGGTTTTGGATCGCGTTGGTGGAAAGGCCCCTGCGCCGATTGAAGCTCCGGCTTCCTCACTTGGTGAAGGTGACTCTTTGCTGCCGCCGTCATCTGGCGACGAAACGCTTACACCCCCCGCCGCCGAATAAGCTACTATAAATTGAGAACGAGCAGAAATGCTCCGCAGCATCTTGCTGATTGGGTTGCGGTTTCCTTGAGAATCCGTTATAACTCAACTCCCGTGATGCTGCGCTTTTTTGCGCCGTTTTCATCTCAGTTAAAACACTCACGGGAGACGTTCGCCACATGGCTCGTTATATTTTCATTACTGGTGGCGTTGTGTCTTCACTTGGCAAGGGTTTGGCTTCAGCGGCTCTTGGCGCTTTGTTGCAAGGCCGTGGTTATACTGTTCGCCTACGTAAGCTCGACCCTTACCTCAACGTAGACCCCGGAACCATGAGCCCATTTGAGCATGGCGAAGTTTTTGTGACCGATGATGGCGCCGAAACGGACCTTGATTTGGGCCACTACGAACGCTTCACCGGCGTCGCTGCGCGTAATACGGATTCCATCTCCTCTGGGCGTGTTTATTCCACTGTGTTGGAAAAAGAACGCCGCGGCGATTATTTGGGTAAAACCATTCAGGTCATCCCGCACGTGACCAATGAGATCAAAGAATTCCTTCATATTGGCGAAAATGAAGTCGATTTCATGCTTTGCGAAATTGGTGGGACTGTGGGCGACATCGAAGGCTTGCCTTTCTTTGAAGCAATCCGTCAATTTGCCCAAGACAAGCCGCGCGGCGAGTGTATTTTCATGCACCTCACCCTGTTGCCGTACCTTGCCGCGTCGGGCGAGCTGAAAACCAAACCCACGCAACACAGCGTCAAAGAATTGCGCAGCATCGGGATCGCCCCAGACGTGCTTGTCTGTCGTTCCGAACAACCCATCCCAGAAAAAGAGCGCGAAAAAATCGGGCTTTTCTGTAACGTCCGCAAAGACAAAGTGATCGCAGCATACGACCTCAAATCGATCTACGAAGCCCCCCTCGCCTATCACCGCGAAGGCCTCGACACGGCGGTCCTTGATGCTTTTGGCATCGACCCCGCACCGGCGCTCGACCTCACCCGCTGGGTTGATGTCGCAGACCGCGCCTTCAACCCCGAAGGCGAAGTGAAAATCGCGATTGTCGGCAAGTATACCCAACTTGAGGACGCATATAAATCCATCGCCGAAGCTCTTGTACATGGTGGCATGGCCAACCGCGTGAAGGTGAAAATCGAGTGGGTCGATGCAGAAATTTTCGACACAACCGACGCCGCCCCCTACCTCGAAGGGTTTCACGCAATCCTCGTTCCCGGTGGCTTTGGCGAACGTGGAACCGAAGGCAAAATAAAAGCGGCCGAATTTGCACGCACCCGTAAAATCCCCTATCTCGGGATCTGTTTGGGCATGCAAATGGCGGTCATTGAAGCTGCACGCAATGTGGCCCACCTCACCGATGCGGGCTCCGAAGAGTTCGACCAAGAATCCGGTGAAAAACGTTTCACTCCCGTGGTTTACCACCTCAAGGAATGGGTGCAGGGCAACCATAAAATCGCGCGTAGACTGTCTGATGACAAGGGCGGCACAATGCGATTGGGCGCCTACACGGCCACTTTGAAAGAAGGCTCCAAAGTCGCAGAAGTCTATGGCACGACCAGCATCGAGGAACGCCATCGCCACCGCTATGAAGTCGATGTGCGCTATCGGGAACAATTGGAGGCCGTCGGCCTTCAGTTCTCGGGCATGAGTCCAGACGGGAAACTGCCCGAAATCGTCGAGTGGAACGATCACCCGTGGTTCATCGGCGTGCAATACCACCCCGAACTAAAATCCAAACCCTTCGCGCCGCACCCGCTTTTTGAAGGCTTCGTAAAAGCTGCCAAGGACAATTCGCGTCTGGTCTAACGGTGGTGAAATGCCTAACCTACCAAAAATTGGGGGGGACATATGACAGACAGTCTCAAAGGATACTGGATCGCGCATGTAGATGTGGGCGATCCGGAAGGTTACAAATCCTATGTCGCGGCGAACGGCGTTGCCTTTGCTAAAACCTCCCTAAAGGAAGCAACATAACTAAAATGATTGATAAAATATTTTCTCTTTTTGCCCCTGAAGCAGAGCCACAAAAACTCGACGACCGCATTGCAATTGCGGGGTTGCTTGTGCGCATAGCACGCACCGATGGCGATTATTCCCACACAGAAATCGCCCGCATCGACCGTATTTTGGCAAAACGCTACGAGATCACCCCCGAGAAAACCACCGAGTTGCGTCAGGAAGCCGAAGTCTTTGAGAAGTCGGCCCCCGACACCGTCCGCTTTACCCGCTCGATCAAGGATTCGGTGCCACACGACGAGCGCGAGGCCGTTATCGAGGCTCTATGGGAAGTGGTTTTGGCCGATGGTGTCCGCAATACATACGAAGACACACTCATGCGTTTGCTCGCAAACCTACTGGGTATCACGGACATGGACAGTGCGCGCTGTCGTCAACGTGTTTTATCCAATCAATAATCCCCAATTTCCTGGACCGAGGCGCCCCCGACAATTGGGCGTTTCGCACCAAATTGCGTTCCCTTACGTCAATCGTCCTTTCTGTTTGCAATTTTAAGGAATATCCTTCCTAATAATGAACCAAATCCAAACAGCTGGAATACCGTGACAAAACCTAAAGCAAACGACACACAAACTCCTGTGATAGAAATCCGCAACCTGCATAAATCCTATGGGCCGCTGGAAGTCCTTAAGGGTGTGGACATCTTGGCGAACCGTGGGGATGTTGTGTCGCTGATTGGCTCTTCTGGGTCAGGAAAGTCCACACTTTTACGGTGTGCGAACCTGTTAGAAGATAGCCAAAGTGGGGATATCCTTTTTGAAGGCGAGCCTATTTCTTGGCGCGGACAAGGTTTGGGGCGTCACCCCGCTGACCGCGCACAGGTCACGCGCATTCGCACCAATCTGTCGATGGTTTTTCAACAGTTCAATCTGTGGGCGCATATGAGCATCCTGCAAAACGTGATGGAAGCCCCTGTTACCGTCCTCGGAGAGGACCGAGAGGCGGTTGAGTTGCGCGCGCGCGACCTGTTGGCAAAAGTGGGGATTGGCGACAAATGTGATGCCTATCCTGCCCAACTTTCTGGCGGTCAGCAACAACGCGCCGCCATCGCGCGTGCGTTGTGTATGCAGCCCAAAGCCCTCCTGTTCGACGAGCCGACAAGTGCCCTTGATCCAGAGCTGGAGCAAGAAGTTGTAAAAGTCATCAAAGACTTGGCAAACGAAGGCCGCACGATGATATTGGTTACGCACGACATGCGGTTGGCGAATGATGTTTCGGACCACGTCGTGTTTTTGCATCAGGGAATCATCGAAGAGCAAGGCCCGCCGTCGACCCTTTTCACCGCTCCTAAAACCGCTCGTTTGCAACAATTTCTCAGCGCAACGGTGAGTGCATAATGCCTGCACCTAGTGCCCTTGTTGCGCTCACATTTGTGAATCGCCCATTAGAGTTTGATTCCAAAATCGCCCTAAATTTCGGCCCTTCGGGCATAACCCAGTTTCTCAACGACGGAACCAAGAATGCGCGTACCAAGCGTTGGTTCCCCGTTGGCGGAAGACTTACGTAATTACACCTCACGGAGACTAAAATGAAAAATATCCTTCTTTCGACCGCAGCTTTAGTTTTTACAACGAGCGTTGCCTTCGCTGACACCGTTCGCATGGGCACAGAGGGTGCCTACCCTCCCTACAACTTCGTCAACGATAATGGCGATCTCGACGGATATGAAATCGTCTTGGGCAATGAACTCTGCAAACGTGCCGAATTGACATGTGAATGGGTCCAAAACGATTGGGACAGCATCATCACAAACCTCAACTCCGGCAACTACGACACAATCATTGCAGGCATGTCCATCACGGACGAGCGTAAAGAAGTCATTGATTTCTCGCAAAACTACACGCCACCAGCGGCTTCCGCTTACCTCGCTTTATCCGCAGATGTTGACCTAACATCTGGTGTTGTTGCTGCACAAGCCGCAACAATTCAAGCAGGTTACATTGCAGAATCCGGTGCAATCTTGGTTGAATTCGCAACTCCAGACGAAACCGTCGCTGCAGTCAAAAATGGTGAAGCAGACGCAGTCTTCGCAGACGGCGACTACCTTTATCCCATCGCGGCGGAAAGCGGTGGCGATATGCTTATCGTTGGTGAACCCGTTGGTTTGGGCGGCGGCATCGGCATCGGCATGCGCAAAAGCGACACAGAACTTAAAGCAAAATTCAACACAGCCATCGATTCTATGAAAGCTGACGGCACGTTGAACGCTTTGATCACCGAATGGTTCGGCGCAGACGCCCAAGTATTCTAAACCTTAATAGTCAACGCGCGCCTTGAAAAAAGGCGCGCGTTTTCCTTTTGGCCAAACCACTCAGGGGACTGTCCGATCTTTTCATATTGCTCCGATCCGTCCGCCCTCGAAGGCCTGACATGGCTGTCGTGCTATCTCACGACAGGAAAACATTTCGCGTTTTACAGTTCGTTTTTAACGGTGCTCTTCTTGCTGGCCGTGACCGCACCCGTTGCCTTATTTTTTGGTTTCTTGGGCGCGACAGCATCCCGTAGCCACATCGCCCCTCTGCGCTGGTTTGGAAAAAGTTACACCTCCGTCGTGCGCGGGGTTCCTGATATTGCGTTCTTTATGTTCTTTGTCATCGCCCTTGACCAAGCTGTCGAATGGACGCGCCACAAGGTAAAATGCCCCGAATGGACCGACGCCATTCGTCAGGGCAGTGATTTCCTTGTCTGCCCCGATGCCAAAATGCCCCTCTCCTCCTCGGCCCAATGGGTCCATGAAACCTACAGTTTCTCAATCGCGGTTTTTACCTTTGCGATCGTGTTCGGCGCCTTTGCGGCCAACGTTCTCTATGGCGCGATGCAAGCCGTCCCCCGTGCCCAAATGGAAACAGCCGAAGCTTACGGTATGTCGCACCGCCAAAGTTTCTGGCGCATTCTTGTGCCGCAAATGTGGATTTTCGCGCTGCCTGGCCTCTCCAATCTTTGGTTGATCCTTGTAAAAGCCACGCCACTTTTGTTCCTTTTAGGCATTCATGACATCGTCTTTTGGGCCCGCGAAATGGGGGGCCACAAAACCAATGCCTTCGACTATCCGCATCCAGATTGGCGCATTTGGTATTTCCTTGGTTTGATGGTCTTCTACCTCACACTAACCAAAGTGAGCGAAATCGCCTTTGCCAAATTGACGCGTAAACTTTCCCGTGGTCAGGCAACCGCAGGCGGCGAAGCCCAGCGACGCGAGGCCACGGCATGAGTTGCCTCGAAACCATCCAAAACTACGGCCTGCGCTCCCTCGGATACGGTGAACGGCTTCTGCCCAAAACCGACTTCACTCTGTGTGATCAATTCACGTTGATTGGTTCGGGTATGATTTGGAACATCTATTTCGGCGTCCTCGCCCTCATCTTTGGCTTCTTTGCCGCCACAGCCGTGGCCATGGCCAAAAGCTCACATCGCTGGATTCTGCGCCGTCCCGCCGAGATTTTCATCTTTATCTTTCGCGGCTCACCCCTGTTTATTCAGTTCTTTTTGGCGTATGAAACCTTCGTGCTCCTGCCCAAACTCGGCATCGACCTCAACCTAGGCTTCGTCGAGATTACGCTGGAAACCCGCATGTTAACAAAAGCTTGGCTCGGGGCATTGCTGGTGCTTTTCCTCAACACAACGGCCTATACTGCGGAAATCTTCTATGGTGCGCTGAACTCTATTCCCAAGGGGGAAATCGAGGCTGCCGATGCCTATGGTTTAACCGGTTGGAAGAAATTCCGGCGGGTGATTTTCCCCACCATGCTGCGCCTCTCGTGGCCCGCTTACACCAACGAGGCGATCTTCCTCTTTCACGCCACAACCTTGGTCTATTTCTCGGGCTTTCCGGCATGGCAGCAACGCGGCGATGCGCTGTATTACGCCAGTTATTTTGCGGACAAAACGTTTAACCCGTTCGTCCCTTATCCGATCCTTGCCATGTATTATGTGCTTTTGACGTTTGTTGTGATTGGGATTTATGGGGCTATCAGTAAATATCTCAATCGGCATTTACCACAAGAAGCCCGTCGCAAATTTCAGTTCAGACCCCAGATCATTCGCTGACGCGTGACACGCTGAAAACAGGGGGTTTTTGCGGTAGAATGTGCGTTTTCTACCGCAGAGCCAATTGGCTTAACTCATTTTTGACAGCTTACTTTGCAGTTCCGCCAACTGTTTCTTGATGTCAGCCAGATCACTATCGCTACTCGCGGTGTCTTTTGGGGCTGGCTGCTCAGATGTAGGCGCGGTCCATCCGCCGGTCATGGTCTTCAAAAACGCTTCCTGTTGAGCCTTTAGCGCGTCAAGCCCAGGGATGCCGGCCAAAGGACTGGGAAAGCCGCCCATAACTTTGGTCTGGCTCTCGCGGAGCATTTCAAAGCTCGCAGAGAGAAAGTCAGGGACAACGCTGCCTGCTTGGTTTGTATAGCTACGCACCAAATCCATGAGGACATTGACGGGCAATACATTGTCACCACGGCTTTCTCTCTCCGCAATAATCTGTAGAAGATATTGCCGTGTCAGATCGTCGCCGCTTTTTAGGTCAATAATCTGGACCTCACGCCCTGTGCGGATAAAGCCCGCGATGTCGTCAAGAGTGACGTAATCGCTGGTCTCGGTATTATAAAGACGGCGGCTGGCATAACGTTTGATAAGTAGTGTTTTTTCGGCTTCGCTCACAGGGATCCCCTTCTTCTGCAATGCAGAAGAATTGCGCATGCGCAGAAGGAAAGCAACAAAAAGAAAGGCGAGACCCGAGAGGATCTCGCCTTAAGAGGAAGCGCGGGAGGGAGGGAGGAGGAGACCCGCGGTTAGAACCTCAAATTACTTCGTGGCCGCTTTAGCAGCTTTCGTAACGTCTGCAGTTGCTTTGTTAACAGCAGCGTTTGTTTCTTCAGTGATGTCTTTGCCAGCAGCAAGCATCAGTTCAACAGTTTCAGCTTGAACTTTTTTCGCAATTTCAGCGAAAGCGGCCAAGTTTTCAGAAGCCATCTCAGCAGTTGAAGAAGCGAATTCTGTCAATGCTTTGCTATAATCAGCTGGCTCAGTTTTAACTGCGGAAACTGCGGACAGTTTCGCGAGTGTTTCTTTTGTCCATTTTGTGGAAATCTCGTTAGATTTCTCAGCAGCTGTCAAAGCTACTTTGGACATTTTGTCGCCAAGGGCGGCGGAATTTTTGAACGCGCCTTCAAATGCAGTTGTGTCTACTGGGAATGCGCCAACCATGTCTTGCATGATCTTGGTGAAATCTTGTGCTTGTGTCATGTGTTCGCTCCTAAGTGCAGGCGGGAAGTTCCGCTGAATTTCTCTTGTACAAACAATATGCATACTGCAGCGCGGCATTTCAAGCTTTTTATGCTGCATCGCAGCATTATTATTCAATACCCTTATAAATCAATCACTTATTGGTGCCAAAACATAGGTTCCAGGAGCAGGGCAAAGCTCTGGATAGCCCGAATCACCGGAAATTCGCGCCGGAACCTGCCCGCCTGAGTGTTCAGACAGCCATTTTCCCCATCGTTCCCACCATGAGCCCTCATGAAACTCTGCGCCTTCTTTCCACGCATCTGCGGTAAGCGTCATGTCCTCATTGGTATAATGGCCGTATTTTTTCTTGCTAGGCGGATTCACGATCCCAGCGATATGGCCACTTTCAGACAGAATAAAGGTTTTGGATTTACTCTGGAACTGACTCACGCCGCGATACGAGGAAGTCCAAGCCGCGATATGGTCGGTTTCACAGGCGATAGCACAAACGGGCACGTCCACATCTTTAATCGAGAGCACCTCGCCCTCCATTTCATAGATTCCGCGCGCGAAGTGATTTTCTTGACAAAGGTTACGCAGATATTCGACCGTCATCTGGCCCGGAAGGTTCGTTCCGTCGCCGTTCCAATAGAGAAGGTCAAACGCTGGCGGCGCCTCCCCCATCATATAATTCCGGATAGCGGGCGCATAGATCAGGTCATTGGAGCGCAAATACGAAAAGGTCTTAGACATGAAGAGCGAGTCCAAAACACCCGTCTCAGCAACTTCGCGTTCAATCCCACCAACAAAGCCTTCGTCCAAAAACACGCCAACTTCGCCCTGATCCGAGAAATCCGTTAGCGTGGTAAAGAAGGTCGCTGATTTTATCGATTTGTCCCCCGCCTTTTTCATCTTCGAAAGTGTTAGCGACAAAGTCGTTCCGGCAATGCAATAGCCCACAACATTGACGCTCTTTTCCTTGGTAATCTTTTTGACCGTCGCGATGGCCTCAAGGTACCCCTCATTCACATAATCCGCCAATCCCACATCCTTATAGGAAGCGTTCGGGTTGACCCAAGAGACGACAAACAGGGTAAACCCTTGTTCTGTAATCCAATTTATCAAACTATTCTGCGTCTTGAGGTCCAAAATATAGAATTTATTGATCCACGGCGGAAAGATAATCAACGGAGTCTTATAGACGGTTTCGGTTTGGGGGGCATATTGCACAAGTTCAAACATGCGATTGCGAAAGACGACCGATCCTTTGCTCGTCCCAAGATTTTCACCAACTTTAAAGGCCTTTTTGTCGGCCAAAGTTACCAAAAGCTCGCCATCATTGGCTTCAATATCGCGCACAAGGTTTTCCAGCCCATCCACCAAGGATTGCCCCTCGGTCTCGGCTGCTTTGGCCAACGCCGTCGGGTTTGTCCCAAGAAAATTATTGGGCGAAAACATATCCACAATCTGGCGACTAAAGTAATCGACTCGCTTTTTATCTGACGGATCTAGCCCGTCAAGGTCCGCCACGGCCTGCGAAACAGCATCGCTGCCCATCAAATATTGTTGCTTAATATAATTGAAATACGGATGCGTATCCCACGCGGGGTCTGCAAATCGACGATCGGTAGGCCCAGAATCTTTGGGCGCCTCAATTTTACCTTCGCTTAAAGTATGCTGCGCATCCACGTAATGCTTAAGCGACTTCCCCCAATAGGCAACCTGATGTTCGACCATTTTTGACGGATTATTTACCATTTCGGCCATATAAGCGGCAGCGGCCTTCATGAAGAGGTCGCTACTTGGGCCTTGGAGGTTGGGATCAATTTTACGTTTTTTCGAAAGGGCGGCGACAAGGCGCGCCGAAAGCGCCTCCACCTTAGCCAGATTCTCTGACAGACGTTCAGATGTCACATTTCCGTTTGAATCTGAGGATTTTTCGTCGGAATCGTTCTGATTGGTTGTCATATGATTTTTTCTACCCTAATCTTTCTGCAAGTGCAGCATAGTGCAGGACGCGCGTGCAGCACAAATCAAGCTTAGCCTGAGAAATCAGCGCTGTGAAGGAGCGAATATGCGGTATATGGCCACTTATGACATGATGGAAACAATGCGCAATACCAACGAGTGGTTGGGCGCATCTGCAAAAGCCGTCGCTGCCTTCCCTGCCATGGGCCTTGTTCCCAACCCGTTTTTGCAATGGATCGGCGCATGGGGCGACGTCACAGAGCGTAGTTTCGCTCGCATGGCAGCCAAGCCTGACTGGGGCATTCATACAATTCCTGGCGAGGATGGATGCGATCATGTGGTCTCAGTTGAATCCGTTGTCTCGCGTCCTTTTGGCGATTTGATCAAGTTCAACGTGCAAGGACGTCCCGAAAAGGCGCGCAAAATCTTGTTGGTCGCTCCGATGTCCGGCCACTACGCAACCCTATTGCGCAGCACCGTCGCGAGCCTTCTTCCAGACGCCGAAATCTATATCACCGACTGGCACAATGCGCGGGACATTCCCGTCTCCGAAGGCAAGTTTGATATTGAAGATTACACCCTATACCTCGTTGATTTCATGCGCGAAGTTGGACCAGAAGCCAATGTAATTGCCGTATGTCAGCCCGCCCCCCTAGCGCTCGCTGCGACAGCCTACCTCGCCGAGCTCGATCCGTCCGCACAGCCTCGCACCCTGACGCTCATTGGTGGCCCAATCGACCCCGACGCCGCAGCAACCGACGTTACCGACTTTGGTCGCCGCGTCACAATGGGCCAACTCGAAAAAACCGCAATTCAACGCGTTGGATTTAAATTCAAGGGCGTCGGGCGCATGGTCTATCCGGGCCTCCTCCAACTCGCGTCTTTTGTATCGATGAATAGCGAACGCCACTCGCAAGCTTTCCAAGAGCAAATTTCCCGCGTTTCTAAAGGCGAAGCTGGCGACCACGATGCGCACAACCGCTTTTACGACGAATACCTTGCCGTTATGGATATGACCGCCGAATTCTACCTCTCAACCGTCGAACGGATTTTCAAAGGCGGCGAAATTGCCAAAAATCAGTTCGTTGTCAAAGGTAAGCCAATCGACATCGGCAAAATCACTTCGGTTGCCGTCAAAACCGTCGAGGGTGCAAACGACGATATTTCGGCACCGGGCCAATGCGTCGCCGCGCTCGACTTGTTGACTGGCCTGCCCGATAGCAAAAAAGCCAGCCACCTTGAACCTGGTGCCGGACACTATGGTATTTTTGCAGGCAAAAGCTGGCGCAACAATATCCGCCCGCTTGTCCTTGATTTCATCGATGCGAATGCGAAACCCGAAACGCCAAAAGCTGCTGAGAAACCTGCGCAAAAGTCTGCAACAGTGACCAAACTCAAAGCCTAATGCGGCAAATCTAGCCCGCGAAATTTCGGGAAATCAAAATACCGTGCTGCGCGCACCGCTTGCTCCTCAGATGGCGCATCCCCCGCGCGCAGAACAACAGAATTCCCGCCAATCCACCCGCGAATATCCCGCTTTGGCACCTCGCTAAACGTAAGATTGAACGCCGCGAGTTTTGGAAAAAACCGTATTTCGGAATAGGGCAAATGATCGTGCAACCACCACGCCAGATCATGCCAATCCCGCCCCTTTTCATATCGGTCCGCAAACCACGGAATCACGATGCACGCACAGGCTCCCATGGCGCCGCGTGGATCTTTCCTGTCCCAAATATGCCCGCCAAAATCCACGTCATTTCTGGCGCAGTTCAGCGCGTTCTCATTGCCAAACCGGTTCAAATCCGCCGCCCGAAACCCTGACCGCACAGAAATTGCGCCGAAGGTTTCCTGAAGCGGATCAAGCAGTTGCGTACAAAGCGCACGCCCTGCCGCAATCGCAAGTTCCGGATCGTCGGGAATATTTGAAAACCCGTGCACCGCGCCAATTTCCGAATACAGAAAATCGCGCATGAAGAAATACTTCGACAGCCGCGCGCGCCCAAAGGCCTCAAGCCCTCGCATGCTCGCGGGTTTACGCATCTATTTCACGCCGTTCCATTGGAATTCGCCCTTTGGCCCCAGCGGTGAAAACGGGTTATGCGCAATTTCCCACACATGCCCGTCTGGATCGGCGAAAAACCCGTGGTGTCCGCCCCAAAACACATCAACTGCGGGCTTTAACACCGTCCCACCGCCCTGTTTTGCCCGTTCCAATAACGGCGCGACATCTTCTTTTTGGGGCACATTATGGCCGAATGTCACCCCGCTAAAACCGCCGACATCCGCAACCGGAATGCCGAGATCATCGGCCAAAGCCGCCCTCGGATACAACCCAAGCGTCTGGCCAATCAGGTCAAATGCAATGACCCCATCCGGACTTTCCACCCGCGTCCAACCCAACCCCTCATAAAACGCGGCCGACGCATCCATATCGGCCACACCAAGCGTTATCAAACTTACTCGTTGGTCCATTATTTCAGCCTTTCAAAATTTCGCCCGTGCGATGACCTTCTCACAGGTCTTTGTTATCAGGTTTAGGCATTCAGGCGTCGAGAAGCGGTGATCGGCCCCCTTGACCAGCGTCAGGCGGACATCACCGCCCTCAACATGTTCCAAAAGGCGCATCGCCACCGAAGTATCCACATCCGCATCGGCAGTTCCCTGCAAAAATCGCGTGGGAAATGGCAGAGAAAGCGGGCTACGCAGCACGAGTTCTTCGCGCCCATCCTCGATCAGCTTTCGAGTGATAATATACGGCCCATCGTCATAGTCACTGGGCAAGGCAACCTGCCCCGTTTCGGCCATTTCCGCCTTTTGTGCCACGTCAAAACCGCCCCACATGCTATCCTCGGTAAAATCGGGCGCAGCGGCAATTCCCACCAGTCCGGCGACTTTTTCGGGCATCGCGCGCGCCACAAGAAGCGCCATCCAGCCCCCCATAGATGAGCCAACCAAGATCTGTGGCCCTTCGGTCAATGTGCGAATGGCGGCCTGTGCGTCTGCGGCCCATTCGCCGATGCTTCCGTCCGTAAATGCGCCCGAACTTTCGCCATGCCCCGAATAATCAAACCGCAAAAAGGCGCGGCCTGTTTTTTTGGCCCAATCCTCAAGGTACACAGCCTTGGTGCCGCCCATATCCGACATGAACCCGCCCAAGAACACCACGCCGGGCCCTTTGCCCTCTGTAAGGTAGTAGGCAATTTTACGCCCTGTGTCGGTGGTTAGAAACTGTGGCTCGCTCATGTTTGGCTCCAAATGACTGCCGATGTGTGACCGCCACAGTGCCGCTCTGGGGCATGGGTTTCAAGCCTTTCAATTCGCCGACGCCCGATTGTCATCGCGGCCTCCCGCCTGAGATTTACCCATAAATCCGCGTTGACTTTACCCGCCCCGCGCGGCAAAACACGCACGAACATATACCCGCAACCGGGCGTTTCGTAGGCGCCAAACTGACGAGGAGCCCCATGATGGCCCAAATCTCCCTTACCCTTCCCGACGGCAATTCCCGCCAATATGATGCTGGCATTACCCCCGCGCAGGTGGCCGAGAGCATTTCCACATCCCTCGCGAAGAAAGCCATATCCGCAACAGTGAACGGCCAACATTGGGATATGCAATGGCCCATCAACGCAGATGCAAGCCTCGCGCTCCACACTATGAAAGACGAGGAACAAGCCGTTGAGTTGATCCGTCACGATTGTGCCCACATCATGGCGCGCGCCGTGCAGGAACTCTGGCCCGACGTCAAAGTCACCATCGGCCCCGTGATTAAAAACGGCTGGTATTACGACTTTGACCGCGAAGAAGCCTTCACACCAGAAGACCTCGAAACCATCGAGAAAAAGATGAAAGAGATCATCAACAAGCGCGAGCCTGTGACCACAGAAATTTGGGAACGTGAACGCGCCGTTGATTTCTATCAGGCCAATAATGAGCCCTACAAAGTAGAGCTTATCAACTCCATTCCGGGCGACGAACCCCTGCGCATGTATTGGCACGGCCACTGGCAAGACCTCTGTCGCGGCCCACATCTTCAACACACCGGTCAAGTTCCGGGTGACGCATTCAAACTGATGTCCATCGCGGGCGCTTACTGGCGCGGCGACAGTGACCGCGCGATGCTGCAACGCATCTACGGCGTGGCGTTCCAAAACAAAGACTGCCTCAAGCAGCACCTCCACATGCTCGAAGAAGCCGCCAAACGCGATCACCGCAAACTTGGTCGCGAAATGGACCTCTTCCACATGCAGGAAGAAGCACCGGGCCAAGTGTTCTGGCACGCAAACGGCTGGCGCGTCTATACCGAGTTGCAAGACTACATGCGCCGCAAGCAGTATGCAGACGGCTATGTCGAAGTTAACACACCACAAGTGGTGAACCGCAAGCTTTGGGAAGCGTCCGGTCACTGGGAAGCCTATCAAGAACACATGTTTATTGTCGAAGTCGACGAGGAACATGCACGCGAAAAAACTGTGAACGCGCTCAAGCCGATGAACTGCCCTTGCCACGTACAAATCTTCAACCAAGGCATCAAATCCTACCGCGACCTGCCCCTGCGCATGGCGGAATTTGGCTCCTGTAACCGTTATGAACCTTCGGGCGCACTGCACGGTATCATGCGCGTGCGCGGCTTTACCCAAGACGACGGCCATATTTTCTGTACAGAAAACCAGATCGAATCCGAGACCAAAAAATTCGTCGAGTTTCTTTCGCAAATCTACGGTGAGTTGGGCTTCCACAACTGGCGCATCAAGCTTTCCACCCGTCCAGAAAAGCGCGTCGGATCAGATGAAAGCTGGGACCTCGTTGAAGACGCCCTAGGCAACGCGTGTAAAGCAGCAGGGTACGAGTTTGAACTCAACCCCGGCGAAGGCGCGTTTTACGGCCCGAAACTTGAGTTCGTTTTGACCGACGCCATTGGGCGTGATTGGCAATGTGGCACCCTTCAGGTCGATCCAAACATTCCTGAACGCCTCAACGCCACGTACGTGGGCGAAGATGGTGCCAAACACACGCCCTATATGTTGCACCGCGCAACCTTGGGCTCGTTTGAGCGTTTCATCGGGATTTTGATCGAAGAGCACGCAGGAAAATTCCCCTTCTGGCTTGCGCCGCGCCAAGTGGTTGTGGCTTCTATTGTATCCGATGCGGATGAGTTTGTCTTGGAAGCTGTGGCCGCCCTGCAAAAACGTGGCGTGCGCGCTGAGGCCGACATTCGCAACGAGAAGATCAACTATAAGGTCCGCGAACACAGCCTTGGCAAAGTGCCCGTCATCCTCGCAATCGGTAAGAAAGAAGTCGAAGACCGCACCGTCACCCTACGCCGCTTGGGTGAAAAGCAAACAAGGGTCTTAGAGCTTGATCAAGTCGTCGAAGACCTCGCGGTTGAAGCAACACCCCCCGATTTGCGCGACTAAATCGCTCGCAATTTAAGGAATGGCTCGGAAACTTCAGTTTTCGGGCCATTTTTCATCGCCCTAGGCGCCTGCGCTTTCTGTAACAATCCTCAAGCCGCGCAATTTTAAAACAATTTCCACCAGTATTTCGGCGGATTTGTTTCAATACGCCCCCTCATTGGTGAAATATTCGGCGGAGTACCGCGCGCCTCCAAACTTTCGCTTATGCGACAATTTGTCGTCAGCCCCTTAAAACTAAGAGGATTTTTCACGCGTACGCTCCCACCCGCCTCCTCGCGATACTTCACGCGCCAGTGAATAACGACGATGTGAGTGGCCCGTTCCCTCCTGGCTCGCATAGAGTTTACCCAATCGCTTGCTGCGATTTTTATGACAGTTTTTTAAAGGATATCTCAATGTCTACACACTTCAAAACTCTTGCCGCTGCTGGCGCTGTTGCTGCTGCACTTTCTGCCCACGCTCTTCCTGCTGCAGCGGATGGCGCAAAAGAAAAATGCTATGGTGTTTCCCTTGCTGGTGCAAATGACTGCGCAGCCGGTCCAGGCACAACTTGTGCAGGTACATCCAAAGTTGATTTTCAAGGAAACGCTTTCAAACTCGTTGCTGCCGGCACATGTGCAACTATGGACGTAGGCGAAGGCCGCATGGGCTCCCTCGAAGCTCTTGAGCGCGACATCCCTGCATAAATTCTATTCGCCTCACCCGTCTGGGTGGGGCGCATTTTCCCCGAATTACTCGGATTTGGTTCTTAGCCAATTCTGATGTAGACTACCTAGAATAATTTGTGTTCCGGAGGCTCCCGTGCTCGATTCCAACCCGCACCGTTTTGAGGCCCTCCCCAATCGCCCCGGCGTTGGTTACAAACCCCAGCATTTTTCCGCGATCATGACCGATGCCTCCCCCGTGGAATGGCTCGAAATTCACGCAGAAAATTACATGGGTCAGGGCGGCCGCCCCATCGCCCAACTGCGTGCCCTCTCCGAAAAACTCCCAATATCTGTGCACGGTGTCGGCCTGTCGATCGGCGGCGAGAAGCCCCTTGATCCAGACCACCTCGAACGCCTGCGTCATCTGGTTTCATGGCTTAACCCCGCCAGTTTTTCCGAACACCTTGCGTGGTCCACTCATGATGTTGGCTTCATGAACGACCTTTTGCCTCTGCCCTATACTCAAGAAACGCTTTCGCGGATTTGCGAACATATCGATCAAGTTCAATCCACCGTACGCCACCGTATGCTGCTGGAAAACCCGTCCAATTACCTCACCTTCGCCGAAAGCCAAATCCCCGAAGCCGAATTCCTCGCCGAGATCGCTCAACGCACGGGGTGCGGCTTATTATTCGATGTAAACAACGTGTTTATTTCCGCCACCAACCAAAAAACCGACCCATATTCCTACATTGATGCCTTCCCCCTTGATCTGGTTGGGGAAATCCACTTGGCGGGTTTTGAGGAGGACAGTGACGATGATGGCGACCTGCTTTTGATCGACAGCCATGGCCGTGAAGTGGCCGAACCCGTGTGGGAAATGTACGCCTATACCTTGCTCAAAGGCGGTGCCAAACCCAGCCTCATCGAGTGGGACAATGATGTCCCCGATTGGCCCACCCTCGCCGCCGAAGCCCAACGGGTCGCGACGGTTCTTGACACGGTGCCGGTGTGATGGTGACCGTTTCTCAAACACAATTCATTCATGCCCTGCTCGACCCAGACACGCCCCCCCCTGAAGGTTTGATTGGCCCCGATGGCTCCCCCGCCGGTAAGCGTTTCTCGGTGTATCGCAACAATGTCGCGGTCTCCCTCACCGAAGCTTTAGGCCAAGCCTTTCCAGTCCTATGTCGCATTGTCGGCCAAGAGTTTTTCGACGCTGTCGCTGGTGTTTACTTGCGCGCCCACCCGCCACGCTCCCCGCTTATGATGTTCTATGGCGCTGAAATGCCTGCCTTTCTAGCCAAATTCGAACCCGTCGCGCACCTGCCCTATCTGCCCGATGTTGCACGTCTTGAACTGGCTCTTCGCGCCTCATATCACGCAGCGGACGCCCCTCCCATCGCGGCCGAGACCCTGCAATCCATCTCCCCCGACGCGCTTATGGCGGCGCGTCTCACCCTCGCACCCGCCGTGAAAATCCTGCGCTCGCCTTGGCCGCTTCACGCGATTTATCTAGTGAATACGCGCTCCGATGCACCCTCTGTCACCCCCAGCGCGCAGGATGTTTTGCTCACCCGTCCGGACTTTGACCCCGAAGCGACTCTCCTACCAGCTGGCGGGGCGGATTTCATCGAAACCCTCGGCAAAAACATGACCTTCGGGGCTGCCTTTGAGGCGGCCAGCACAATACCCGAATTCGATCTCACAACGGTCCTCGGCGCCCTTCTTGCCGGCGGGGCCATCACCCATATTGACCTGATTTAGGATATTTTATGCACGCGCTCCTCACATTATATGACTTCGCAGTTCGTCTACTGACCAAATTTGCGGGCACATGGCTCCTCCCAACCCTTGCGCGCTTTACCTTTGCGGCGACCTTGCTGGTTTACTACTGGAACTCGGCCCTTACAAAACTCGGCGACGGGGTTTTCGGATTTTTGTCGCCTTCCGCTGGGGCCTACGCCCAGATTTTCCCCAAGGCCGCCGAGGCTGTTAGCTATGATACAAGCCAACTCGGGTGGTTTTACTGGGCGGTTGCGGTTGCGGGGATGTGGGCGGAATTCATCCTTCCCGCACTCATCGTTCTGGGACTTTTCACGCGACTTGGGGCAATTGGCATGATCGGATTTATCTTTGTCCAGAGCCTTACCGATCTCTACGGACACGGCGGAATCAACCAGCCCGGAACCCTCGGCGCTTGGTTTGATGGCGCTCCAGACAGCGGGATCCTTGATCAGCGCCTCTTTTGGATCACAGTTCTTGTTGTGCTCGTCATTAAGGGCGCTGGCCCCCTCTCGGTTGACCGCATTCTCCTGCGTCGCCGTCCCCAAGCCTAAACTCTAAAGCAAAACCAGCTTACAAGCCTCACCTTAGGGTGGGGCTATTTACTTTGCATTAACTCCGCTTGCACGTCTTTTCCCCATCCCAAAAACAACCGTTCATCCAGTTGTATCACAGGGCGTTTCATCAAGGTCGGGTGCGCGGCCAAAAGGGTCAGAGGGTTCCCTTCGCGCGCTTCAGGAGAAAGTCCGCGCCATGTGGTTGACCGGTGGTTCAAAATATCCTCGCCAAATGCCGCATAAAATCGGGCCAAATCAACGGGTGCCACACCATCGTCCCGCACATCCACCCGCTCAAGAGCACCAAATTCAGCTTCCAATTCCTTCACAGCCTTGCGACATGTATCGCAATTCTTCAAAGTCCAAACTTTCATCTCAGCCCTCGATTTTTCCGATTTTCACTGTGTTTCCCGACAATTTCGCGCCCAACTTCCGAAACTTCTTGCCTTTTATGAGAATTCAGCTAACGATTTTGACGTGTTAACAGATTTTTGGAAGACCCGCATCCCTCGGGATGCACACCTCCGTAAAATACCTGTCGACACAGCCCGCCGCAATTCCGCGATTGGGTAAGATTGATTAGGGAGAAAACGGATGGCTACCGGCACCGTTAAGTGGTTCAATACAACTAAAGGCTTCGGCTTTATCGCACCAGACGCAGGCGGATCGGACATTTTTGTTCACATCTCGGCTGTTGAACAAGCTGGTCTGACTGGTCTAGCAGACAACCAAAAAGTGGAATACGAATTGGTCGCCGGTCGCGACGGACGTGAATCCGCAGGCAACATCAAGACTGTTGGCTAAACCTTTCTAAAAGATTACACGGCCCGTTCTTTTTCGGGCCGTTTCAATCTTTTTTGGTAAGAAACGGATGCTAACTCAAAGATTTCAAAGGAATCCCTTGCGATTTCCCGCATTATCCGTCATACGGGTGATGTGACGACAGACTCTATTCTTCCGCCTATCTCCTTCTGAGCAGCCGGTTCGATTTATAACAAGGGCTGATCACCAAACCGCCACATGTTGTGGGCGGCCAAAATAGGAGACTACGGAAATGGCTACTGGCACCGTAAAATGGTTTAATTCTACTAAAGGCTTCGGCTTTGTTGCACCTGACGCTGGCGGATCCGATGTGTTTGTACACATCTCTGCTGTTGAACGTGCGGGCCTCACAGGTCTTGCCGACAACCAAAAAGTTACCTACGACCTTCAAGAAGGCCGTGACGGTCGCGCTTCTGCTGATAACTTGGCACTGGTTGACTAAATTCTTCTTGGCTCACGCCATGATGAAAATGAACACTCTGCGAATTTCGCAGGGTGTTTTTTTTTGCGCATTTGATACTCTATGGAAAATACATCATCCTTAGAGGCACTCATGACCACACTTCTTACTTTTGGCGACAGCAACACCTATGGCGCCGCCCCGCTTTATGCCGACGATATCCGTGAACGATATGATGCGGCAACCCGCTGGCCAACCCGCGTGGCCGCCTCCCTTGGTTGGGATTTGGTCGAAGCAGGCCTCCCCGGACGTACCGCTGCCACCCCCGATCCAACCGATATGGGCGATCACATGGATGGCCGCCTTGGCCTTGCCATCGCGCTCCAAAGCTGTGGCCCGATTGATTATATGACGTTGATGCTCGGCACCAATGACGTCAAAACACACCTTGCCCTCTCCGCCACAGAAATCGCCGCCCACATCGAAGGCTTGGTCGCCACCGCCCTCTCCGAAGAAATGCAGACCCGCCACAACGGCTTCAAACTCCTCCTCATCGCCCCGCCCCCCGTGCGCGAAATTGGCTTCCTCGCCGAGAAATTCGCAAACGGCGAAACCGCCTCCAACGCCCTCCCCGCCCTGCTCAAAGACATCGCCACCCGCCACGGCACCGCCTTCCTAAACGCGGGCGACTACATCGAAGTCAGTGAAATGGATGGCGTCCACTACGGGCCAGAGATGCATGAGAAACTTGCAGTGGCTGTGGGAAAGGCTCTTAGGCAACCCTAATAAAATAAGAGTAACGAACGCTACAACGGCTGAAGCCACTCCACATTTCAAACCCGCCGAGACAGAAAATTGATCCGATAATAAAAGATCATTGGAGTACGTGATTTAGGTCAATTGTGTACCCAGCGTTTTTAAGTTCTCTAGCAATTGTCCATTGCCAAGCTCCAGCCTTGTCCAAAGACGTATATACTAAACCAAAAATGTCCGAAGGCGCCTCAACGCCATCGGATTTTAAAATAGCAACTCTTTTGCGCGATAGCTTTGCGATGAAGTACCCTAACTCCAAAATCACGTTTTGTCGCGCCCGCGGTTTTACTGAGTCTTTTGAAAGCCCTCCAACATCGTCAGAAGTCATCAGAACGATTGCAAAGCCAACGTCCGAATTTCTTTCAAACTTCTCAATAATTGTGTGCCCTTCGTTGGCACGATCTCTCAAAACTATCGGTTCCAACGCTAGTTTTCTAAGTAGATTCTCAGTCTTGCTAAGTGCTATCTCATCATGCCCAAGAACAATGAAAACCTTTTTCTCGGATCCTTGGAGCTGTTCGGCGGAGTCTTTTTCAGTGTCAAAAGGTGCGAGTAGCCCACCTTCGCGCGTCGGAGCTAAAGATACTTCGGAAAACATTTCGATAATCCTCAGGCTACGATCAATTGCATCGGCCAAAGTTTGAATTTCGATAGGCTGTGAGAGAGCATTCATTTGATCTTCAAACGATTGCATTTTGCGAGCCAATCTCTCATCCTGAATTTGGTAGGAAAGATCCTTAACGTCCTCGATTATTTCGCGAAAACATCTCTCTATTTGATCGATTGTTGCTTGAGTTACACTCGCCCCTTTAAGCGCATGCAACTCACTCCAAACCTTGCGCTGCAAAATTTTAAGTTGGTCAAGGGCCGTTTCGTAGCTCACCCCTCAATCATATCCACAAATTCCCGCCATTCGCGCGCGGCCATGCCGGAAGTCTCCTGCGTCACCTCTTCGCCCTTCAAACGGCGACGGATGACATCCAAGGCTTGCGCAGACAGGTTCGCGCCGCCCATCCGGTAATCCTCAAACGCCCCAAAGGCCGCCGGAACCCAATCCGCCACAACCTTCGCAATCGCATCCGCATAAACACGGATTTCATATTGCGCATGGCTATCCGCCCGCAACCGCAGGAAATGGAACAGGTTGTGCAGGTCGACCTTCCAATACCATTGTGTATAGATATTGCTCGGCAGGTTCATCCGCGCCAATTCCCGCGCCAACCCTTGCTGCCCTTCATCCGACATCATCGCTTCGTAGTTGTCATAGGCGCGATTGGCATCCGACTTCAGGATTTCCAAAACCCGCGCCGCTTCGTCGCCCGTCAAGGTCTCGCCACGTCCCTGATTGTTGATCACCGACTGCGCCGCCAAATGCTCCGGCGCAGGAATATAAAACTCGCGGTCCAAAATAGAATACCGCGCGGAATATTCATTCACATTCGCCGTGCGATGCCGAATCCATTGCCGTGCGACAAAAACCGGCAGTTTCACATGCAGCTTCACTTCGCACATCTCAAACGGTGTCGAGTGCCAGTGGCGCATCAAATAGCGGATCAAACCCTTGTCATTCTGAACCGATTTCGTGCCCTTACCGTAAGAAACCCGCGCCGCCTGACAGATCGCCGCGTCGTCGCCCATATAGTCGACAACCCGAACAAACCCGTGATCCAACACCTCTTGCGCGGTATAAAGATGCTTTTCCATCCCCGGCGCAACGGCGCGCAACGTGGGTTGCGGGGAGGCGCGAAGGGCTTCAATTTCGGCAAGCTGCTCGGGGCTTAGGGGCATGATTGGTCCTCGTTGGGATGTGCGTTTGTGGGGATGCGACTCGTTTCCAACCCTATATATACGAATCCATGCGACCTTGGCCACAAACTGAGGGACAATTTGCTCAGTGAACTAGAAAAACCACACATGCTGAAAAACCGCCCCTAACGCCTCTCCATCATTGACTTTCACACGCTTTGCGGGGACTTTTAACAAAAATTGAGACGAAAGCAGTGGTCCAACTTATGTATAAATATCTATTGTTCTGTTCCGCCCTGACACTGTCAGCCTGTGCAACCGGCACCCCCCCCTTTGGCGGCGCCGGTTCGGACGAAGAAACGGGTGGTTCCCAAGCCACGACCGATAACTATATCGGCGACGACGATGATATGAACAATCTGGTCTACGATGCTGCCAATGACCAACTCGTTATCAACAACTTGCCGTTCGATGGCGATGCTGGACGCTATGTAAATACTGGCATCAAGTCCCTACCAGAGTTCCAAGTCTACGCGAGCCAGCAAGTTGGCGAGCAAGGCCACATTCAGTATTACGCCGTCTATAGCCAATCCGCCTATAGCCGCGCTGGTGCCGCAGGCAGTGGCAACCACATCAATGGAGAGGGCGGCGGCATATACGCTCCCTTCGGCCACGGTGGTGCCATGATTGGCCGCGCTTCAAACAACGTTACCCGTCCCACAGGTGAATTGCGCTATGATGGCAATTATGCGGGCATTCTCGTGCACAATGATGCCACATCCCCCGACGAAGTGATCACGCTTTCGAGCGGAGAAGTTTTGGTTTACGTCGATCCTAACGATTTTGACGTTACCGGTGCCATCCACGGATTGGTTTTTGATCGCTCTGAATATAACACAAACGGCACACGCATCGGCGCACTTGAGGCCCTTGTTCTAGATGAAACTTCTGCTTTTACGGACAGTGGCATCATCGAAGGAACCGCACATTCGGGCGATTTGACGGGCACCTATTCGGCAATCTTTGCAGGTCCTAACAGTGAGGAAGTGGTCGGCGCTGTACGCATTGCTGATCGAGATATAGTCCAAGAAACGGGCGTCTTTATCGCTGCGGACTAGCGGCCAATGCATCTCAGACCCCTCCTCCTATCTCTTCTATTTTCGGCTTGCGTTGCGACCGCTTCGCAAGCCGAAGTCCGTCTTTCCCCTCAAGAAGCGCGATCTGCGGCCGCTCATTACCTAGCTGGCGGCCAACCCGTTGCCGCACGCCAAATTGCTAATGGGTTGCTCATTCGCGATCCGCAAGATCTGAATGCTCTCCTCATCTTGTCGGTCGCCGAACGCAATCTGGGGAACTTCAAGGCCGCATCTAAAGCTGGGAAAAAAGCGTGGAGCGTAGCGGTAACCGACTCACAAAAGTACAACGCCGCTTTGGTCGTCGCTCAGGCCCTCGCCTCGGATGGCTCGCATACCTTCGCGCAAATTTGGCTGCGCCGTGCCGCGCAAAACGCCCCTAGCGAGGCAGAAAAAAACATAGCAATCAGGGACCTACAATATGTCCGCAGTCAAAATCCGTGGTCAATGGACTTTCGGTTTTCCCTGCGCCCCTCCTCCAACATCAACAACGGCTCCAACTCCGATGTCGTGATAATTGGCGGCCTTCCCCTGATTATTTCTGGCCGCAACAAACCTCTTTCTGGTATGGGCCTCGTGGTTGGCGGACGGGTGGAATACGAAAAGCCGCTCTCTGAGAGCAAAACTTTAAGGTTTGGCGGCGATATTGAAACGCGCCAATACAAGCTGTCCGAAGAAGCCATATCCATAGCGCCCGACGCCAAGGGCAGCGACTACGCCTTCAGCAGCTTCAAACTCTATGCCGCCTATGACTTCGCGGCCCCCTCAAGCATGAATGCCCATTCCTTTGAGGCTTCGGTCGGGCGCTATCGCTATGGCGGCGAGCCTCTGAGCAACTTGATCTGGCTTAAATATTCCCTACTCCATAGACAGGAAAGTGGCAGTATTTTGCAATTCTCCCTTTTCACAGAAGCCAACTCGCGATTGGACGACCATGCGCGCGACACAGGGAGAGTACTGGCGGTTATACAGCAACGGCGCGCAACGGAATCCGGCGGGATATTTAGTTGGAATATCACGGCGAGCACCACCAATCTTATTGGCGATCCAAAATTTGGCCGCGCCTCGGACCTTGCTAATGACGCCATAGGTGGCGGCATCAGCTATACTTGGGCTAAGCCGTTTTTCTCGGCGACAACCAGCCTGTCTCTCCAATATGATGGGCAAGTGTTTGAAAAATCAAGGTATACTCAAGGTGAGAAGCGCGTAGACCACCTCGGAGTCGCGACGCTTTCAATGTTCTTTGACGATTTCGAATATTATGGCTTCGCGCCGGTCCTCGACTTTTCCTATGCGCGTAAATACTCTAACGCCGCCCTATTCTCTGCAGACGGTTTTGGCTTGGGCCTTGGATTTCGCAGCAGTTTCTAACGACCCGCCCCTTACAACCCTTGAACCTTCGGTGCGTTTGAGGGCACTCTATGCACAAATCAACAAAGGATTTCTGTAATGGGTATTAAATATCTTCACACGATGGTGCGCGTCAAAAACCTCGAGGCATCGATGGCGTTCTTTGCGCTCCTTGGCCTCAAAGAGACCAAGCGTTATGATAGTGAAAAAGGGCGTTTTTCCCTTATTTTCATGGCAGCCGAGGGCCAAGAAGAATGCCCAGTTGAACTTACTTATAATTGGGATGGCGACGATGATCTTCCAAGTGATGGCCGTCACTTTGGCCACTTGGCCTATGAAGTAGACGACATCTATGCCACCTGCCAAACATTGAAGGATGCGGGCGTCGTCATCAATCGCCCTCCCCGTGACGGGCATATGGCTTTTGTTCGCTCCCCCGACAATATCTCGATCGAATTGTTGCAAAAAGGCGCGAACCTCGCCGCCGCTGAACCTTGGGCGAGCATGGAAAACACCGGCCACTGGTAGATATTCGTGCAAAAGGCCCGAGGCGCATTGTGCTTCGGGCCCTTCACAGCGCTGCATAAATTCTTAATAAATATAGCGGATTTGATCGGTCCAGTACCGTTCGACACGGCGCAGGGACACATTTATTTCCTCAATCCCATCCGCGCCCAACACACCCTTTGACTCAAGCCCATCGGCGTGTCGCATAAATAAATCATTCACAACATCGCGAATATGCCGCCCCTTTTCCGTAAGGCGCACCCGCACGGAACGACGATCAATTTCACAGCGTTGATGGTGCATATAGCCCATCTCAACCAGCTTTTTCAGGTTATACGAAACATTGGATCCCTGATAATACCCGCGGGTTTTCAACTCCCCTGCGGTAACCTCGTTCTCGCCGATGTTAAACAACAACAGCGCCTGAACCGCATTAATCTCAAGCACGCCCACGCGCTCAAATTCGTCCTTGATCACGTCAAGGAGTAGTCGGTGAAGCCGCTCCACAAGGGCCAATGCCTCTAGGTATCCGGTCATAAATCCCTGAACGGTTGGTACCGCCAGCTTGGAATGCATACTCATAAATCTCTCCGCGTTTATCTTTGAAACGACATTCGCGGCAAAAACCGAACATTCGGTTAAATCATAGAAATTGATCTGAAAATTTTTGACTTATTTTTTGAAAGCGTGCGCACAAACTGTCGTGATAATCGCCGAAAACCGTTCTGGCGTTGGCTTTGTGCCGTTCACCCAGGTGTAGAGTTCTTGGTCATTTTCCCACAAAAGCGCGTCATAGATATCGAGTGTCGCCGCGTCCATACCCACCAATTCGGTGTCCGAGAAGGGTCCGAGAATCATATCCATCTCTTTGATACCACGCCGCCAGCTGCGCATTTGCATCCGTTTGATCCGATTCTCCGGGGTCTCGTTCAAGATTTCTTGGTTCATCTACCCGTCCTTTTGCTTGTCAGCGCATCGATGTGAGCCTAAGACATGGTTCCGGCAGATACAAACCGGAGCCTCCCATGTCCAGCATTCCCGACGATTTTCTTTCCAAAACTCTTGCGCGCGTCAAACCTTCCCCCACGATTGCCGTGTCCAACCTCGCCGCCGAACTTAAGGCCGCAGGCAAGGACGTGATTGGCCTTGGAGCGGGCGAGCCGGATTTTGACACGCCCCAGAACATCAAAGACGCAGGGATCGCTGCGATCACCGCAGGCAAAACCAAATATACCGCTGTGGATGGCATTGCAGAACTCAAATCCGCGATCTGTGCGAAACTCAAGCGCGACAACAACCTCTCTTATGTCAACGCACAGGTTACCATTGGCACGGGCGGCAAACAGATCCTCTATAATGCCCTCATGGCGACAATGAACGCAGGCGACGAAGTCATCATTCCAGCACCTTATTGGGTCTCTTACCCCGATATGGTTTTGCTGGCGGGCGGCACCCCTGTCGCCGTCGAGGCTGGCATCGAAACCGGCTTCAAAATGACACCGGCACAGCTCGAAGCCGCGATCACTCCGAAAACCAAATGGCTGATTTTTAACTCGCCGTCCAACCCGACGGGCGCGGGCTACTCCGCCGAGGAACTCAAAGGCCTCACTGATGTCCTCCTGCGCCACCCCCACGTCTGGGTGATGACCGACGACATGTATGAGCACCTCGTGTTTGACGACTTCAAATTCGCCACTCCGGCCGAGGTTGAACCCAAACTCTATGACCGGACCCTCACCTGCAACGGCGTGTCCAAAGCCTACGCGATGACGGGCTGGCGGATTGGCTATGCGGCGGGGCCACAACCCCTCATCGCGGCCATGCGCAAAATCCAGAGCCAATCGACCTCCAACCCCTGCTCCGTGTCCCAATGGGCGGCGGTCGAGGCCCTCAACGGCCCGCAAGACTTCCTCGCGGTCAACAACGCGACCTTCCTGCGCCGCCGTAACCTCGTTGTGGAAATGCTCAACGCCGCGACGGGCATCACCTGCCCCACACCCGATGGCGCGTTTTATGTCTACCCCAACATCGCGGGTTGCCTTGGCAAAACCACCCCCGCTGGCACCAAAATCACCGACGATCAAGTCTTCGCAACCGCTCTTCTCGAAGAAACGGGCGTTGCGGTGGTGTTTGGCGCGGCCTTCGGACTATCGCCCAACTTCCGTGTCAGCTACGCTACTTCCGACACGAACCTTATAGAGGCCTGCACGCGCATCCAAACATTCTGCGCGGCGCTCTCTTAACGGGGCAATTTGACGAGTGAAGGATATCTAAATGGCTGGTGAGCTGCCCGAGTTTTACTTTCGAATCCGTGAAAACGGGGCTGCGGTTTTTCGTGTTGATACGGAAAACCGCCAGCGGCGCATCGAGATGGATCAAATCGCCGTGGTTAACGTGCGCAATGGCGAGATAAAACCCCACGGGGATCGGCCTTTGTCGGACCCCGAGAAGGCCGCGATCACCCAATGGCTCTCGGATCGGCGCAGCCTACTGGCGCAACGCGATATCGATGATATCCACCGCGCGGTGGATTACCTCAACATCACCACGCAATGGGTTCAGAGCAAAGCAACGGATGAGAATCTCGACGATATCACCGATACGCTCTTGCTTGCGATGCATGATCTGCGCACGGTTTTGGTGCGCAAAAAGGCCGATCGCATCCTAAAAGGGCGCGGCTAACAGCTTCTAGGCTTGCCCGATTTTCACCGACCGCATCCAAAACCGCATCGTCAGCAATACTGCCGCCGCCGACAGGCCGATCACAAGACCGCCCCAAACGCCCTGCGCGCCATAGCCCATGACAGTGCCCAAATAATAGCTCGCGGGCGCGCCCAATCCCCAGTAGGACAAAACCGCGATCCACATCGGAATCCGCGCGTCCTGAAGACCCCGCAGCAAGCCAAGCGACATCACTTGCAAACTGTCCGCCACCTGAAAAATCCCCGCCAGTAGCAACAGACCCGTGCCCATAACGATGATTTCACCGCGCAGAGGATCGTCAGGCGCAATAAAAGCCCCGACCAAAAACTCTGGGTACAGCACAAAAAGCGCTACCCCAAACAGCGACAGAATAAACGAGGCCAGCGTCGCCACCAGCGCGCCACGGCGCAAATGCGCTTCATCACGGATGCCGTAAGCACGGCCAGCACGGATCGTCGCCGCGGCTGACAGGCCAAGATGCACCATGAAAACCGCCCCCGCCATCTGAAGCGCAATCCCGTGTGCCGCCAGTTGAATCGTCCCCAACCAACCGATCATCAAAGTCGCAAGGTTAAACAAGCCGACCTCCGCCAGACTGGTGATGCCAATCGGCGTCCCAAGGCGCACAACTTCGCGAAAAGCTTCCCAATCGGGCCGCCAAAACCGCACGAACAATTCATGCTCGGGCAATTTGCGGATCGCATAAAGCCCCATATAAATCAGCAAAAGCGCGTTCACCCCAAGGGAGGCAATCGCCGCCCCGCGAATTCCCAACTCTGGCGCGCCTAAGTTGCCGAAAATGAACGCGTAATTCATCACGATGTTCAAACCCACGGCCGCCAGCGACGCATAGAAAACCGCGTTCGCCCGTTCCAGCGCCGAAAGATACATCCGCAAAACCGTCGCCAAAAGCGCGAGCAACATCCCCGGTGCCGAGATGCGCAAGTAGGATTGCGCCGCAAGTGAAAGCTCGGGGTCCTGCCCCGCCGCAATCAAAATCGGCGCGGAATAAATCATCGGAATCATCACAACGACCGAGAAAAACCCGACCGCCCACATGCCCATACGGGTGACACGGCGAATTTGCACCGGATCACCCTGCGAATCTGCGGCCGCCACGAGGGGCACAACCGCGCCCGCGAAACCACTGCCCAGAATGAACAGAATAAACGCAAACGACGTACCCAAAACACCCGCCGCCAGCGCATCCACGGAATACCATCCCAGCATCAGCGTGTCGGTCATATGGACCGCAAACTGCGCAAGTTGACTACCAATGAGGGGCAAACCAAGGACGACGATTGCACGCATATGCGCGCCGTATGACATTTCTTTAAGCATGAATTTCGCTTACGCCTGTTTTCTGAGCAATACAAGAATGGAGAGGTGTAAAATTCCACCCTCACGTCACCATAGGGCGAACTTGCGAATACTTTATGCGTTTTCGACATTTTGTGGCACAATTTCGCCACGCGTAACAAATGCATACATAAAAACAGGAGCAAAAATGCAGGAAATCTTTTCGGGCGTAAGTTGGGCCGCCGTTTCTGTCGGGGCAATTGTATCCTTTGTTGTTGGCTGGCTTTGGTACTCCCCCAAACTCTTTGGCGTCAAATGGGCTGAAGGTGTTGGCGTTAAATTGGGGGATTCATCGGAAATGCCCAAAGTCGCGATGATCAGCCAAGCCCTCGGCCTCTTTCTCATGAGTTGGTTTGTTGCCGTCACAGCAGCCTCCAACCACCTCCTCACTGTCATCCTCGCAACTCTCGCCTTCACCGTGATGGGCTATGCCAACGGTGCCTTCGCGCAACACTCCGACTACGCCCGCAAAGTGAACGCTGGCTACTGGCTGGTCGCGCTTGTCATCATGGTTATCTGTAACGGCATCTTCTAAACGCGCGGCTTCCCCTTCGCGGGGAGGCCAACAGACACGCTTGCCATAAATGAAGGCCCGTTTGTACAAAATCACCGCGCTACCGCTTGCTTGCTCCGCATCCCAATGTCACAATAGCCAGCAACCAAAATCAAAAATGAGCAGCGCATCATGGCAAACGACCTTCTTTCTGGCACCGTTCCTGAAAAAGAATACGACGCCTCTTCCATCCAAATCCTTGAGGATATGGAGCACGTGCGCCTGCGCCCTGGCATGTATATCGGCGGCATCGACGAGCGCGCCTTCCACCACCTCGTGGCCGAAATTGTCGACAACTCCATGGACGAAGCCGTCGCGGGCCATGCCACCCGAATCGAAGTCGAACTCCACGCCGACCACTCGGTCACCATCCGCGACAATGGCCGTGGTATCCCCATCGATCCGCACCCAAAAGACCCGACAAAAACCGCCCTCGAAATCATCTTTTGTACCCTCAACGCAGGCGGTAAATTTGGCGGCGACGCTTACGAAACCTCTGGCGGACTGCACGGCGTGGGTTCCTCCGTGGTCAACGCCCTCTCCGACCACCTGCGCGTCGAAGTTGCCAAAAACCGCGAACTTTTCGCGATGGAATTCTCGCGCGGCGTCCCCCAAGGCCCGATCCAGAAAATCGGTGCCGCCCCCAATCGCCGTGGCACTTCGGTTACCTTCCACCCCGACGCCGACATCTTCGGCAGCCAAAAGTTCAAACCCAAACGCCTGTTCCAAATGGCCCGCTCCAAAGCCTACCTCTTTTCGGGCGTTGAAATCCGTTGGAAATCCGAAGTCGACGATGGCGAAACCCCCCTTGAGGCCTCCTTCCACTTTCCCGGCGGCCTCGCGGATTACCTCAACGAAACCCTCGGCACCTCCTCGACCTACGCCGACGCGCCCTTCGCAGGCAAAGTTACCTTTCAGGAAAAGTTCGGCGTCCCGGGCTCCGTGGAATGGGCCGTCAACTGGACCCCCGCCCGCGACGGCTTCATCCAATCCTACACCAACACCGTCCCAACCCCCGAAGGCGGCACCCACGTCGCCGGTTTCTGGGCCGCCCTCCTCAAAGGCATCCGCGCTTACGGCGAACTGGTGAACAACAAAAAAGCCGCGCAAATCACCCGCGAAGACCTGATGTCTGGCGCCTGCGCCCTCGTCTCCTGCTTTATTCGTGACCCGCAATTCGTTGGCCAAACCAAAGACCGCCTCTCCACCGAAGCCGCCCATAAAATGGTCGAAAACTCGGTCCGCGATCACTTCGACAACTGGCTCGCCAACGACACCAAAGCCGCAGGCGCCATCCTCGACTACCTCGTCCTGCGCGCCGAAGAACGCCTGCTCCGTCGTCAGGAAAAAGAGACCCAGCGCAAAACCGCGACCAAAAAACTCCGCCTCCCCGGTAAACTCACCGACTGTTCCTCCAACTCCCGCGAAGGCACCGAGCTGTTCATCGTGGAAGGGGACTCTGCGGGTGGCTCTGCCAAAATGGCGCGCAATCGCAAAACCCAAGCCCTCCTGCCCCTCAAGGGTAAAATCCTCAACGTCCTCGGCGCGGCCTCCAATAAAATCGGCACCAACGCCGAGATCAGCGACCTCGCCCAAGCCCTCGGCGTCGGCCTTGGCACCAAATTCAACCTCGACGATCTGCGCTATGAAAAAATCATCATCATGACCGATGCGGACGTCGACGGCGCCCATATCGCGGCCCTCCTGATGACGTTCTTCTTCACCCAAATGCGCCCGATGATCGACGCAGGCCACCTCTACCTCGCCTGCCCGCCGCTATTCCGCATCGTCCAAGGCTCCGAGCGCCTCTATTGCCTCGACGAAGCCGAGAAAAACGCCGCCCTTGAAAAAGGCATCGGCGGCAAAGGCCAAATCAAAATCTCCCGCTTTAAGGGCTTGGGCGAGATGGACGCAAAAGACCTAAAAGACACCACAATGAACCCCCTCACCCGCAAATTGATCCGCGTCACCATCGACGAAGACGAACCCGGCGAAACCGCCGACCTCGTCGAGCGTCTAATGGGCAAAAAACCCGAAATGCGGTTCCAGTATATTCAGGAGAATGCACGGTTCGTTGAGGAGCTGGATGTTTAGTGGACATGTTAAACACATGGCTCAAAAAGACAGTACATAATCTAGGACAAGTTTGCTGGACATTAGGAGCCATTGCTCTCCTAGTTTTGGCCATGACGATAGCGTGGGCGCTTGGATACAGCTTTGGATTCTTCCTCGATCCCAGTTCGTCTCGATCGGAACACTGGACAATGTATTTTAAAGCTCTTGGCCCAACGCTTATCGCGTTTTTCGTTGCCTATATTGCATGGCAGCAATGGCAATCGAGCCGAGCAACATTGCGAGAAAAACTATTCGATAGAAGACTCCAAATATTTTCGGAAGTTAACGAGTCTCTAAAAGAAATAATGAGGTCTGGAACTGTTAGCCAGACTGAACTCGACAATTTTCGTAACACCTTAAACATGGCAGTATTCTTGTTTGGAAAAGAAATTGAGACTTACCTCAAAGGCATTTGGTCCAATGCTGTGCGCTTAAAATATCTCAACGATCTTTACAACAAAAACATAGTTCAAAATACCGCGATGCCCCCAGCACTCGTTAACGAAATGTCCGACAAGTTTGCTCACCTCGTTCGACAGTTCGAGGATATTTTCAACTGGTTTGAACCCTATTTGAGATTTGAGCAGAAGAATTGACGGAAATGATCTGCGTGTCGAAAAGTAGCTGCTGAAGTCGGCTGCTTAAAAAAGTTTCAGACCAAAATTGAAAACTTCGAAAATGGACAAGTTAAGATAAAGATCTGACAAAGTCAGATCAAATTGCCGCCACCGTGGGAGTCAGGAAGAACCGTCGTGCCATTGGTACGGCGAAAGCCCTCCGAAGGGAACCATATTGCTCCGCTTGAAACAACCGCCCCGTATTAAATCCGAAGGCGATGCGCACGCTAACAGCGCCTTGTTAACATTAACGCTTCCGTAATCCGCACGCTGCGGTAGGAAACCCTTCATTCCACTTTAAAAACTTTAAAAACCGGCCAAAATCGACTTTAAAAACTTTAAACAAGTCGCCCATTTTCCAGCCGAACGATCCGATCCATCCGCGCCGCCAACTCGGGATTATGCGTCGCAATCACCGCCGACAATCCCTCGTCCCGCGCCAAATTCATCAAAGCCTCAAACACAACTTCCGCCGTTTCAGGGTCCAAATTTCCCGTCGGCTCATCTGCCAACAAAAGCTTCGGAGAATTCGCCAAAGCACGGCAAAAAGCAACCCGCTGCTGCTCCCCGCCCGACAGTTCCGCAGGCCGATGCAAAGCCCGATCCACAAGCCCCACTGAGGCCAAAAGCGCACCCCCCCGCGCCTCCGCATCCCTCTGAGAAACCCCGTTAACCAACTGAGGGAGAACAATATTTTCTAACGCCGAGAACTCAGGCAGCAAGTGATGGAATTGATAAACAAACCCAACCTCGGCCCGCCGAATCCCCGTCCGACGCCGCTCCGAAAGCCCCGCCACGTCCTGCCCCGCAATCCGCACCACGCCGCCATTTGCAGAGTCCAAAAGACCCGCAATATGCAGCAAAGTCGACTTCCCAGCCCCCGAAGGCGCCACCAGCGCAACAACCTCGCCCCGCGTAATTTTCAGGTCCGCCCCAGACAACACATTAATCTGATTGGGTTTCCCCGTGTGGTAGGACTTCTCAATCCCAACAAGTTCCAAAACATCACTCATACCGCAACGCCTCCACAGGGTTCATTCGCGCAGCCCGACGAGCCGGAAAAATCGTTACAATACAAGACAGTAGAAGTGACAACGACACCGCCTTCACCACATCCTGCCACATCAATTTCGCAGGTAATTTATAGATACCCCTAACCGAAGCATCCCAAACATCCCCCCCCGAAGCACCATTCACAAAGGCCAGAATCTGGTCGAAATAAAGCGCGAATAAACACCCTAAAATGACACCCAAAATCGTCCCGATAACACCGACTAAAGCCCCGCAAATAAAGAATATTCTCATCACAGAGCCTTCGGTCAAACCCATGGTCCGCAAGATGCCAATATCGCGCCCTTTGTTCTTCACCAGCATCACCAAACCCGACACAATATTCAGGCTCGCAATCAAAACCAGCACCGCCATCAGCACAAACATCACCGTGTCTTCAATCGCCAAGGCCCGTAAAAACCCGCCCGACCGATCCCGCCAAGACCACAACAACGTCCGCTCCCCGCCCGCCGCCAACAGCGCAGGCGTCATGTCATCCACGCCCTCTGGATCAACGACCATGACCTCCAATTCGTCCGCCACACCTTCGCGATTAAAGAAGCTCTGCGCCTCCTCAAACGGAAGATAAACGCGAACGTTATCAATGTCATAACGCCCTGCAGAGAAAATATAGACGACCTCGTAAACATTCACGCGAGGGCTGGTCCCAAAGGCGGTTTTCACCCCATTTGGCGAGATCAACGTAATCGCATCCCCCACATCGAGGTTCAAAGTACGGGCCATCTCGCGACCAATGGCGATCCCCTCGTCAAATCGCGCAATGTCCCCAATCGATGTTTCAGGATTGGCAATACGAGGAATTCCCGCGAAATCGTCGGCCGAAATCCCAAAAACCTGCGCGCCCGTATTTTGATCACCGCTATTAGCCATAACATTGCCCCGCACCAACGGCGCAACGCGCGTCACACCTGGAACCTTTGCAATGGCTTCGGCACGCGCGGCATAATCGGGCATTACGCGACTGGATTGCCCCAGATCGTTGATTTCTTCTGAATTATAGACGGTCACATGCGCGTTTGACCCAAGGATCGTATCAACGAATTCGGCGCGGAACCCTGCCCGAACCGCCATTGTGATAATGAGAGCGGCGACGGCGAGCAAAATGCCGACAAGGCTGATCCACGTCATTACACTGACGCCACCGTCTGAACGGCGTGCCCGCAAATAGCGCCAAGCGATCATCCATTCAAAACGGGAAAAGGGGGCAGTTTGGTGCACCACAGGCAGCTCCTTGTTGATTGGGCAGACTTTGGGCGGAAGGTTGCAAACCGTCAAGTTTAAACAAAATTTCGGCGATATCCGGCTTGAAATTGCCGCAAATGTGAAACGCCCCGAGCGGTGGGGCGCTTCTGTATCGTCGCTTAAAGTGCCGCGTAAATCGCGATAACGCGCGCGATAGCTTCTTCTGGAGTGACTTCTTCGCTTTCACCGGTTTTACGGCTGGTCAGTTCCACAACACCATTTTTCAAGCCGCGCGGCCCGACCGTAATCCGCCAAGGCAGACCGATAAGATCCATTGTCGCAAATTTTCCGCCAGCGCGCTCTTTGCGATCATCATAGAGTGGATCGAGACCTGCTTTAACAAAGGCCTTATAAAGCGCTTCACAGGCTGCATCAGCTTCGTCATCGCCCTGTTTGAGGTTCACAATGCCAACATGGAATGGCGTCACGCCTTCCGGCCAGATGATGCCTTTATCGTCATGACTTGCCTCAATGATCGCGCCCAAAAGACGGCTCACGCCAATTCCGTGACTGCCCATATGGACGGGCACTTGCTTTTGATCCGCGTTGACAACTGTCGCGCCCATGCTCTCGGAGTATTTGGTGCCGAAGTAGAAAATCTGCCCCACTTCGATGCCCCGTGCAGTGCGGCGACGCTCCTCAGGAACCGAGTTGAATAAATCTTCATCATGGGTTTCATCGGTGCGGGCGTACCGCGAAGTGAATTCTTGCAACACGGCTTCGCATTCGGCCACATTGTCGAAATCAACTTCGCGATCCCCGAACGACAGATCGGTGACCTCGCTGTCATAGAAAACTTCGCTCTCGCCAGTGTCCGCCAAGACGAGAAACTCATGGGTGTAATCGCCGCCAATCGGCCCGCCGTCGGCGCGCATCGGGATGGCTTTGAGGCCCATGCGCTCGTAGCTGCGCAAGTAACTCACAAGATGACGGTTATAGGCGTGCAACGCATCTTCTTTGCTCAAATCGAACGTGTACCCGTCTTTCATGAGGAATTCGCGTCCGCGCATCACTCCAAAACGGGGGCGAATTTCGTCGCGGAACTTCCACTGAATTTGATAGAGTGTGAGGGGTAAGTCTTTGTAACTATTGACATGGCTGCGGAAAATATCCGTCACCGCTTCCTCATTCGTGGGACCATAAAGCATGTCCCGCCCGTGGCGATCCTGAACGCGCAGCATCTCTTCGCCGTAATCATCATAGCGCCCACTTTCACGCCACAAATCTGCGGGTTGAAGAGTGCTCATAAGAATCGGAATGTGACCTGCTTTTGCCTGCTCTTCGTGCACGATATTTTCGATATTTCGCAGAACTTTGAGGCCGAGAGGCAGCCAGCTGTAAATCCCAGCGGCCGTTTGCTTGATCATCCCCGCACGCAGCATAAAGCGGTGGCTCACGATTTGTGCCTCGGCGGGAGTCTCTTTGAGGACGGGCATAAAGTAACGAGAAAGACGCATGTGTAGGCCCTTTTGGCAAATTTTCGGTCTTTTATCCTCTATGCCAAACCGCGCACACGTTCAATGGGGCAAGGTGATCCACAGTGTAATTGCCATGCAATATCGTTAAAAGGTCTGAAACACTTGAAACCATTGGGGCAATGCGCAACATAGGGCGAAACACAAAGGATTTCCAATGGCGCTCTCGAGTTCTCAACAGTTCAAGTATTGGTCCATCGCTTTGGCGGTTTTTCTCGTCGTTCTTTGGTCCCTTGGGAATGTGCTGCTGCCCTTTCTCTTAGGGGGGGCGATTGCGTATTTCCTTGATCCGGTTGCGGATCGACTTGAAAGATTAGGTTGTTCGAGAGTCATTGCAACAGCGATTATTACCCTCTTGTCTCTTCTTGTCTTTGTGGTGATGGCGCTCCTCATTATTCCGACTTTAGTTATCCAAATCAGTGAACTCATTGGTAAAGTCCCCGAGTATTTCAACAACATCCGTGATTTTATTACCAACAAGTTCCCCGACATTGCCAATAGTGAAAGTACGATCCGCCAATCGTTAAATTCCCTAAGCGAAGCCGTGAAATCCAAGGGTGGAGCATTGATTGAGGGCGCTTTTGCCTCGGCGCTCTCTTTGGTGAACATCATTGTTCTTTTGGTTTTGGTGCCGGTTGTTGCGTTTTATTTGCTCCTTGATTGGGACAATATGACCGCGAAAATCGACGCGCTTTTGCCACGTGACCACGCACCAACCATTCGTCATTTGGCCAGCGAAATCGACAGGACGCTCGCGAGCTTCATTCGCGGCCAAGGCACGGTGTGCCTCATTTTAGGAACGTATTACGCCATTGCCTTGATGCTTGCGGGATTGCAATTTGGCCTTGTGGCTGGCTCCGTCGCTGGAATGCTTACCTTTATTCCCTATGTTGGCGCGCTTGTCGGCGGTGGCTTGGCTATTGGTTTGGCGCTCTTTCAGTTTTGGGGCGAATGGGGCTCCATCGCCTCTGTCGCGATCATCTTTGCGATAGGTCAGGTCGTGGAGGGCAATATCCTCACACCAAAATTGGTCGGCTCCTCAGTGGGCCTACACCCCGTCTGGCTCATCTTTGCGCTTTCTGTTTTTGGCACCTTGTTTGGATTTGTCGGTATGCTTATCGCCGTTCCTGTTGCTGCCTCAATCGGAGTCGTGACGCGATTTGGGATCAAAGGGTACACCCAAAGCTATCTGTACCAAGGCACTGAAATATCCAATAAAGAGCCTGAAAATGCCCCGACAGCTGACACTTAACCTTCCGGTAAGGACGGCCCTTGGCCGCGAAGATTTCTTCGTTTCCCCCTCCAACGCCCATGCTCTGGAGACCCTAAGTGCGCCAACAGATTGGCCCTTGGGCAAGATCGTGTTGTGTGGTGAAATAGGATCTGGGAAAACCCATTTGGTTCACGTTTGGGCGGAGCAAACGCAGGCACAAATCCTTCAGGCGTGCGATCTGGAGGCCTCAAACATCGAGCAACTCGCACAGGCCCCCCTTGCATTTGAGGACGCAGATCAGATCGCTCAAGATGGCGAACGCGAAACCCTGTTGTTTCATCTGCACAACCTAATCCTTGCGAATGGACATTTCCTGTTACTCACGGCGCGCACCGCTCCAAGCCGTTGGAATATCGCCCTACCTGACCTCAAAAGCCGGATGGAGGGGACGGCTGTCGTGCAACTTCAAGCTCCCGACGACATGCTCCTCACGGTAGTCTTGCTCAAGCATTTCAACGATCGCCAATTGCACGTCGCCCCCGAGGTCGTCGACTATATCATCAAACGTATCCCACGCTCGCTCGGGTTTATTGGTGAGTTGTGTGTCGCCCTCGACCAAACCGCCCTTTCTGAAAAGCGCGCGATCACTCGCCCACTGGTCGCCAAAGTGTTGGATGTTCTGGACAAAAACCACACAACTGGCGCATAACTTCATCATAGCGTCATAAAACTCCCTTAGGTCGTCCGTATGAATGAATGTGATTTCTTAACCGCGCCCTTTCCCGCGCCCGTTCCCCTAGATCCGCAAGATTTTATGGGTCCTCGCCGTTTTTTCAATCGGGAGCTGTCGTGGCTCGCGTTCAATTGGCGTGTCCTTGAAGAAGCTGAGAACCCCAATGTTCCCCTCCTTGAGCGGCTCAGATTTCTATCGATTTCGGCAACGAACCTCGACGAATTTTACACGGTACGTGTCGCCGGTTTGCGCGAGTTGGCCCTTGCTGGCAACACCACCCCCGCCGCTGATGGACGCAGCCCTGCGGATCAACTGGTTTTGATTCACAAAGACGCGCGTGAGTTGTTGAACAAACAACAGGAAACGTGGATTTCTCTCCAAAGTGAGATGGCACAGGAAGGCATTTTGGTTCTCAAAAACAGCGAGCTTTCTGCTGAGGACAAGAAATACCTAAAGGTCTATTTTATCGATCAGGTTTTTCCTGTTCTTTCGCCGCTTGCCATCGATCCCGCGCATCCGTTCCCTTTCATTGCGAACACGGGATTCTCGCTTGCGTTGCAGCTTGAGAGCAAAGAAAATGGCCGCACCCTCAAAGCGCTCTTGCCTGTACCAGCCCAAATCAAACGGTTTATTTCCTTGCCAAGCGAAGACGGGCAATATCGTTTCCTACCCATGGAAGAGCTGCTCCTCTTACATTTAGACAGCTTGTTTCCCGGATACATGGCCAAAGGAAGTTGTGTTTTCCGTGTCCTGCGTGACAGCGACCTAGAGGTCGAAGACGAGGCCGAAGACTTGGTCCGCGAGTTTGAAGTGGCTCTGAAAAGGCGCCGCAGAGGTGAGGTAATTCGCCTTAAAATCTCGAACGGTGCACCAAAGGCCCTGAGCAAACTCATCGCCGACGAGCTTCATGTTTCCTATGACGAAGTCGTTGAAACAGAGGGGCTTTTGGGGGCGTCCGACCTCGCGGAGCTGGTGATCGACGAGCGCCCAGACCTCTTGTGGCCAAACTTCACGCCGCGTGTTCCCGAACGCGTTCAGGACCATGACGGCAATATGTTTGCGGCGATCCGTCAAAAAGACATGCTCCTGCATCACCCTTACGAAACCTTCGACATGGTCGTGCGCTTCCTTGATCAAGCCGCCCGCGATCCTGATGTTGTGGCCATAAAACAAACCCTCTATCGCACAAGCCGCGAATCCCCAATCGTTGAAGCGCTCTGCGAAGCGGCCGATATGGGGAAATCCGTCACTGCCTTTGTCGAGCTAAAAGCCCGCTTTGACGAAGCCGCAAACATCCGCCAATCTCGCCGCCTAGAGCGCGCAGGAGCCCATGTTGTATATGGTTTCATCAACTATAAAACCCACGCGAAAATCAGCATTGTTGTGCGGCGTGAAGGCGACCAGCTTGTCACCTATACGCATTATGGCACTGGCAACTATCATCCGATTACGGCCCGAATTTACACGGATTTGTCGTTTTTCACCTGCGACCGTGCGCTCGGAAGTGACGCAACAAAAGTCTTCAATTACCTTTCCGGATACGCGCAACCTGTCGGGTTGGAAAACCTTTCGATCTCTCCGCTTTCCCTAAAATCCACGCTGCTTGAAAAAATCGCCCGTGAAGCGAAATTCGCGCAAGAGGGCAAAACAGGGGAAATTTGGGCCAAGATGAACTCGGTGGTTGATCCGGACGTCATTGACGCGCTTTATGCCGCCTCACAAGCGGGCGTGAAGATTAGTCTTGTTGTGCGCGGAATCTGTGGATTACGCCCAGGAATCAAAGGGTTGTCCGAGAATATTCGGGTGAAATCTATTGTCGGTCGTTTTTTGGAGCATTCTCGAATTGTTTGTTTTGGGAATGGCCACGGCCTCCCCAGCAAAAAAGCCGAAGTCTATATCTCCTCCGCGGATTGGATGGGACGCAACCTTGTGCGGCGCGTTGAAACTCTGGTTCAAATCACTAACGCGACAGTAAAGGCCCAGATTGTGAGCCAAATCATGGCCGCGAATATGGCGGATGTGGCGCAGAGTTGGATATTGGCACCCGATGGGTCCTACACTCGTCCACCCCATGAAGGAGGCGGGATATCCTTCAACTGTCACCGCTTCTTTATGGAGAACCCCTCGCTTTCAGGCAGGGGCAAAGCTGGGGCGGCGGATGTGCCAGAATTGGCGCATTCCAAAGATTGACAATATGCATATTCTCAAGGCAAGGTGCCTAAGAATTGAAGGAGACACACATGAGTGACGTCGATTTGGCCGAAGATCTCTGGGGCCCATTTGGACGACCACTTTTCGAGTCCCCCTCTGCGCATGCGCTAAGGCGTGTAGGGGTGGTTGATGTTGGGTCAAACTCAGTTCGCCTTGTTGTATTTGACGGTGCGGCGCGCAGCCCTGCCTACTTCTACAACGAAAAAATTATGTGTGGCCTTGGGGCCGGGCTCGGCGAAACCGGCCGCCTAAATCCCGAAGGACGCAAACGTGCCCTCGCTGCAATCAAGCGTTTCCAGCGCCTTGCAGAGGGGATGAACATCGCACCGTTGACAGCCGTCGCCACGGCCGCGGTGCGAGAGGCGGAGGACGGCCCTGAGTTTCGGGAGGAGATAACTCGGGAAACTGGCCTCCGCCTATTTGTCATCGACGGAAAAGAAGAAGCACGCCTTTCAGCACAGGGCGTCCTGCTCGGCTGGCCTGAAGCCAAAGGGCTGGTGTGTGACATTGGCGGCTCTTCGATGGAGCTTGCGGAACTGAAAGCCAGCGGCGTGGGCTATTGCGTTTCAAGCGACCTCGGCCCCTTGAAGCTCATGGGTTTCAAGACGAAAAAAAGCCAGAAGGCCCATATTAAATCCGTGATCGAAGACCTGCACAATCAGATGCCGATCACCGATAAGCGGCTATTTCTCGTAGGAGGCTCTTGGCGAGCGATTGCGCGTTTAGACATGGAGCGGCGCAACTATCCACTTCCGGTTCTCCATGAATATCGGATGACACCAAGATCGGTACTCGATACCGCAAAATGGATTGCCGAAAACGATCTCGACGATTTGGCGAGCCGCACCAATACGTCGTCCGAACGTATGGCGCTGGTTCCGATCGCGAGCCAAGTACTCAAACAATTGCTAAAAACGTTCAAACCAAAAGAAATCGCTATTTCCAGCTATGGAATCCGCGAAGGAATGCTCTATGAGCAAATGCCAAAACGGGTGCGGCGCCGTGACCCTTTAATCGAAGCCTGCCGATCCGCGGAGGCCAAAGATGCGCGTTCCCCTGGGTTTGGCCGCGAATTGTATGACTTCATCATGCCGCTCTACAAATCTGCGCCCGAGGAAACCAAGCGACTTATTAAGGCGGCCTGTTTGCTTCATGATGTCAGTTGGCGCGCCCATCCGGATTTTCGCGGCGAGGTTTGTTTTGACAACACCACCCGCGCAAACCTTGGTGGTTTAAAACATCGCGAACGTATATTTTTGGGGCTCGCCCTACTGCATCGCTACAAAAACAAAAGCGAAACGTCACGCTTTGCACCCCTGTTTGAAATGCTCACGCCAAAGCAAAAAACCGACGCCGAGACCTTGGGCAAAGCCATGCGGTTTGGGGCGATGTTTTGGACCAAACACCTGAATGCGGTTGCCAGTTTACGCTTTTACCCGAAGAAAAAAGAGTTGGTGTTGCATCTCGACCCCGAATATCAGGACTTGTTTGGGGAGGTAGCGGCCTCGCGTTTCAATGCTTTGGCTTCAGCCCTAGAATCCAACGCCAGCGTGGAATTTTCTAAAGGTTAAAGTTCGATTTCCCCCTCCTTGAGAGGGCGAATACGACGGATGATAATGTCGCCGTTCGGCATTTTCTCGGGTGCTTCATAATTCCGGAAATCATCGATCATTTCGATGAGCTCCTGAACTTTTGGCCCAAGTTCATCGCCAAAGGTCTCAAAATCCTTCAAGGCAGGCTCGATTTGCGACAGTAATTCCTTGAACAATAGCTGCAACCCTTGCTCTAATAGGTCAGCACCATCGGGTTCTCCCTGCCGTTCCGCTATACTTGGAAACGCAACAAAAGAGGCAGCAACAATGGCAAAACAAAAATGTCTCATGTTGCCACCCTAGCAAATGATTGGTGATTCTTTAAGCGTTATAGGTCAATGTCCAAAGACACAGGAAAATGGTCAGAAGCTACTAGGAGTGCTTCGCGCAAAGGGAGATCACTATAGATTTTAGGGTCATCAAACGGGTGCCAAATCCGCCAAACAGGCGCGCGTTCGCGTAACGATTGCGGTACCATTATGTAATCAAGCAAGGAACCAAGATAGCGTTTTTGGTGGGCGATGTAGAACCGCGATGTTGTTGGAGTTCCGCCAAATTTCTGGGTAAGGCCAGCAGAGGCATGCGGATCAAAAAGGCAGTTATTCCCACCCTCACCCAAAACGACTTCCACTCCGGAACGGCCAAACAGTTTTTCATATTCATCCAAACCGGGACCGTCGTTAAAATCCCCCATGACCACGACGTCTTGCCCGCGCCCTAAATGCTCGACAACGCGGCGTCGCACCCAAATGCATTGCGCCAATTGCTTGCGACGGTTCTCAATCGCAATGCGGATTTCTTCGTCTTTGTCCTTCGCCCCATAGGGCGCCTTAGATTTTGCGTGTACACCAATAAGACGAAGCGTCTCTCCACTTTGTGTCGTCAGGGTTATTTCCAAGGGCGGCTTTGAAAAAACAATCGAATCTTCCATGCCGTCCACATCGATATCCATGTGAAATTCCTGATCAAACTGGGGAGAGAGAGGCGGCTCGCCCCCCTGTGGATCATGAACGGCAGAGAGTTTCCTCGGATCATACATCAAGGCTATTTCTTGCTGGGTGTCGTTGGAAAACCCGCATACACATTTGCTGACTCTCAAGTCAAAATCGGCGGAAAATTGTTCTAAAGCCGCGACTGTCGAGCGTTTCTTTTCAGTCTCGGGAGCCTCGATAACCATGACAGCATCCGCGTCCAGCGCCTGAAATACCTTGCCTAACGCCTCGATCTGCTCCCGACGGGTTGTCTTGTATCGCCGCGAAGGCTCCTCATCATACAGCAATTTGTTGTCGCGGCTAAACAAAGCCGAGAACCACTCCGTATTATATGTTGCAAGGCGCATTAAGCGGCGTCCCTTTTTAGCTCTTCCCACGCGTGGTTGATCGCAATCAGGCGTTTTTCTGCCAGCTTCACAGCTTCGACGGGCACGCCCCGTGCGATCAGGCGATCTGGGTGCGTTTCGCGCACCAAATCGCGCCAAGCTTTTCGAATCTCTGCTTGTGAATTTGCGGGTGAAACGCCAAGGACATCATGAGGATCAGGCTCTGCATCAGGAACAAACCGCGCCCTCAATCCGCGGAACTCACGGTCATCCATCTCAAATATTCTTGCCACTTCGACGAGGAATTCATCTTCGAAAGGGTGGTATTCCCCATCGGCCATAGCAATGTAAAACAACCCTTCCATGAGGTCACAAAGGGCGGTGTGGTCGGCCCCAAACATGCGCCGGATGCGTTTGGCATAGTCCTGAAAACCAGCGGTATCCGTGCGCGCCATGTTGAAAACACGGGCTGCATTTGCTTCGTCTTCAGGGGAAATGTGGAAAACTTCGCGAAAAGCCGCAACTTCGTCGCGCGTGACTTGTCCGTCCGCCTTCGCCATTTTGGCCCCCAAGGCAATCACTGCGATCGTAAAACCAACGCTACGTTCAGGAGGGGCGCTCAGCCGATCGAAAACTTCGTAAAGGCTTTCGCCCTTAGAAAGGGCCGATAGTGCGTCGGCAATACGGGTCCAAATCGACATAGTGAAAAACCTATCAGATCAAATGATTAATGTCAGGGCTATAGGCGCTTTTGCATCAGCACAAGATCAAACCAGCGGTCAAACTTTCTCCCAACTTCAGGAAGACGCGCGATTTCACTATAGCCGATAGCTGCGTGGAAAAGAACTGCTACGGTATTATCTGCGGAAACGCCTGCAATCATTGAATGCATTCCCCTGTTTTTCGCATGTTTCTCAATAACTTGTAAAAGAGATCGTCCAATCCCAAGTCCAGAGTTCCCCTCGCCAACGATGACCGTGTGCTCGACGGTAAATCTATACCCGTTCCCGCCTCGAAATTGGCCATACGTCGCAAATCCTAAAATCCTTCCGTCTAGTTCGGAGACGATAAACGGCTCCATAGCATTTTCTTTCTGTTCCAGGAGGACAACCATGTTGGCCTGCGTCTTTTGCTGGGAGTTGAATGTAAAAACGCTGTCGCGGATGATCGGATTCCAGATGTCTAGAATTGCGTCGATATCAAGTGGAGTGGCTATGCGGATCATTTGAGAGTGCGCTCACCGGTAGGTGTTTCAATTGATATTGCGAAGGCCGGTAAGTCACCCTGTACAAACCGAATTCCTTTTGGTGGCTGAAGAGGTTCAAGGGACGATGTGAGTTCGGTGGTATTTGGGTGTTGAATTGTTGCGTACAAAAAACGGCAGTTCACATCCGCCAATTCAGAAGCGGGATGGGCGTTGCCATGCCATTGAATGAGCGCAGGAAAGCACCCATCATACGGAAGCTTTCCATCTGCGGGAACGGCCATATCCCACCGGTATTTTCCGCGCTCAAAGGCCATCGGCTGTCCAACATTTTCAGGGGAATTTGCAATGGCGGCTTTTAGGTCATTTGTTCTGCAGATCCAGTTAGTGACGCGCGGATTTCCAGAGAAGGAATCAAGATCGAACCACCTCGGATGAGGGGGGCGAAGCGCGTTTGGATCTACCGAAATGACTTCGAGATAGATATTTGGCCCGAATGAAAGCAGCCGGTTGTGTGTTCCCATTTTGGGGTGTTGCCCCTGCCCTAACAACGCAATTCCCAATGTGTCTTGCACATATTCCACCCCCTGTGAAAGGGTTTCACAGGCAATTGCAAAGTGATCTATTTCAAGCGGCATAATTTTCAATCCTGTGGCAAAGGGGCGTTCTTTGATGACGCCCCCTTCAATAAATGCCTTAGGGTTTAATGAGACGCAATATTTCTTGTGCGGCCTGTGGAATATTTGTGCCGGGGCCAAATATTGCCTTCACACCTGATTTATAAAGGAAATCATAGTCTTGTTGCGGAATTACGCCCCCACAAATGACAATAATTTCTTCGGCCCCCTGCGCTTTCAGAGCCTCGATAAGTTTAGGCGCAAGTGTTTTATGTCCCGCAGCTTGGCTGGAAATCCCAACGATGTGTACGTCGTTGTCGATCGCATCCTGTGCAGCCTCTTCCGGCGTTTGAAACAACGGCCCGACGTCCACATCAAACCCAATATCCGCAAAAGCAGTAGCAATAACTTTTGCCCCACGGTCATGACCATCCTGCCCCATTTTGACGACCAACATCCGAGGACGGCGACCTGCTTCCTGAGCGAAATCATCAACCGATTTTTGAATTGCGGCAAAATTTTCGTCACCAGCATATGCTGCGCCATAGACGCCAGAGAGGGTTTTAACTTCCGCCCGATGACGCCCAAATGTTTTTTCCATGGCCATGGATATTTCTCCCACAGTAGCCCGAGCCCGCGCCGCATCGACGGCAAGCGCAAGCAAATTCCCCTCACCCGTTTTCGCCCCCTGTTCAAGCGCCGCGAGGGCGTTTTCACAGGCGGCGGCATCACGGCTCTGCCGGATGCTTGCGAGCCGCGCAACTTGTTCGACCCGAACGGCCACGCTATCCACATCTAGGATATCGATTGGGTCCTGTTGCGCTAAACGGAATTTGTTCACCCCAACAATCACGTCGTCACCGCGGTCAACCGCTGCCTGACGTCGCGCCGCGGCTTCTTCAATGCGCAACTTTGGCATGCCAGTTGCCACGGCTTTTGTCATACCGCCCATCTCGTCGATTTCTTGGATTAGTTTCCAAGCTTCATCGGCCAAATCGGAGGTTAGTTTTTCCACATAGTATGACCCTGCCAACGGATCGACGACGTTCGTTACACCCGTTTCATTTTGCAAAATTAATTGGGTGTTACGTGCGATGCGGGACGAAAAATCTGTAGGCAAAGCAATCGCTTCATCAAAGGAGTTCGTATGCAAAGATTGCGTCCCTCCCAATACCGCACTCATGGCCTCATAGGCTGTGCGGACGATATTGTTGTAGGGGTCTTGCTCTTGAAGACTCACACCCGACGTTTGGCAATGGGTCCGCAACACCAAAGAATTTTCTTTCTTCGGTGCAAATTCCGACATGATTTTATGCCACAAGAAACGTGCGGCGCGCAGTTTCGCCGCTTCCATAAAAAAGTTCATTCCAATGGCGAAAAAGAACGACAAGCGCGGAGCAAAATCATCAACGTCTAACCCCTTGGCTATCGCGGCTTTGACGTATTCTTTGCCATCGGCAAGGGTAAAGGCAAGTTCCTGCACAAGGTTCGCGCCAGCTTCTTGCATGTGGTATCCAGAGATCGAAATTGAATTGAATTTTGGCATTTCCTGACTGGTGAATTCGATAATGTCGCTGACAATACGCATGCTCGGTTCGGGGGGGTAGATATAGGTGTTGCGCACCATGAACTCTTTGAGAATGTCATTTTGGATGGTGCCCGAAAGTTGGCTACGATCCACACCTTGTTCCTCACCTGCCACAATAAAGCTCGCCAAAACGGGAATAACTGCACCGTTCATAGTCATGGAAACACTGACTTTATCCAGCTCAATCCCGTCAAAAAGGATCTTCATATCCTCAACAGAGTCAATCGCCACACCCGCCTTGCCGACGTCCCCCTCGACGCGCGGATGGTCACTGTCGTACCCACGGTGGGTTGCCAAATCAAAGGCTACCGAGACACCCTGCTGACCAGCAGCGAGCGCCTTTCGGTAAAATGCATTGCTCTCTTTGGCCGTTGAAAAACCAGCATACTGGCGGATAGTCCAAGGCCGCCCCGCATACATTGTGGCCTTCGGGCCGCGCGTAAAGGGTGCTGCTCCGGGCACGCCACCGAGGTGGTCCAATCCCTCCAAATCCTCAGCCGTGTAGAGTGGCTTTACGGCAATTCCCTCAGGGGTATTCCATGTCAGATCATCAATTGGTCGCCCACGCAATTCGCGGGCGGCGAGTTCAGACCATGCGTCTTTCTTCTCTGTCATTGGGGTGTCCTCTTAGGTAGGCGGGCTTGTTGTCCGCAACATCCTGACTGTCAGTCAAATTATCGAAACGCTGATGTTTCCCAGCGGTTTCACTATAGGATATCAAAGTGTCGTTATTGGTTTTTAACCACTCAAGGTCTTCGTGATACTGGGCGCGCAGCACTTGCCTATGGTGGTTCTGAAATGGTGGCCAATTAGTGCCCGAAATCACAGGGGTATTGCGCTCAATCAGGGCCCTTGAAATAGCCCGCCTATTGGGCGCTGCGTTGACCCAAGGCGCGTTTGCCCGTGAGGGTTGGAACGTTGCCCCCGTCATGAGCGCTATTTGGCGAACCGGATGACCCGCCATAGCTTCAAACGGCCAAACAAGGACTTCGGCGGAGGGGAAAACCGCCCTCGCCTCGCTGATAAGTGTTTTCCAGCGCCGGGGCTGTGTCACGAGCCTATCCACGGTATTTTCACTAGGAATAGCCAGTCCACGTGGGATCGCATGTGCCAACGCTGAGGTCCAATAACCTTCATAGGAGCGTAATGAAAAAGCGATTTGGCAGCAATGATCGCCAAAAGCATCAAAGAATCGTGAGAGCCGCGGCTGAAAGTTGGGATACAGGCGTTCGCTTTGGAGGTTTTGCATCATTGTGCCGATCATCGAAGGCTCGCTCACGATGAGTTGATGCACGCCAGATTTTTCCAGCCGATCCAGTTCCATACGAATAAGTTGTGTCGCACGGTCGCGACGGCGTGGCGTATCGGGCATGATGCTGTTTTTATGGGCCATGAGACCGGAAAACAGGCCACTTCTGGTGCGGTCGCCCCCCCAAAAAGCGACGCGCTGCTCACGTGCTTCGTCCTTGTTTTGCTCAAAAAAAACGGCCAAGCTTGCTGTCGCGGTGCGATGCGCACCGACGTGGAGAATGACATCCATTCTGTTCTTCCTTTTACCAAACAGGCGGGCCCCCAGGCGCCGCGCATATGTGATCAGGAATAACATTACAGACGATCCGTAATCATAGGATTAACAGGAAAAAAACCACAAGACCGCCACCACTGCCCCTGTGCAAACGCCTCAAGAGTGCCTATGTTTGATACGAACGGAAGGCGACACATGAAAATTTTAACTTTAGTTTTCCTTGCAGTAGCGGGGGTTTCTTCTTCGGCTTTAGCCCAAGACGTACGGCCTTTTGAACCCATTGACGCACAGGATACGACGCTGGAAGACCTAAAATGGGTTTCGCGTCCAATTTTGCTCTTTGCAATGCGTCCCGATGATCCACAAATTGTGCGCCAACTGGAAATGCTGCAAGAGCAGTGGCCAGCCCTTGTTGCCCGCGATGTAGTGGTGGTGGTCGACACCGATCCCACGGCAGAAAGTGATGTACGTATAGCCATCCGTCCCCACGGGTTTATGATGGTTCTGATGGACAAAGATGGCACGATTGCACAACGCAAACCCCATCCGTGGAGTGCACGAGAATTGATCCGTGCAATCGATAAAATGCCCCTGCGCCTAGAAGAAGAAAAAGAACGTCGTGTTGTTAATCCTCGAGCTTTGCAGTAAGGGGCATCCACTTTATTCGAACTCCATAATCACGTCGTCAACTGCAAGGCTATCGCCCGCTTGTGCATTGATTTTTGCAACCGTCGAAGCTTTTTCCGCCCGTAGGATGTTTTCCATTTTCATCGCCTCAACGGTGCAAAGCGCCTGCCCCTCATGCACGGTATCTCCAATGGCGACATTCACGTTCACAATCAAGCCCGGCATTGGGCAGAGCAACAGGCGTGAGGTGTCGGGTGCAATTTTCTCGAGCATAAGGTGCGCAAGTTCCGCCTGTCGCGGTGTTCGAACCCGAACTTTGATGTCCGCCCCGCGGCTACGAATGCGAAAACCAGAAGTGATTTTGTCCACTTTAAGGACTAAATCAACGCCACTGATTTGCAATCTTGCGAGGCGATCCCCTGGAACCCAGTCACTTACCACGCGCAGAGTTTCACCATCTTCAAACGAAATATTTGCACCTTTTGGGTCGGCTGAAATCGAGACAGGAAACGCTTGATCTTGAAGGGCAACAACCCATTCCGTACCGACTTTACGCTCGTGATTATCCATCCGTCCTGAGACGCGCGCACGACGGATTTCAGATACGCGATACATCGCGCAAGTCGCCGCTGCGATCCGGCGCAAGGCGTCTTCGGACAGGGAAACCCCGTCAAAACCATCGGGATATTCCTCTTCGATGAAGGCTGTTGTGATGTTCCCCGACGCAAACCTTGGATGATCCATGACGGCCGATAGAAACGGAAGATTATGGCCAATCCCTTCGACTTCAAAACTATCTAAGGCAACCCGCATCGCCTCGATCGCCGTTTCGCGCGTTGGAGCCCACGTGCAAAGCTTGGCAATCATCGGGTCGTAATACATGCTGATTTCGCCGCCCTCATAGACGCCCGTGTCATTGCGAACGACAACGGTGTCACTCACGGTTTCCTCGGGCGGACGATACCGTGTCAAACGGCCAATCGCGGGCAAGAAATTGCGGTAGGGGTCTTCGGCATAGAGGCGACTTTCGATGGCCCACCCGTTGCGCTGAACATCGTCTTGCTTGATCTGCAACACTTCGCCAAAGGCCACGCGGATCATTTGCTCAACAAGATCAACGCCTGTGATCAATTCCGTTACCGGATGTTCGACTTGCAGACGGGTGTTCATCTCAAGGAAGTAGAATTTACTCGCTCCGTCGACAATAAATTCAACGGTCCCAGCACTCGCATACCCGACCGCTTGCGCAAGAGCGACAGACTGCTCCCCCATCGCTTTGCGGGTGGCTTCATCCAAAAATGGACTCGGCGCTTCTTCGATGACTTTTTGATTGCGGCGCTGGATCGAGCACTCGCGCTCGTTCAGATAGATCGCATTGCCATGGCTATCTGCAAGCACCTGAATTTCGATGTGGCGCGGCTGTGTCACGAATTTTTCAATAAAAATCCGGTCATCGCCAAAACTGTTGGCGGCTTCGTTTTTACTGGATTGAAACCCCTCGCGCGCCTCCTGGTCATTCCATGCAATTCGCATGCCTTTGCCACCACCGCCCGCACTCGCCTTAAGCATAACGGGGTAGCCGACTTGATTGGAAATCTTTACCGCCTCATCCGCGTCCGCGATCACCCCCATATAGCCAGGCACCGTCGAAACCCCCGCTTCTTGGGCGATTTTCTTACTGGTGATCTTGTCGCCCATGCTCTCGATTGCATTCACAGGTGGGCCAATAAAAGCCACGCCAATATCGGCTAACGCTTGAGCAAAAAGCTTGTTTTCGCTTAGGAAGCCATAGCCCGGATGTACGGCGTCCGCCCCAGATTCCTTCACCGCACGCAAAACATTCTCGATGACGATATAGGATTGGTTTGCAGGCGCGGGCCCAATGTGAATGGCCTCGTCCGCCATTTGCACATGCAGCGCCCGACGATCCGCGTCTGAATAAATCGCTACGGTTTTGATCCCCATTTTTTGGGCAGTCTTAATAACACGACAGGCAATTTCGCCGCGATTTGCAATGAGGATCTTTTTAAACATGGGACTTTCCTTAACTTGGGGCCAATACGCGCGAAACAACGCGCGAAAAAGCAAACCTACGTCCCAAGCGATGTTTGGGTCGTGTTGGATATGATGCGTAAATGGGGAGGCGCGTACGCCGTATTTTCCCGAAAATGGGCTCGACCTGGGGAGAGCCGAGCCCAGAAGGGGAAGGGTGACGCGCGGAGCGCGTCGCAGCGAGCCACAGAATAGAAAGACCCGCTACAAATACAGCCTGCACGAGAGTAGCAGCACTGGGAAGCCCATTGCTTGCACTCCCCCTAAGATGGGCCGAAACCTGCCGATGTATCTGAGAAATAAGCAAAAACACGCCTAGTACTCCTCGTCATCGGGGTCAAATTCATCCACGCTCACAAAGGCGTCTGGGAAATTCGCTCGCGCGACAGGCTCGTTGATTACGAGCATCGCCTCATAGCTTTTGGGATCAAAGGGCTCTTCGGCGGCGATGACTTCGCGTCCGAAAAACCAACTCAGACGCCCCGAATCCAAGTTCCCGCGCTCAAAGGGTTCGTTACCGAAGTGCGTCCACAGAGCGAGGATAAATCCCGCATCCGCCCGCCGATCCGCGGGGCGGCGATCCGCATAGCGCTCGCGGCGAATGAGTGGTGTTGGGCCTTTTTTATTGTCGCGCCGAATAGTGAAGTGGAAATCAGTGCCTGTGAGGCGACTGGGAAAGCCGCGATGTTTTAACATGGAATACCCCTATTTGTTTGAATTCGCGCAAGCTTAGTGGAAGCCGCAGGCAAGTTCATCGGGGAAATGCTAAGAATGGAAAAATCTGAGGGAAAAACGGTCGAAACTATCCGAGGACATTTGAATTCGGCTCCTCGAACTGCAGCCGAGGGGAAGGCAGGACTTACGCCCTGCCTATCTTGTGTTTTAGTATTTGGACATTGTCGGTTCTTCGACGATTGGCTCAACTTCAACGTATACTGTTTCTTCTTCGGAAGCGCCGCCACAGGCCGCAACCAAAGACAAAAGACCAATGGCGAATAGAGCTTTGATAGAATTGGACATATATGTCTCCCTGTACTGTTCTTGAAAGACGCAATCGAAGCGAATGCGCCAAGCGTCTCGCGCATTCTCCAAAAGAAATGCGTTAAGCTTGTCCCCACAGTATCCGCCCGCCTAAAAAAGAAAACCCCCCGCAGATATTTGGCGGCGATTTGATGCACGAATGCATGTTTTATCCCGCCATTACATAAGCCTAACGAAGTTCCCATCAGACATCTCCCCAGTCACAAGTGGCGTCGCGGACCACAAAATTATCAAAGAACTGAAGGATATCTGGGTTTGCCTCACCAAATGCGAGGTCCTGTTGAGAAAGCGAAATGACAAGGCCAACTTCGCCCCCGACATTCGCCGCCAAGACGCGCGGCAGGGCAAAAGTTTCACACAGAAACAGAATATCTTCTGCCGCGGTGTCATACTCAATGCCAGTGCCGTCGCGGGTGATTTCTGGCGCGACAAACCGAAAAATTGCATTCGGTGTTTCTGCCTCCTCCGCCCAAATCACCTGTTTGAATTCAATGGATTGCCCCGACGGCACCGCAATGGGGTCAGCCAACGCCGCGCTCCCGATCCCGCACAAGACAATGGAAAGCCGCTTCATGCGTCCACCGCGTCTGCGGATATTGCGGCATGGCGCAGCCACCGCGCCCGCAATTTTGGGTCTGCAAGGAGTGCTGAAATCTGAGCCTCTATAGCGGGTTTTGGGAAGGTTTTGGCAGCGACTTCGCCACCTGCCGTGACATGCAATTCTGCGCCCTGCCCTTCAATCAAAATCACTGGGGAAAACCCGCGCAAATCTTGCAAGGCTCGCCACAAATCTTGCCGAATCTGCTGCGCCAACCGACCGCGCGCACAGAGGGGAAAGACACTTTGTGCCGACACATCAAAGACAACTTCGCCACGTCGCGAAAGCACGAGCCTATCTGACGATCGTTGAATATGCCATTTTCTGCGCACGGTGCATTCCGTTAATTAAAGGGTTGGGCCACTTCACGCTGACTTACAGCGGGATATTGTCGTGTTTTTTCCACGGATTTTCGAGCTTCTTATTCCGCAAAGAGGCAAACGCGCGCGCCACCCGTTTACGCGTGCTGCGCGGGTGAATGATCTCGTCGATGAAACCACGCTCGGCGGCCACAAACGGATTGGCGAAACGCGCCTCATAGTCCGCCGTGTGGGCCGCGATTTTTTCATCATTGCCGATGTCGCCACGGTGAATGATTTCAGTTGCCCCTTTGGCCCCCATCACCGCGATTTCGGCCGTGGGCCATGCGTAGTTAAAATCGCCGCGCAGGTGCTTACTCGCCATCACATCATAGGCGCCACCATAGGCTTTTCGGGTGATTACGGTCACCTTGGGAACGGTCGCCTCGCCATAGGCAAACAACAATTTAGCGCCATGTTTGATCACCCCGCCGTACTCTTGGCTTGTGCCGGGCAAGAAGCCGGGCACATCAACCAAAGTCAGGATCGGGATTTCAAAGGCGTCACAGAAACGGACAAAGCGGGCTGCCTTACGAGAGCTATCAATGTCAAGACAGCCCGCCAGCACCATCGGCTGGTTCGCAACGACGCCGACGGTAGAACCTTCGAGCCGAATAAAACCAGTGATGATGTTCTTTGCGAAATCCTCTTGGATTTCATAAAAGTCGCCCTCGTCGCCGATTTTGTGGATCAGCTCCTTCATATTGTAGGGCGTATTTGTGTTCTCAGGAATAAGCGTATCGAGACTTTCCTCGATCCGATCCGGCGCATCAAAAAATGGCCGCACAGGTGGCTTTCCACGATTGTTCAGGGGAAGGAAATCCACAAGACGGCGCACCTCGGTGAGGGCCTCGACGTCATTCTCAAACGCGCCGTCGGCAACGCTGGACTTCTTAGTATGGGTGGACGCGCCGCCAAGTTCCTCGGCGGTCACAACCTCATTTGTCACGGTTTTTACCACATCAGGGCCCGTCACAAACATATAGGACGTGTCTTTGACCATGAAGATAAAGTCGGTCATCGCAGGTGAATACACCGCGCCACCAGCGCATGGCCCCATAATCAAAGAAATTTGTGGCACAACACCGCTGGCCATAATGTTGCGCTGAAACACTTCGGCATAACCTGCAAGACTGGCAACACCTTCTTGAATCCGTGCGCCGCCCGAGTCGTTAATGCCAATAATGGGCGCGCCATTTTGCATCGCCATATCCATGATCTTGCATATCTTTTGGGCGTGGGTTTCCGAAAGTGACCCTCCGAAAACGGTGAAATCCTGAGAGAACACATAGACCATACGGCCGTTGATGGTGCCCCAGCCGGTAATAACCCCATCGCCTGCCGGGCGCTGTTTTTCCATACCAAAATCGGTGCAACGATGTGCGACGAACATGTCTAACTCTTCGAAGCTGCCCTCATCAAGCAGAAGCTCAACACGTTCACGCGCCGTCAATTTCCCTTTGCCGTGTTGCGCATCTATGCGGCGCTGACCGCCGCCCAGTTGGGCTTGCTCGCGGCGCTCAGCGAGCTGGGTGTCAACATCTTTCATGGGACGTCCTCCGGTCGGGATTCGTTATCTATTGCTGGACCATACCCACCCAATGGCAAAAGCCAAAGGTGAATTCAGAATATTTGCAAACTCATTTGCAACACTCAGTTGAATACTGCAAATATGCAAATCTCCACTTTCAGCGCATCGCCAATGGACATTCTCAAATCGCGCCTCTACATCTTTCGAATGGATGAGAAACCCACCGTTCGGCTTTTGGATCGAACCACCCCACCAAATCTCGGAACGTTAATCCTCCTCGCAGGACTAGCAGCGCTCTCGATGAATATCTTCCTGCCATCCCTCGCTGGCATGGCAGACCATTTTGACACCAATTACCGCCTCATTCAGCTCTCCGTAGCCCTTTATCTAGGCGTCAACGCGATCTTGCAGGTCTTCATCGGCCCCCTTTCCGATCGGTTTGGTCGTCGCCCGATCATCTTAGGCGGAATTGTGATCTTCCTTATCGCGACCCTTGGATGTATTTATGCACCCTCAGTTGAGATATTCTTATCTTTCCGAATGTTACAGGCCGTAATAGTAACAGGAATGGTCCTCTCACGCGCTATCGTTCGTGACATGGTTGGACAAGACGAAGCCGCCTCAATGATTGGCTACTTAACCATGGGCATGTCGATTGTCCCGATGGTTGGCCCAGCGATCGGCGGCGTCTTGGACACCCAATTTGGCTGGCAAGCCAGCTTTTGGATGATGTTCATTCTCGGCCTAGGCCTCCTTTGGCTTACCTTCTATGATTTAGGCGAAACCGCATCCAGAACCAGCGCGAGCTTCCGCGAACAGGTCCGCCAATACCCAGAACTTTTCAGCTCCCTTCGGTTCTGGGGCTATGTTGCCTGCGCCACTTTTGCATCAGGATCTTTTTTCGCCTATCTCGGCGGGGCACCGTATATTGCGAGCGAAGTGTACCTTCTCCCCCCTGAATGGACAGGCATATACTTTGGTGCTCCCGCGCTCGGTTATTTCGCTGGGAATTATATCTCTGGCCGCTTCTCGCGACGGTTCGGCATCGACAAAATGATCCTGTGGGGAAGTTTACTCTGCACCGCGGGCATGGGCGCCTCTTATTTAACCTTCGCATTTTCCGAGGGGTCAGTTGAAATTTTCTTTGCCTTTATGACATTTATTGGCCTAGGAAACGGCCTCGTGTTGCCCAATGCAAACGCAGGCATGCTGTCGGTGCGCCCACATCTCGCAGGAACGGCAAGCGGAATTGGTGGCGCGATCATGATTGGCGGCGGCGCGGCACTTTCGGCCTTTGCTGGCACCCTCCTAAGCCCTGACGCGGGCCCCCTCCCCTTGGTCACCCTCATGCTCGCCTCCTCTGTCATGGGTGTCATTTCTATCCTTTTCGTCTTGCGTCGAATCCAAACGATCGGTTAACTTTGCAAAACTCGAAGACCGATCGGCAAAACTGCAAAGCTCGGAGGCAAAGGCGAAAATGGCAACTCAAAAACTCTACGCTGGGGTAAAGCTTCGGGAAACGCGCACTAAGTTGGGGCTTACTCAGAAGGCGTTTGCCGAAAAACTGGGGGTTTCGCTCCCCTACCTCAACCAAATGGAAAACAATAAGCGTCCGATCAGTACGGGTGCGGTTTTGGCACTCGCGCAGGAATTTGGTTTTGATGTTACAACTCTTTCGATAGGTGATTCCGAACGGATGGTCAGTGATATGCGCGAAGCCTTTGCGGACCCCGTTTTCACTGACGGGCCACCACCTCTCGCGGATATGCGTCTGGCCGCATCAAACGCACCTGCGCTAACCCGTGCGTTTTTGGACCTCCACCGCGCCTACCGCCAAAGCCACGAACGCCTCGCATCACTCGACGAGGTTTTGGGACGCGAAGATAGCCGCATCGCCCCAAGCCCGTGGGAAGAAGTTCGCGACTTCTTTCACTATTGCGATAATTACATTGATGCGGTTGATCGCGCGGCCGAACGGGTCGCCGACCCTGAGCATGGGGGTATCACGTCGCAAGACCGCGCGACGGATGCTCTGAATGCGCTTGGTATTCAGGTAGACTTTCAGGGTGATACCGTTTTAAGAGGGTTCAACCCTGTTACCCGCACCCTAACTCTCTCCAAATTTATTTCGCCACCAACGAGACGATTCCAACTCCTTTTGCAACTCGCCTTCCTAACACAAAACGAACTTCTGGAGGCGACATTGGATCTGGCACGGTTCCAAACAGAAGAGGCGCGCGAGATAGCAAAAATCGGGCTCGCCAACTATTTTGCAGGGGCTGTCCTCTTACCCTACCACGCCTTTTTGAACGCCGCACGCGAGACACGGCACGACCTTGAACTTTTGGCAGCACAGTTTGGCGCATCCATTGAGCAAGTCGCCCACAGATTATCCACACTTCAACGCACGGGTGCCAAAGGTGTTCCGTTCTATTTCGTACGCGTCGATCAGGCCGGCACGATAACAAAACGCCATAGCGCCACTCGCTTGCAGTTTGCCCGCTATGGCGGAGCCTGCCCGCTTTGGAACGTGCATCGCGCGTTTGAAACACCAGGACGTTTTCTCAGACAATTAGCGCAAACCCCTGATGGGCTTAAATATTTCTGCCTCGCCCGCGATGTTTCAAAGCCAGCAGGCTCGTTTAAGGCGCCCGTCCGCCGCTATGCCATCGGCTTGGGTTGTGAAGTTAAACACGCAGAACACCTTGTTTACGCTGACGACTTCGACGTGAAAAATGATCGGGCCTTTGAACCCATCGGCGTAAGTTGCCGCATATGTGAGCGCCCGAATTGTCATCAAAGATCGGTCCCGCCACTCGAAGCGCGGCTAAAAGTTGACCACAACGCACGGGGTATCCTACCCTATGAAATTCAATAACCTGCCCAAATTCTCAAAGGAAAGATGACATGGAACTCAGCGACACGCGCATCCTCGCGGCCGACCGCGCAACGGTTTGGGCCCACCTAAACAACCCAGAAACGCTCGCGGCCTGCATCCCCGGATGTGAAGAGTTAACAGGCTCAGCCGAGGAAGGTTTTGAAGCGGTTGTAAAACAGAAAGTTGGTCCCGTAAAAGCAACCTTTAAAGGCGCAGTTACCCTTTCGGATGTCGATGCGCCAAACGGGTACAAAATTTCCGGAGAAGGCAAAGGCGGTGTCGCAGGTTTCGCCAAAGGTGAAGCCGTTGTGACACTGCGCGACGTCGACGAAGGCACTGAACTCACCTATGAGGTCGAAGCGAAAGTTGGTGGCAAAATTGCACAACTCGGCAGTCGCCTTATCGATGGTTTCGCAAAGAAAATGACCGCTAAGTTTTTCGAAAAGTTTCAAGAAATAGTCGAGAAGCCAGAAGGTTAGCTTCTCGACGTAGAAAAATTATGACCAGCTAAGCGGAGAGTATTGCCCAGATTTGATCCTTCAAAGCCATGCGTTTCTTGCGCATTTCCTGCTCGTTTAGCGCGTCGGTTGGCTCAACGTTTTCTTCTGCGCGGTGCACTTCTCGATTACATACGTGATACTCGTCAGCCAAGCGGGAAAAATGCGGATCGCTCAACTTCAAAGCATGCATTTTTTCCACGTGCTCAGGAAATTCTTCCGCGAGTTCGTGTGGGGTATGGGACATATGTTTTCTCCTGTTGGTTTCTTAACAAACATGCTTGAGTTTCACCCCAAATTCTTTGATACGGATCAAACTTTACCACCTATCGTTGATCATTTTCCCAGTTTGGATTAATCCATGGTTTCGAGGTATCTTTCGCAAGCATTCCGGCCCCTAAAATATGGTCCGCGGCCTTCTCGCCAACCATAATCGAAGGCCCGTTTAGATTGCCATTTGTCACCCGAGGAAAAATCGAGCTATCGGCCACCCGCAGACCCTGAACGCCAATAACCCGACATTCTGGATCTACCACGGCGAGCGGGTCGTTTGCGGCCCCCATCCGTGCCGTTCCACAGGGGTGATAGGCGCTTTCGGCCTCCTCGCGGATGAATGTATCAAGCTCCTCATCGGTTTGATGCGACACGCCCGGCTGGATTTCATGCTTCACGTAGGGACCGAAGGCCTCCTGAGCGAAAATCTCGCGCGTGAGGCGAATTCCAGTTCGAAAATCAGCCCAGTCTTGTGGATCAGACATATAGTTAAACTGAATTTTTGGCGCATCGGCGGGGTCGGAACTTGCCAGTTTTACCCAGCCACGGCTTTTTGAGCGCATCGGCCCCATATGAGCCTGAAAGCCGTGCCCCTCGGCGGCGACCTTGCCATCATATCGAACGGCAATCGGAAGAAAATGGTACTGGATGTCCGGATATTCAATGCCAGCACGACTGCGGATAAACGCCGCGCTCTCGAACTGATTTGAGGCCCCAAGGCCCGTTTTTGACAAAAGCCAGCGCGCGCCAATGATGGCCTTGCTCACCAAATTCCAATATTTATACAGGGTTATGGGTTTCAATGAAGCAAATTGCAAATACAACTCGAGATGGTCTTGTAGATTTTGTCCAACACCCGCGCGATCCGCAACCACCTCAATTCCATGCTCAGAAAGGTGCTCGGCGGGGCCGATCCCAGACAACATGAGGAGTTTGGGTGTATTAATGGAAGACGCCGAAAGGATGACTTCTTTGCGCGCCGAAATAACCTCTTTTGTGCCGTTCCGTATGACTTCAACGCCAATCGCACGGCCGTTTTCAATAACAACACGCTCAACAAAGGCACGCGTCAGGTTGCAGTTTTTGTGCTTCAAAGCGGGCCGCAGATAAGCGTTGGCCGCAGACCACCTGCGCCCTCCGAAGACCGTTTGCTCCATTGGCCCGAAGCCTTCTTGCTGCTCACCGTTGTAATCGTCTGTTGTGGGATAGCCAGCTTGCTTTCCCGCTTCAACAAATGCAGCGAATAGCGGGTTTTTTCGGGGGCCGCGCGTCACATGAAGAGGGCCATTATTGCCCCGCCATTCTGTATCGCCACCGTGGCCGCCATCATGCCAATGTTCCATCCGTTTGAAGTAGGGAAGAACGTCGGCATAGGACCAACCCGTCGCGCCAGATTCCTGCCAATAATCGAAGTCGCGCGCATGACCGCGCACAAAAACCATGCCATTGATGGAAGAAGACCCCCCCACGACTTTACCGCGCGGACAGGCAAGTTTCCGATCGCGCAGATGGGGTTCGGGTTCGCTTATGTACCCCCAATCATAGCGCTTCATATTCATCGGGTAAGACAGCGCAGCAGGCATTTGAATAAAAGGCCCGATGTCACTTCCGCCATGCTCAACGACCAACACATCCTTGCCTGCTTCGGCTAGCCGATAGGCCAAAGCACAACCAGCAGACCCCGCGCCTACGATGACATAATCAGCTTCCACAACAATACCTTACCTTTCGAAGTTGAACTTGAACACGCGTTTCAATATGGCGCATCAACACCTCCTGCGGCAACGTAGACGGACTTGACTTGGGTGTAGTGGTGGATGGCTTCTTTGGAGTTTTCGCGTCCCACACCACTGGCCTTCACACCGCCAAACGGGGCCTCCACGGGGGCGAGATTGTAGGTGTTGATCCAGCAGGTCCCAGCCTCAAGAGCGGCAGCCACGCGGTGACCACGCGCCAAATCACGGGTAAAAACGGCGGCCGAAAGGCCAAATTCCGTGGCGTTGGCACGACGAAGACCTTCTTCTTCGGTTTCAAAATCCAATACGGCCATGACAGGGCCAAAAATCTCCTCTTTGGCGATGATCATATCGTCGGTCACATCGCTGAAAACGGTTGGCGCAATGGTGAAGCCATTTCTGGACCCACCGGCGAAAAGGGTTGCCCCGCCAGCCATGCCCCTTGCAATATACCCTTCGACAATCTCTGCCTGGCGTTCGCTCACCATGGGGCCGAAATTAACCGCTACATCCAATGGATCGCCCATGACGACGCCTTTTAAACGTTCCTTCAAGCGCGCGAGGAACGCGTGTTTGATACCCTTTTGCACAAAAACCCGCGTACCATTTGAACATACCTGACCGGATGAATAAAAATTGCCAAGGATTGCACCGCCAACAGCGGCTTCGATATCCGCATCATCGAATACCAGTATCGGAGATTTGCCGCCAAGCTCCATAGTGACATGCTTCATATGCGCAGCGGCTGAGCTGTAAACTTTACGGCCCGTGGGCACAGAACCCGTTAAGGAAACCTTATCAACCCGCGAATCCGACGCCAAGGCGGCCCCGACATCCCCGAGGCCTTGAATGACGTTAAAGAGGCCCGCAGGTGCGCCCGCCTCCATCATGATTTCAGCGATCTTCAGTGCACAAAGGGGTGTCATTTCGCTGGGCTTAAAGACCAGTGCATTGCCACACGCCAAAGCGGGAGCAGCCTTCCAACAAGCGATTTGGGTTGGGTAATTCCACGCACCGATTCCCGCACATACGCCGATCGGCTCGCGGGATGTATAGACGAAATCGCCGTCCGCTAGGGGAATGTACTCGCCGGTTATGCTGGCGGCCAACCCGCCAAAATAGGCCAGCGCCTCGGCCCCAGAGGTCGCGTCCGCAACAAGCGTTTCTTGGAGCGGTTTACCGGTATCATACGTCTCTAAAACCGAAAGGGCATGATTGTTAGCGCGGATCAACTCGGCGGCCCGTAGCAAGACTTGGCCTCGCTGCGTTCCACTCAAGGCCGCCCACGTTTTTTGCGCCCGTGCCGCGCTGTTCAGGGCGGCGTCAATAATAGTGGGCGTGGCCGAATAGACAGTCGCAATTTTCGCGCCAGTTCCGGGGTAAATGACATCAATCTTGGTGCCCGACGTATCCTCAAGATAAGCTCCGTCGACAAAATGGCTGGCGATTGGTTGCTGCATCATTTGACTTCCTTTTGATTTAGTATGCTCGCCAAATAGATCTTGGTGATGCTGATTGGGTCGGACGTATTCTGCGCCCCTAGAGAGCGGCGAATATACAATCCGTCGATCAGCGCGGCGATTCCCTGCGCACTGTTTTCCAACTGAGAAGCGGGAATGACGGGGCGCAGATCATGTATTAGGTTGGAGCGCAAACGCCGCTGATAGATGGACAACAGCCGTTTTGCCCCAACGGAACGGTGCGCCAAAACATAGAAATTCAACCATGAACCGACCACCTCGGAACGAAAATTACTGGCTTCAAAGCTGGCGAGGATAATACCTTCAAGCCGTTCCGTTGGTGTGGTCGCAATTGACAGAGCCACACGCACTTGAGCCCCGTACACACTGAGGATATGGCGCATTGCCGCGAGAAAAATTTGCTCTTTTCCCCCAAAATAATGATGCGCCAAACCACTGGAAACGCCCGCCCGTTTCGCGATCTGGCTGACTGTGACTTCGAGTGATCCGGCGAGGCCGACCTCATCAATCGTCGCTTTCACCAAAGCCGCGCGTCGTATAGGCTCCATTCCAAGTTTTGGCATCATTTCCTCCAAGGGGTTGCCATATTAGAAATGCTGGTTTTTAATTGACTCGTCAATCAACAAAAAAATAATGCCGAAATAGGGAGCACCAAACATGAACTCAAGAGCAACTTTTAAAACTTCACTTTCCGTAATCGCGCTTGTCGCGATGTCTACGAGCGCTGTGGCAAATTGCGACGAAGTGACATTTTCGGATGTGGGCTGGACGGACATCACTGCGACAACTGCTGCGACGACGGTTGTGTTGGATGCGTTGGGCTATGAAACGGATATCAAAGTGCTGTCCGTTCCCGTGACATATACTGCGATGGCGCAGGGTGATATCGACGTTTTCCTTGGCAACTGGATGCCAACAATGGAGGGCGACATTGCTAAATACCGCGAGGCCGGCACCGTTGATACCGTGCGTGAAAACCTCGTTGGTGCCAAATACACGCTGGCCGTAAACGCCGCGGCCTCCGCTTTGGGCATCAAAGACTTTGCCGATATCGCCGCCCATGCAGACGCGCTTGACGGTAAGATTTATGGTATTGAGCCTGGCAATGATGGCAACCGTTTGATCCAATCCATGATCGACGACAACGCCTTTGGCTTGGCCGATTTCGAAGTGGCCGAGAGCTCAGAGCAAGGCATGTTGGCCCAAGTGGCGCGCACCAGCAAAAAAGACGAGCCCATCATTTTTCTCGGCTGGGAACCCCATCCGATGAACGCGAATTTCGACATGGGCTATCTGACGGGCGGGGATGATTTCTTTGGCCCCGACCTTGGCGGAGCAACCATCTATACAAACACGCGCGCAGGTTACGTTACCGAGTGTGCAAATGTTGGCGCTCTGCTTGGCAACCTCGAATTCACGCTCGCTATGGAAAATGAAATCATGGGGGCTATCCTCGATGATGGCATGGACCCGACTGACGCCGCTACGGCGTGGCTCACTGGCAACCCCGACGCCTTCATGCCTTGGCTTGAGGGTGTCACCACCAAGGATGGCGGCGACGCTGTTGCCGCGGTTAAAACCGCCCTTGGGATGTAAACCAAATGCGCCGCTTCCAAAATTGGAGGCGGCGTTTTTCTTGAGTAACATCCGACTTCCCCAACATTCTAGGCGAGGGCTTCATGAGCTGGCTGACCGAAAAGAAAATCCCCCTCGGCGACACCGCGGAGAAAATATTTGATTGGTTACAGCGCGAGGGCGAAGTCTTTTTCGACGCGCTGGCGATTGTGATGGAAACCATGATCGACTCGATTCTCTGGTGCCTTCAAACGCCACACCCTTTTGTAATTATTGCACTCTTTGCAATTGGTGCCTATATCCTGCAACGCAAATGGCAGGTCAGTCTCGGGATTGTCCTCGGATTTTTGTTCATCATCAATCAAGGCTATTGGGAGGAAACGACCGAGAGCTTGACCTTGGTTCTCTCCGCCTGTGTAGCCTGTATGGGCATGGGGATTCCCATCGGGATAGCCACGGCGCACCGTCCGAAATTATACAAATTCCTGCATCCCATCCTTGACCTCATGCAAACACTCCCGACATTTGTCTACCTCATTCCCGCGATTGTTTTCTTTGGCATTGGCCTTGTCCCCGGCCTGATTGCGACCGTCATTTTTGTCCTCCCTGCGCCGATCCGCCTCACGCATCTGGGGATCAGTTCCACGCCGTCCGACCTTCTCGAAGCCGCCGAGGCCTTCGGTGCAACACCGCGACAAAAGCTTTGGAAAGTGGAATTCCCCTACGCCATTCCACAAATTCGTGCAGGCCTAAACCAAACGATCATGCTCTCGCTTTCCATGGTGGTGATCGCAGCACTCGTAGGCGCGGACGGCCTTGGCGTGCCAGTTCTACGCGCCCTCAACACCGTGAACCCAGCGCTTGGGTTTGAGAGTGGCTCCATCATTGTTGTCGTCGCAATTATGCTCGACCGTGCATTAAGGATCGAACGCAAATGAGTGATCAACCGCGCAAAACCGCCGTTACGTTTGACAATGTATCTATTGTTTTCGGCGACAATCCCGAAATAGCTCTCCCCCTTATGGATGCGAATGGCGAACGCAGTGACATTCAAAAAGAGACGGGACAGGTCCTTGGCGTGCATAACTGTAGCCTTTCGGTTCAAGAGGGTGAAATCCTTGTACTCATGGGGCTTTCTGGCTCTGGGAAATCGACGTTGCTGCGCGCGGTCAACGGCCTCAATCCTGTCATCCGCGGGTCTGTCTCGGTGAATGACGGGGATCGTATGGTCGATGTCACCCATGCGGACAAAGACACGTTGCGCCAAATTCGTCTCAACCGCGTGGCGATGGTGTTCCAACAATTCGGCCTTTTGCCGTGGCGCAGTGTCCGAGAAAACGTCGGGCTTGGGCTTGAACTCGCAGGGGTCGACAAGGAAACCTACACCAAACAAATCGCGCATTACATCGAGTTGGTTGGGCTTTCCGACTGGGCCACTCGCAAAGTCGGTGACCTTTCAGGCGGGATGCAACAACGGGTCGGATTGGCGCGCGCGTTTACCACCGAAGCGCCGATTCTTTTAATGGACGAACCGTTTTCGGCCCTTGATCCCCTTATTCGTGCCCGCCTTCAGGATGAATTGATCGACCTCCAAAAATCGCTAAATCGCACCATTATTTTCGTGAGTCACGACCTTGATGAAGCCTTCAAACTCGGCGACCGCATTGCGATTATGGAGGGCGGACGCATTGTTCAATGTGGTACACCCAAGGAAATTTACTCAAATCCGGCCAACGAATATGTCGCCGATTTCGTCGCTCACATGAACCCGCTGCACGTCCTTGTCGCGGGCGACATGGTTCAGGAGACCGAGGGCAGCACACAGGGTGAAGTTCCGGAGAACACGCCGCTTTTCGAAGTAATGACACAGCTCTCGACGCAAGATGAACCCCTCGCAGTGACTCGAAAAGGCGATATTGTCGGGCAAATCACACAGGCAAATGTTTTGGAAAAACTCATTGATCCACGCGGCTGACTTAGGGGAGCGGCGGTGTCTTCACTGCCACTCGTTTTAAGACGAATTCGCGCCAAGTGATGAAACTGACAGACGCCATGATCAATATACCGCCCACTACAACCCAGAAATCCACAGGCTCGCTAAAGAGGACGACCCCAAGGAGGGCAGACCACAAAAGCTGCAGGAAAGTAACAGGTTGGGTGACGGCCATGGGGGCCAGACGGAAGGCCATTGTCATTGTAAAATGCCCAGCAGTCGCGAAACCTGCGACCAAGAAAAGCAAAGCCAACTGCGCTAAAGTCGGTGTTACCCAAACCGCCATCGCAAAGGGAAACAGGCCAATTGTAACTGTCATCGAGAGCATCGCCACGATCACAGTCGGGCTAATGCGCCCCGCCAATCGCCCCACCACAAGGTAGCTTGCGGCAAAGGCAAGCGCGGTCCCAACCATGGCGATATGTCCGGGCGAAACTTCGCGAAAACCGGGGCGCAGGATGATCAAGCCCCCAATCAGGGCAACAATAATCGCCGCGACCCGACGAAACGCGAGCTTTTCGCCCAGGAAAATCGCGGCACCAAGGGTTACATAAATCGGCGTCATGTAATTCATGGCCGTGACTTCGGCGATTGGGATCTGCGTCATGGCATAGAACCACGCAATGACGCCAAAAGTATGCACAACGCCGCGCAGTGAAAAAAGCCACAAAGCGGACCGATCCAACGCCCCCTGCTTCCATGCGGTCTTTACTGCAGGTAACATCGGAACGAGGAAAACCAGCCCCAACAAATACCTAAGGAACGCCGCTTCCGCTGCGGGGACATCACTCCCCACGACCTTTACGATGGCCGTTACGGCGATAAAGCAGAGGCCCGTCACCAGCATCCATAGGATTGCGGTCAGCGTATTATTTGGAGCGGATATCATGTGTCGACATGATCCCAATAATTTGGTTGGTACAAGCGCCGAATTGTACCCTTACACGCCGATAAGCAAGCTTAGCGCGATCGACCACATCATGAGTCCAACAAGAACGTCCAGAATACGCCAAGCTTTGGGTTGCGCAAAGATCGGCGCAAGATACTGAGCGCCGTAGCCAAGGGCAAAAAAGAAACTGAAGGATGCGAGCGTGGCCCCAAGGGCAAAACCATAGCGCCCGCCCTCATATTGCGCGGAAAGACTTCCCAGCAAGACGACCGTATCGAGGTAAACATGCGGGTTGAGCCATGTGATCATTAAACAAGTGAGCAATGCGCTCCAAAGGGATTGCTTCGCTGTGGCGCTTGGATCCAAAGCCTGCCCCCCGTGCCACGCGGCGCGAAATGCCATCCCCCCATAGGCAAGCAAAAAGGTGGCACCGCCGTATTTCGCGATTGGTAGTACTTGGGGTAAGATTTTCTCAATTTGCTCAAAGCCAAAGACTCCGATGGTGATCAATATCGCATCCGACCCTGCACAGGCAATGACGAGCGGCAAAACATGGGAGCGACGGATACCTTGGCGCAAAATGAACGCGTTCTGTGCCCCGATTGCCAGAATGAGACTCAAGCTGGTGACAAAACCCGCGAGAATTACTGAGAAAGCAAAGGGAGGCGTGGACGCAATCATCGGAAACCAATCAAATTTTCTCTATTTGATACCCATCGATAGCGGTTGTGTCTAGTTAAAGAAAATTATTTTGAGTTAGGAATTATAATGTTGGTTTCCAAATCACTCGCAGCCTTTGCTGCCGTTTTGCGCCATGGAAGTTTTGAAGCTGCGGTGCATGAATTTTCGGTGACACCGTCGGCGATTTCAAAGCGGATCAAAGGTCTGGAGGAACTTCTTGGGGCGGTATTTGTTCTGCGTGCAACACCCTGCACGGGGACACAGGTTGGCGCGCGCTGGCACTGACATTCCGAAGGTATCGCCCTCCTTGAAGCGACTTTGTGCAAAGATCTAGGCCTCCCAAACGCGAGCCCAACGCCGCCCTACATCAAGATCGCGACCAATGCCAACAGCCTCGCGTCGTGCCTTATGCCCGCATTGGTCGCCAGCGAGGGCGTCATGTATGAGTTGATCGTCGACGACCAAGAGCATTCCGCCGAGTGGCTTCGGCGGGGCGAGGTGCAGGCGGCGATCACCTCTCATTCAACGGCCATTCAGGGCAGCGATTCAGCATCTTTGGAAAGCCTACGTTACATTGCTTCCGCGAGCCCCGAGTTTATCAAGCGATGGTGTCCACAGGGCATAACCGATGAAGCGATCCGCACAGCTCCTGCGCTTTAGGATAGTCACAAAGATAAGCTGCAAAGGGAATGGGTTCACCGCCAACTCGGTCACAATATCACGACTCAGAACCACAAAATCCCCTCGGCACGGGGTTTTGTGGATGCCGCCTTGCTGGGCATGGGGTGCGGCATGATCCCTGAAGTGTTGATTAGGGGCACCTCACGCAGGGACGTCTGGTCGCCCTTGATCCCGCGACTCCGCTGGATATTCAGTTGTTTTGGCAGGTCAATCGGCGGGTTGCTCCGGCGCTCGCCCCCCTTACAAAAGCGGTAAAATTGGCAGCGACCAAAGCCCTCCTTCCACCATAGAAAAAGGCCGCATGGGTTTCCCCAGCGGCCTTAAAAACAGATTGAACTGATGGGTTTAAAGCTGGCTCATAACCTCGTCGCTCGCTTCGAAATTCGTTGTCACACGTTGAACATCGTCATCATCTTCGAGGGCATCGACAAGCTTCATCAACTTTTCCATACCTTCAAGATCAAGCTCGGTTGTCATCGTTGGCTTCCAGATAAGTTTGGCTGTCACGTTTTCGCCAAGTTCCGCCTCAAGCGCGGTTGAAACTGCGTTCAAATCCGTGTCCACACAGTAAATGACGTGCTCCTCTTCGGAGCTTTCAACATCATCGGCACCAGCCTCAATCGCGGCCATCAAAACCGTGTCTGCATCACCGGCGCTGACGTCGTAAACAATCTCGCCTGTGCGATCAAACATGAAACTGACCGAGCCTGTTTCGCCAAGGTTGCCACCGCTTTTGGTAAAGGTGGAGCGCACATTGGAGGCTGTTCGGTTGCGATTATCGGTCATCGCTTCGACAATCACCGCAACCCCGTTTACGCCATAGCCTTCATAGCGAATTTCTTCGTATTCATCGCCATCACCAGCAGTGGATTTCTTAATCGCGCGATCAATCACATCCTTTGGAACGGATTGGGATTTGGCCTCTTTTACGGCCATCCGCAAACGTGGGTTTTTTTCAGGATCTGGGTCGCCCATTTTTGCGGCAACGGTGATCTCTTTGGAAAGTTTTGAAAACAGCTTTGATCGGATCGCGTCTTGGCGTCCTTTACGGTGCTGAATATTCGCCCATTTTGAATGGCCTGCCATTGGTGCCTCTTAGGTTCAATCTCTGTTGGATGCGCTTATAGAACAGCGCTCGGGTGCATTTCAAGTGCGCGCGGGGAATTCCCTTACAACGGCCAAAGAAGCGGAATGATTGCAGAGGCCAAAATACCGATGGATAGGTTGAGAGGAATCCCGACCCGCAGAAAATCTGAGAACTTATACCCGCCTGGCCCGTAAACCAGCATGTTGGTTTGATAGCCGATTGGCGTCGCAAAACTCGCCGAGGCGGCGACCATCACAGCAACGACCAAGGGGCGCGGATCTACACCCAACGCTGAGGCAAGACCGATGGCAATGGGCGTGACCACCACGGCCACAGCATTGTTGGACACCAGTTCGGTGAGCACTGACGTCAGAAGATAAATTGCCCAAACGATCATGAAAGGGGGTAGTTTTGCGAGCCCCGGAGCCACGCCATTAACGATCAATTTCACAGCCCCAGAGGCCTCAAGCGCGGCCCCAATCGCGAGCATCGAAAAGATCAAAGCAAGAAGGCGGCCATCGACAAATCCGAAGGCTTCATCCGCGTCGATACAGCGTGTCAAAAGCACCGTAGCCACCGCAAGAATTGACAGCAGAAAAATTGGCGCAACACCAAAAGCCGCAAGGGCCACAATCCCCACAAGTGCCGCCATGGCAACAGGTGCATGCCCACGACGAAACGCACGCTCCGACGGATGTGACACATCTGCGAGCGCCATATCCGAGACCAAACGGGCCACATCCGAGGGCGCACCTTCGAGGAGCAACGTATCCCCCACACGCACCACGAGGTTTTCCAACTGACGTCCGATATTTTGGTTCCGGCGGTGAACGGCCAGCGTATAAACACCATACCGCCGCCGCAAACGCATCGCGCCTAGCGAGCGGCCCACCATCTTACAATCCGGTGTAATCAGCACCTCAACCGTGCTGGTTTCGACCGAGGAAAGCTGGTCCACCCGCTTGAGGGATTTGTTGCGCTGCAAAGACAAAAGCTCCTGCATTTCCGTGCGCAAAACGACCCGGTCACCCGTCTGAAGCACGACTTCGGCCATATTCCCCCGCAGCGAAATATCGCCGCGCAGAACGTCGATCAGCCGCACACCGTCGCGCTTAAAGAGTTGAACGCCCGATACTTCACGGCCAATCAGGTCGCTGTCGGGTGGGATCGCCGCCTCACTGAAAAACTTTTTCTTGGACTTATCAGACAGGAGAGATGCCATGCTATCACGATCTGGAAGCAGTCTTGGCGCAATAAACCGTAGGTAAATCATGCCCCATGCCACCAAAACGATGCCCAGTGGCGTGACTTCAAAAATCGAAAACGCTTGCATCCCGTTGGCGCGCGCAACCCCGTCCACCAAAAGGTTGGTTGACGTCCCGATCAAAGTTAACGTTCCGCCCAAAATCGCGCCATAGGACAAAGGGATAAGTAGCTTGGACGCCGAAACCCCTAGTTTCTTGGCCAATTGTACAAAGACTGGAATCATCACCACGACAACGGGCGTGTTCGACACGAAGGCCGATGCCACGACGACAAATGCCATCATCGCGCCAATGGCCATTGCGGGGTGCGTTTGAACGTTGCGCTCGGCCCTTTGGGTAAACCATTCGAGCGCGCCCGTGCGTACCAAAGCGCCCATCACGACGAACATCGCCGCAATCGTCCATGGGGCCGGATTTGACAACACTTCCAAGGCTTTGTCGTATGGCAAAACGCCAAGAGCCAACAAAACGGCGACCCCCGCGATGGCCACCACCTCGGTTGGGTAGTATTCCCGCAAGAACAGAATAAACATGATAGCAACCACGGCCAAAGTCACAATGGCTTGGCCAAATTGCGAAAACTCAAACAACATCATAGGTTTGCAGACCTTATTCTAGTCGCACCATCTTTTACCAAAGGTGCGGCATGTTCAAGCGCCGGTTTGGCGCGCGGTTGTACGAGGAAAACCCCTACAAACATCAGAGACAGGGCGAGCCAAATGTAAACGGAATAGGTTTCGTTGAGGAAGAGAATTGACCACAGCAACCCAAATCCGGTCACGAGGTAGGCCACTTGCGCGGCGAAAACGGACCCTGCCCTGCCGACAAGCCAAACATACCCCCCGTAAACGACCGCATGGATAACCGCGCTAAAAACAACGGCAAAATGCGGCCAGCCCATTGGCTCAAAGGGCGATATCCACTGCCCTGTGAGCAAGGCCAACGGCAATGCTAAGATCGTGCCAATGGTGAAAGCCCCCAAAAGAACCCGAATAGGGCCCACGCCCAATGTGCCAACTTTGGCCACAACATTCGCCTCGATTGCGTAGCAAAATGGCCCGATAAGCGCCAAGGGGATAAAGGCCACCATCGCGCGCTCAGGCAGGGAGGCTTCTGGGGCCACGATGAACCCCACCGCCACAAGACCAAGTGCAAGGCCAAAAAAGCGCTTCCAGCTAAAGGTGTCTTGACCCATTAGGAGTGCAATTGGGAAAACCAGCATCGGCACAGATGACATGATGAGCGCCATGATGCCGGCAGGAAGATACTTCATCGACAACATGGAAAAAAAGCCTGGAATGAGCGTTCCAGCCAAGCCAACGAAGGTATAAAGCGCCAGATGACGGCGGGTGAGGGGCAGCTTTTTACCTTGGACGAGCGTATAACTGCCCAGCAGTAAAGCTCCGATCAGCAATTGCCAAAACAAAACGCCAAACGGCTGCAAGCCTTGCGTCACATAGTATTTTGAGATCGGAATCGTTGCGCCCCAACCTGCCCCCATAACGAGCAATGCGGCGACCAAGAAAAGACGATCTGATTTCATGTGTTAGGACGGTGGCGAGGAAGGCTGAAGCCGCCCACCCTCACGGATCATGGACACCGTTTTCGCTTTTCCCGTCTGATCATCGGTCTCGACAAATAGTCCAGAGAGCGTGGCTTCGCCCGCTGCAGGGGTGAAGCGCCCCTTGCCCATTCCCGTTACAAAGCGGCGCATCGGCTCGCCTTTGTCCATCCCGATAACGGAATTATAATCACCGCACATGCCCGCGTCCGCCTGAAAGGCCGTGCCGCCATCAAGGATTTGGGCGTCCCCCGTTGGGATATGTGTATGCGTGCCGACAACCATACTCGCGCGACCATCGCACCAGTGGCCCATGCCCATTTTTTCTGAGGTCGCTTCGCAATGCATATCGACCAAAATCGCCTGAGCTTGTCCGCCCAAAGGATATTTTTTCAACACGGTTTCGACTGCGGAAAACGGATCATCAAAGGCGCGTTTCATGAAAACTTGCCCCAACACTTGGGTCACAAGAATTTTACGTCCACGCCCGCCATCAAAGAGGCGCGCGCCACTGCCTGGCGCGGCTTTTGAGAAATTCAAAGGCCGGATGATGCGGGGCTCTTTTTCGATGTAGGTCAGCATGTCACGCTGATCAAAGGAGTGGTCACCAAGGGTGATGCAATCGGCCCCTGCGTCCAAAATACCCTTCGCGTGATCCGGCGAAAGCCCCGCGCCGGAGGTTGCATTTTCCCCGTTTACGACGACGAAATCCAGACGCCACGCTTCGCGCAGAGCCTTCAGACGTTCAGTAATTGCATTGCGGCCAGCGCGGCCAACGACGTCGCCTAGGAAAAGTATTCTCATAGTGTCTGGTTAATCCCTTGAGAAAGCCCGTGCAATGGGGATTTCACCCCAAGCAAGCCTTAGCGGGAAAAGGTCCGAGTTTTGGCCTCAGTAACGATGAAATCAAGGGGTTGATCGGTGGCTTCAAGTGGCAATTCATCGGCACGCTGTGCTTCAAAGGCCAAACCAATGGCCACCACGTGGCGCGATCTGCGCAAGTCTTGCAATGTGCGGTCATAAAAGCCACCGCCATATCCCAACCGGTTACCCGCATCGTCAAAAGCCACCAAAGGGACAATCAAAACATCAGGGGTAACATAGGTAATATTCTGCGGAATACGCGCACCAAACGCCCCTTCAACCATCGCCATATCCGCCGTCCAAAGCGCGAACTTCAGGGCGGTTCCTGCGCTTTGGATCACCGGAACACAGACTTGCCCGGAATGCGCCTCCATCGCTGCAAGCGGGCTTATCTCTGTACGCATAGGCACATATGCAGCGAGTGTTTTCTTGCGATATGGCGCAAGCACCTCAGTCAAACGCGTTGCTGGCGTAGAGTTCACAGCATCAAACGCTAGTTTTCGGCGCGCGAAGGCGTCCTTCCGAGCTTGGGACTTTCGAGCAGCCAAATCCACTATACCAAGACCAAAGTTGCCAAACCTAGGAAGGCAAAAAAGCCAACCATATCCGTCACCGTCATCACGAAAGTTCCCGAAGCAAGAGCAGGGTCAACACCCATTTTATCAAGGATAACGGGCGCCCCAACACCCACAAAACCCGCCACAAACAGGTTAATCACAATCGCCACGGCAAGCACCGCTCCCAGTGCCGCACTGCCATACCAAAAGAAGCCAAACGCCCCGAGCGCGGCCGCGAATAACAAACCGTTAACCAACCCGACGAGGGCTTCGCGTCGTATAACCCGCCACATATTGCGCGATGTAAGGTCTTTTGTCGCCAGCGCACGTACCGTCACGGTCAGGGATTGCGTCCCTGCGTTGCCGCCCATTGAGGCAATGATGGGCATTAAGGCGGCCAAAACGACCAGCTGCGAAATTGTGGACTCAAACTGAACAATCACACGAGACGCCAAGATAGCCGTACAGAGGTTGACGGCCAGCCAAGGAAAACGTTGTTTGGCGGTTTCCCAAAGACGGTCGGAAATGCTCCCGTCCCCTGCCCCCGCAAGGCGCATGATGTCTTCTTCGTGCTCCTCATCCAGAACTATCATTGCGTCATCGATGGTAATCACCCCCACCAAACGCCCCGAGTCATCGACAACAGGCGCGGAAATCAGGTGATACTGGTTGAAAGCATAGGCGACGTCGGCTTCGGGTTGAGTGGCAGGAATTGTGCGAAAACTTTCCTCACACAAAGCCTTCAATTTCACATTTCGGGCCGAGCCCAACAATTTGCCCAAAGTCACATATCCCACGGGTCGCATCATCGGATCCACAAGGATCATATGATAGAACTGCTCGGGCAATTCAGGATCTTGGCGAATATAATCAATAGCTTCGCCGACGGTCCAATGCTCTGGGCCCGCCACGACTTCGCGCTGCATCAAGCGGCCCGCGCTTTCGCTTGGATAGTTCAGGGAGTGTTGAACGGCTACACGATCACGGTCACCCAAAGCCTGCAAAATGGCGTCACGTTGCGGTGCTTCTAGGTCTTCGAGGAGGTCAACAACATCGTCACTCTCAAGGTCGCGAATGGCATAGGCCAAGGTTGCGGGTTCGAGTGCATGGATGACTTCTTCGCGCAAACCCTCGTCGAGTTCGGAAAGAACGTCGCCGTCCATTCCCGCCCCCCAAAGAGCTAGCAATTTACGCCGTGAACTCGCCCCGATCTGCTCCAAAAGGTCGGCCACGTCGGCGGCATGCAACGGCTTCAAAAGGGCCGTTAATCCAAGAGTATCATCCAAGCGAACTACCGCTAAAACACGCTCAATAAGCGACGAGTCGAGTTCATAAGAATCGTCGTCCGACATCTCTGGTCTGATAAAATCGTCACTCATATCGCTTCCTTCACAAGTCATGGGCACCATAGGCATGGCAATTCAAAAGCAGAAGAGGGAAAGGTGATTTACCTCAGAATTTAGCGCGCCTATTCTGGGGCCAACACACGCATTGGAGCAACATCGTGGACCTACTCTTAGGACAAGTACTTTCGTTCAAAAGCAACCCTTTTGAACACCCCTTTGAGGAAGCCTCGCGGCATATCTTTAAGGGCGCAATCGTCATTGAAAACGGAAAAATCGCTGCGGTTGGCGACGCCGCTGATTTGCTCAAAACCCATCCTACGGCCCGCGTCACCGATTATGGCGAGCGGCTATTGACGGCGGGATTCGTTGACGCCCACGTCCACTACCCACAAACGGCCATCATCGCAAGTTGGGGCAAACGCCTTATTGATTGGCTGAACACCTACACCTTTCCCGAAGAAATACGTTTTTTTGATGCGGGGTATGCACAGGAAATTTCCAACCGCTATCTCGACCTCGTTTTGGCCAATGGCACCACCACGGTCGCGAGTTATTGCACCATCCATCCCGAAAGCGTCGATGCCATATTCACGGCCGCCGCCGAGCGGGATATGCGCATTGTGGCGGGAAAAACCTGCATGGATCGCAACGCGCCTGACGGGCTGCGCGACACGGTGCAATCGGCCTATGATGACAGCAAAGCCTTACTTGAGAAGTGGCACGGTGTGGGACGCGCAGGCTATGCTATCACGCCACGATTTTCGCCGACCTCAACGCCGGAACAACTCCAAGCCTTGGGTGCATTATGGGCTGAGTACCCAGACGTTTTGATGCAAACCCACCTCTCGGAACAAGTTGACGAAATTGAATGGGTAAAGAGCTTATTCCCTGACGCGCGCGATTACCTCGATACATATGAGAGTTGCGGATTATTAGGAAAAGGCGGCCTTTACGGCCATGCAATCTACCTAACCGACCGCGAGAAAGACCGCCTCAAAGAGGTTGATGCAAGCCTGATCCATTGCCCAACATCCAACACGTTTATTGGGTCGGGCCTGTTTGATATGGCGGGATTGATGGCTGACGGACACCGCATCGGCCTTGCAACGGACACGGGCGGCGGCTCAAATTTTTCCATGCTGCGCACCATGGCCGCCGCTTATGAAGTCGGACAACTTCGGGGAACGCCCCTGCACGCCGTCCAACTTTATTGGCTTGCGACCCAAGGCGCCGCGCGCGCGCTGCATTTAGACGATAAAATCGGCAATGTCGCGGTGGGAATGGAGGCAGATATCATCGCGATCAACCTCACTTCAACCCCCGCTATCGCCCAACGGACACAACACTCCGAAGACATATGGGAGGCCCTCTTTGCCACCATCATGATGGGCGATGATCGCGCAATCGACGCCACATGGGTTAGCGGTAAACTTCTGTGTTAACAGGGACTTGCCAAAACCAACGTCCAATACCCGCTCGCTCCGTAAATCCCATACTCCGTGGCTTTGCGGTTTTGGATGTTGTTACGGTGGTCCGTGGACGTCATCCACAGATCAAACGCGCCTTCCAGTCCTCTTGACGTTTTGGCGATGTTTTCAGCAAAGAAGCAGCCCTTGTAGCCCTGCGCACGCATTCGGTCACGACTGTTGCTACCATTACTCCCTTTGTGGGTGAGCGTGGCCATTGCAATCATGTCCAACGTCTGGGCTTGGGCTGCCTTTTTCAGGCGCGGATTTTTCGTGACGTTGGGCAACCCCTTGGCCTTGCGTGCCTCATAAAGCAAGCTATCAGCATTCACGATCGCCGGACTTTTAGTACCCGTTGCAGTGGGCGGCACCGGAGCTTGGGTTATGGAGGGCGAACAAGCCGAGAGCGCTAAAACGACGCAATAAAAAAGGACCTTCATCGCAACTACTCCCTTGAGGCAAGGTCAGACTAACATAACGCGCGGCGCTACGCCATCAAGGCCCGCGCGAGTTGGTTTTGTGTTTCAATCGCCTTGGGTAAATCAACCGTCGTGAGCTGATACTCCTTCACCACATGACGCCCTTCTACATATAAATCCCGAACTTTTTGTGGCCCTGCCAAAAGAATGGCGGCGGGATCCCAACTCCCTGCGGCTTCAATTCCACCCAAATCCCAAATCGCAAGGTCCGCACGTTTCCCCACGGCAATCTGGCCACAGTCATTGCGCCCCAGAACTTCTGCGCCGCCACGCGTGGCCACACAAAGAGCTTCGCGCACCGACATGGAATCCGCTCCGTTTTTCACCCGTTGTAGCAACATCATCTGACGCGCCTCGCCGATCAAGTTCCCCATATCATTGCTCGCCGACCCGTCGACCCCAAGCCCCACAGGCACCCCAGCGTCCAGCATTTCGCGCACGGGTGCTATCCCCGATCCAAGGCGGCAATTTGAACAAGGGCAATGCGCAATTCCAGTTTTGGTTGCTGCAAACAATGTCAAATCATCGGCCACAAGTTTCACACAATGGGCATGCCAAACATCCTCGCCTACCCATCCCAAATCTCGCGCAAACTCGCCGGGGGTACAGCCGAATTTCTCGCGACTATAAGCGATATCTTCCTGATTTTCCGCCAGATGTGTGTGCATCATGACGCCTTTGTCGCGCGCCAAAACTGCCGAGTCGCGCATCAGTTCCCGACTCACGGAAAACGGCGAACAGGGCGCAACGCCGACCCGCAACATCGCCCCTTCGCGGATGTCATGATGGGCGTCGATCACGCGGATCATATCCTCAAGAATATCTGCCTCACGCTCAACCAAGCTGTCGGGCGGCAAGCCCCCGTTGCTTTCTCCAATGCTCATCGCGCCGCGCGTGGGTTGAAACCGAAGCCCCACCCGTTGCGCGGCCTCGATGCTATCCTCAAGACGCGCGCCATTGGGGTAAATATACATGTGATCCGAGCTTAGCGAACAGCCAGAAAGCGCCAATTCCGCGAGGCCAATCACAGCACCGGAGTGCATTTCTGCAGGGCCGAACCGCGCCCAAATTGGATAGAGCGTTTTGAGCCAACCAAAGAGCAACCCGTCTTGGGCTTCGGGCACCGCGCGGGTCATGGTTTGATACAGGTGGTGGTGCGTGTTCACCAATCCGGGCGTCACAAGGCAGCCTTCTGCAGAATGAGTCGACAGATTTTGCGCGACTTCCGGTGCTAATCCCGCCCGCAGATTTTGTCCCACGGCCTGAATAACCCCGCCTTTGACAAGGATGTCGGCATCAGAAATCTCGCGCCCATGATCGTCCATCGTCATGGCCAAACACGCGTTTTCAATCAATAAATACATTTAAAACCTCCACACAGAATACGTCCAATTCGGCCCCTCGCAGATGCGAAGCTGTGTGAATGTATCGGCAGAAATGGACAAAGGACCCGATACCCCTACAAGTATACCGAGGATTTTGAGCAATTCAAGTCACGGGTGGGTCGTTAGGTGGACGCAAGAAGTTTGAGCACTGTGGCGTGGAGTTCTGGTGTTGCTGCGGCGAGAACCTGCCCGCCTTCATGCGCCGGCTTTCCCTGCCAATTTGTGACAACACCACCCGCTGCTTGGATGACGGCAATCGGGGCCTGAATGTCGTAAGATTGCAAACCCGCCTCGATCACGAGGTCGATTTGCCCAGCCGCAAGAAGAGCATAGGCATAACAATCCATTCCATAGCGCACCAATTTGGCCTCAGCTGCAACAAGGTGAAACGCTGCGCCTTCCTGCGCCGTTCCAATTTCAGGAAAGGTCGTAAACACAACGGCATCCGCAAGATCTTGCGTTTTGCGCACGCCAAGGGCACCTGTGCGGTGCGGTCCAGAATAATGCGCGTTCCCAAATCCGCCAGTAAAACGTTCGCCTATAAACGGCTGATCAATAACGCCATAAAAAGGGCCATTCGCGTCGGAAACGGCAATGAGAACACCCCAAGTCGGCGTACCCGACATAAATCCGCGCGTACCATCAATGGGATCAAGCACCCACGTCAGGCCACTGGTTCCGGCCTGCGCGCCGAACTCTTCGCCAAGGATTGCGTCGTCGGGACGCCGCTCGGCCAAAATGCCCCGCATTGCCTGCTCGGCCTCTCGATCAGCGCGTGTCACGGGATCAAAACCCTCGTTCAGCTTATTCTCGGTCGCCAGTTGATCGGTGCGGAAATACGCCAGAGTAACCGAGCGTGCAGCATCGGCCATCGCCATGGCACAGTCCTTGATTGACTGAATTTCGGTTTCTGGCAGAGTCATGGGAGCCTCATTTTTTCAACGCCCTTGCCGCGTAACGTGGAGAGCAGTTGTGGATCAAGCAAAATCGGAGCCTCAACGAAAAAGCGCGCCAAAAGGCGCGCTGCAACGGTAAATTTTGAGACGTTTAAGCGACGTCACTTAAGACGCGGGCCAACTCAAACAAGCGGCGGCGCTGATTTTCCGGAATTGCATAGTAGGACCGCACCAACTCCAGAGCTTCTTTGTCTGCCATGAAGTCGCCACGTGCGGCATCTGTGGACTCAACAGCCTCGGAACGCCCCAATCCTTCAAAGAAGAAACTAACTTCAATTCCCATCGCGTCGGAAATATCCCAAAGTCGAGAAGCTGACACACGATTCATACCCGTTTCGTATTTTTGTATCTGCTGGAATTTTATTCCAACGCGCTCGGCCAGCTGTTGCTGCGTCATGCCAACCATCCATCGACGGTGGCGGATACGTTTCCCAACATGGATATCAACGGGATGTTTCATATTTCGCTCCTCAAACTCATGAGTACTTTTTAATTCAGTTTTCGTTTTACGCAAAAACATTTTGCACCCTCACGCACGGGTGTACCAAAAACTCAGCAACAATATGCCGAGAAAACTTTTAGCCGATTATTGCCAAAACTTCTAGTGGGATTCGACCGGAAGGTTAACAAAAAAACGCACCTCGCCTTAAAGGTGCATATTTACCGCCCAGCGAATACACCCGACTCCCATCAAATTATTAGATATATTTCAACAATTTAACATACCCTACGTTTTTTTACTCTTGGGAGAGGGGAGCTAATTTGTTAACACTCTCTCAAAACCCACTGGAGATAGATAATGCTTGGATATGTCGTCGATGAGCTTGGATCGGCATCAATTCGGTCGATTGATCCTCCCAAATTGCGCTCATTTGACGTCCTAGTTGACGTCGCGGCATGCGGAGTCAACTTCGCGGATTTGTTGATGATTGAGGGGACATATCAAGAAAAACATGACCGGCCCTTCTGTCCGGGCATGGAAATTTCCGGTGTGATAACAGCCGCAGGGGCGCAAGTTAAGTCCCTCAAAGTTGGCGATCGCGTCGCAGGCTTCCCCGGACATGGCGGGCTTGCAGAGCAAGCAGTTGTCGAAGCCGAGCGGTGTATTCGCCTTCCCGACTCAATCCCATTTGACGTCGCGGCCGCGTTCCAAGTTGCCTATGGCACCTCACATTTGGCGCTCAGCCACAAGGCGCGTTTGGTTGCGGGCGAAACTTTACTGGTTCTCGGTGCAGCCGGGGGTGTCGGCCTGACTGCTGTCGAATTGGGCAAACTCATGGGGGCCAAAGTGATCGCAGTGGTGCGGGGTGTCGAAAAACACGACGCCGTTCGTCAGGCAGGGGCCGATCACGTGCTCGACAGCGAATCGCCTGACTTGAGACAGCAAATCAAGGATCTCGGTGGCGCGGATGTTGTGTACGACCCCGTCGGAGGCGAGTTGTTCAACACAGCATTGCGGGCTACCAATCCAGACGGTCGAATTCTGGTGATTGGGTTTGCCAGCGGCACCGTCCCGCCGATTCCCGCGAATATTCTGCTGGTTAAAAACATTACGGTGATAGGTTTTTACTGGTCGGGGTATTTGAAGTTCGCCCCAAAAGTTCTAACCGACAGCCTTGAGCAGCTTTTGGCCTGGTATTCGGACGGTAAACTTCACCCTCATATCAGCCACAAACTGCCGCTTACTCAAGCGGATCAGGCGCTGGCGCTGCTGCGCGACCGAAAATCGACTGGTAAGGTTGTCGTGCTCCCGTGATCCGAACCTGCGGACACGCGATTATAGGCTTGGCGCAAGAATTCCGCCAAATCCAACGCGACTTGCGAGGTGGCCAGTTCCGAGATGAACATGTTCACTTTTTTGGACCCCAAATCGGGCAGTGCCCCGCCGTGACGTATCTGCTCCAAGTGCGGCGCCTCCATGCCATCAAGCACCGAATGCACCGCTAGATCCGCCGAAACCGAAGCCTCAATCGTGCGGGTTGAATCCGACTCGACCGCCATTTCCCAAGGGATATTCGCGGCGTCCAAGGCCTTTTGCGCCGCCATACGGAACATACAATGGGGCTCAAACGCCAACTTCAAAGGCCGATCGCGCCACACAGTGCCCCCCTTGGCCCCCACCCAAACCAGATCGCGATTCATCAGGGTTTCACCGCCTGTATCGCACCCCTCTTCTGTGGTCAGAATAATATCCACCTCGCCACGTCTAAACTTCTCTTTCAAACTCACCGTGACCGACGACAAAAGCTGAACGCGCATGCGCGGGTATTCAGCGTTAAAGCGCTTCAAAACCTCTGGAATCGCGGGGTACACAATGTCATGCGGCACCCCCAACACGATTTCGCCCTCATAGGCTTGGTGAGTCATCAGCGCGAAAACTTCGTCATTTAATTTGAGCATCCGGCGCGCATAGGACAGCAATTGCTCGCCTGAAGCGGTAATTGCAATTGTCCTTGAGGAGCGATCCAACAGCGACATGTCGAGGGATTCTTCCAAACGTTTGAGCTGCATCGAAACCGCCGATTGTGTCAGGTTGAGAAAACCCGCGGCCCGCGTCACGCCGCCCGCCTCTGCAACGGCGACAAAGGAACGTAACGACGTAAGGTCTAGATTTCGGGGCATATCACAATCCTTGATACATCAGTTAAGAAACATTCATTTTACAGATGATACAGATTCCAGCATACATATCAATATAAATGATCAATCAAACATCAATCATCATCGATTCGAAAGGATGCCTCTCATGACACACACAATTACAAGTTTCGGCCCAACCACCCTGAAATCCCCAACAAAAACTTTGCGCCTTTTGTCGATGATAGCGAGCACATATCGCCAGCGCCGCGCTCTTGCGCGCTTGGATGATGCCGCCCTCACCGATTTGGGCCTATCCCGCAGCGACGCCACCCAAGAAGCAAACCGTCCAATCTGGGATGTTCCTGCGGCTTGGCGTCGTTAAAACCCGCTGATTTAGCAACATTTAACGATATTGCAGAAAAAACATGAAATTCTCTCCGGTTAAACTTGAAATTCTGCCCGTCATTGCCGATATTTAGCGGTGAAGGCGGGCTAACTCATTAGCCCAGTATATTCTTACCGGAGGCTATAATGGCACAATTTGATACGGCCCGCACAGGCACAGGTACGCGCAGTGCAACGATCGACGCAGGGCTTCGCGCCCACATGAACAAAGTTTACGGCACAATGTCCGTAGGCCTGTTGATCACGGCTTTGGCCGCCTGGGCTATTGGCAACATGGCGATGACATCGGATCCGTCCCTAGCCGTCTCGCAGATTTCCGATACCAAATATCTCACGGCCCTTGGCAATACCCTCTATGGCTCACCGCTTAAATGGGTGATCATGTTCCTTCCTTTGGGTATGGTATTCGGCTTTAGCGCGATGATTAACAAACTGTCCGCCGCTGGCGCGCAGTTGTTCTTCTATGCGTTTGCCACGGCAATGGGCCTGTCACTAAGCTCGATCTTCCTTATGTACACTGGGGCGTCCATCGTTCAGGTGTTCTTGGTGACTTCGATCGCTTTTGCAGGTCTGAGCCTCTATGGCTACACCACCAAGAAAGACCTTTCCGCGATGGGGACCTTCCTTATGATGGGTGTGATCGGCCTCTTGGTTGCGATGGTGGTTAACCTTTTCTTGCAATCTGGCGCGCTTATGTTCGCGATTTCCGCGATTGGTGTGCTGATCTTCGCTGGTCTTACCGCTTACGATACGCAGAAAATTAAGAACGACTATATCGCGCACGCACAACATGGCGACAGCGAGTGGATGGCGAAATCCGCCATTATGGGCGCGCTAAACCTCTACCTCGACTTCATCAACATGTTCATGTTCATGCTGCAACTCTTTGGCAACCGCAACTAAGACGCGCGACACCAACGACATACCAAAGGGCCGGTCATCACGACTGGCCCTTTTTTGTGCCCTGTAACTAGGCAGGGACGCACACGAAATAGCTCCATCGTTTGGCCAAAAAAAAACCACGCTCGAAAGCGTGGTTTTCTCAATTCTGATCGTTCAGTAAAGCAAATCTTACTTGATTTTGCCTTCTTTGTACTCAACGTGTTTACGTATAACTGGGTCGTATTTGTTGACCGTCATTTTTTCAGTCATCGTACGAGCATTTTTCTTAGTCACATAGAAGTGGCCTGTGCCCGCGGACGAGTTCAGGCGGATTTTGATTGTGGTAGGCTTCGCCATAATAGTGCTCCTCAACGCAGGCGCGACATGCGCCCTTTAATTCCTTGAAGCCGGTTCTTAGCTGTCTGTGGGGCAGAGTCAACAGCCTTCGACACATTGAGCACAAAATAGCCGCGAAACATCATTATTTCTGTTCAATTGAGTTCTCCCAGCTGCGCAGGAAGGTTTCCTTCGTCATGTGATCCAGAAAAACAAGCAACCCCGGTCCCAGCCGAATAACGCGTGCGGCGCTGTTGTCCTCAAGGGATTGGGCGTTGATCGGCGGGAGATTCGTCTTAAGGGTCAGGTCTGCGCGCATATTGAGGCTTGCGAGGAAATCGATCATATCGCCCGCACCCTCAGGATTCTTCGCTGTATTCGGGATCAGAGCCGTGCGCAGCATTACCGAGAGGTAGTCATCAAACTCTATAATCCGTATCCCGGGCGTGTCTGCGAGCTGAGACTGGGCATAGCTGCCGACGACATTATACGCCAAGGCCAACCGTCCCGCAGCGACGTCCGCAATCATTTCATGTGACCCGCGATACAGCCGCGCATTAAGCCGCCCCATAACTTCGGTCAAACGCCAATAGGAATCGGTGTTGCGCGAGTCTTGGGTGGCAAAAAGGTACCCTGCCCCAGATTTGCGTACGTCATAAGTCCCGATCCGCCCTGAAAACGCCTCTTGGTTGTCGCGCAGCATCGTGATCAGGTCTTCGCGGGTTGTCGGGATGGGTCGGTCCAAAAACTCGTCTTCCGAGACCACCAGCACGGCGGGTTCTTGGGTGAAGGCGAAAACCTGATTACGCCATTTGGCCCATTTCGGCAGGATATCTGTCGCTTCTGAACGGTAGGTTTGCACGAAGCCGTCGTTGGCCAATTTCGTCTGCAAGTCCATCGCACTGGAGATCGCGAGGTCAAACTCTGCCCCCTCTTCAAAAAGCGCCTGCATAAGCTGGGTGCTGCTCGCGATGGTGTAGTCAATCGTCATGCTCGGATACTGCGCCTGAAACGCTTCGATGATTGGGTTAAAAACCTCGGCGTCCGCTGTGGAAATAATCCGCAAGGTGTTCGCGCCTGCTCCTTGATGAACATAATGCTCTTCGACCTCAAAACCGAGGGCGGCCTGAAGCGACATACAATAAACTAAGACGCTGGAAAAATTAACGAAACGCATGCACCCGGCCCTTTCGTGTTACAGCTCAATTCAAGGCGTCCGCCATGGGCAGCAACGACCTCATCCGCGATGGTTAATCCCAATCCTGACCCAACAATATCATCGACGTTTTTGCCGCGTGAAAAACGGTGCGTGAGCGTGCTCAAATCCGCATCGCCAAACCCGCGCCCTTCGTCGGTAATGGAAACGGTCAGAGCGTCCGTATCGGTCACACGCACCGTAATTTTACTCTCGGCAGGGGTGTATTTGATCGCGTTGTCCAAGAGATTGCGTAGGGCGTTCTGAAGCAGGATTTCATCACCTTTGATCTGCGAACGGGTGGCGACATATTCTTCTACGATGTGCAAATCCTTCAACTCGGCAGTCGGAAGAAGATGCGAAACGGTTTCGCGCGTTATGGCAACCAAATCCAAGGGCACCACCTCAAGCTGATCGGTGCGAAAACTTACCATCGCGTGGTCGAGCAACTGTCCTGCGGAACGGCTGCTTTCGTCGACGGCGCGGATCATCGCGCGCAAGGCCGCCTTGTTTTCCGGCTGTACAGAACGGCGCAACGCGACCTGTGCTTGCGCACGCACAGTGGCAAGCGGCGTGCGTACACGGTGGGCCGCTTCCGCGATAAAGTCCTCCGATTGGAGTAACGACGCCTTGAGCCGCGCCATAAGCCCATTGAGCGCATCAACCAGCGGCGCAAGTTCGCTCGGAGCGGGAGTTTCGACGGGTCGCAAATCGTTGGGACCCCGACGCGCAACCGACTGAGTCATGCGGTTTAAGGGGGCCAGAGTCGATTGTGCGGCAAAAAGGCTAAGGACCGTTGCCAAAAGGAAAAAACCGACCCCGACCGAGGCCGCAACGACCGAAATCCGCGACGAGATCGCCGCCAATCCCAGCCGTGTTTGGGCTACGACAACTGTGGTATTTCGCTTGCGCCCCCCAGCACTCACAACCCGTGTCACAGCGACGGACCGCACCTCTGCTCCACGGAAATCAAACGTCGAAAACGGATCGTTTATTTGGGAGGGCGGCAAAAGATCCTCATAGCCAGTAAGGTGCTCGTCGCCAACAAAGACACGATAAAAAACGCGATCTTCCGAGATTGCCCCCAGCATCGAAAGTGCCGAATAGGGAATTTCAACGGCAACCTGCCCGCGCTCGGAATAAAGCGCATCGGCGATGGAGGTGGCTGATGCCAAAAGGATGTTGTCCTGTGTATCTGCCGCTGCGCGCTCCGCAACGGCGCGCACAATCAACACGAACGCAAGCGAGAGAATGGCCGCAATGATAAACAGTTGCAGCAAAAGCCGTCGTCGGATGGACGACCTGATGAACCCTTGCGTCACGTCTCCGCCACCAAACGATAGCCCAAGCCACGCACGGTTTCGATCTTGGCGTCTGAACCTTCGAGTTTTTTGCGCAATCGGCCGATATAGACCTCGATGGCGTTTTCCGAAACGTCGTCCGAGAAGGAAAACAAGCGGTCCATGAGGTGGGATTTGCTGAAAATCTGCTCTGGCGCCGAAAAGAACACCTCCAGAAGGCGCAATTCACGATTTCGCAGCGTATGGCTCTCGCCATTGATCATGATCGCCCCGAGGGTCGAATCAAGAATCACCCCCTTGAAGCTTCTGGAATTGTTGGCAACTCCCCCCTGACGACGCAATACTGCCCGCACACGCGCCTCAAGTTCGGAGAAATCGAAAGGTTTCGTTAAGTAATCGTCGGCTCCCAAATCAAGTAGGCCCACCCGATCCGACACCTGCGAGCGCGCCGTCAAAACGATCACCGGCGTGCGGTTTTTAGCGCGCCTATGGCGGGCCAAAAAATCGCGCCCATCTCCGTCTGGGAGCATAATATCAAGTAAAATCAAGTCATAAGAGGCGGCATCAATACAGGCTTGCGCGGCGGCGATATCCTCGGCGTGGTCAATCGCGTGCCCATCCAACCCAAGGCATTCGACCACAGCCTTCGCCAGTTCGAAATTATCCTCAACCAACAGAAATCTCACGTGCACTCCCCCACAACGCGACCGTTTTTTCTCATGACAGGTTCATGTCAGGTTTCACAGCGCATCTTAAACATGTCCGCGCTTCGGCTCGGATGTCAAATGGGAGGATACTATGACTACACGTTTTGTTAAGGCGCTCATGACGAGTGCCGTAATTGGAATGAGTGCGGCTTCGGCTGCGTCTGCGGCTGAATGCATTGCACCCGCCAACCCCGGCGGTGGCTGGGATTTCACTTGCCGTCAAATCGGCAAAATTATGTACGACATTGGCGCGGTGGATAAACCTGTCCAAGTAACCAATATGGCAGGCGGCGGTGGCGGCCTTGCATATAACTACGTCGTGGCGGAACGCGGCGATGACGCAGACCTTATGGTTGCAGCCTCAAGCGCGACAACCACGCGTCTAGCCCAAGATGCTTACGCCGGTATGACCGCTGACCAAGTACGCTTTGTCGGGGCAATCGGTGCGGATCCGGGCGTTATCGTCGTTGCCAACGACAGCCCGTTCAACACGCTAACTGAAATGGTTGACGCGATCAAAGCGGACCCAGGTTCGGTTGCTTTTGCTGGCGGTTCTGCGGTTGGTGGCTTTGACCACCTTAAACCTCTGATGCTTTTGCAGCGCGCAGGTTTCACAGACATCACCAAGGTAAAATACATTGGTGTTGATGGTGGTGCCGATGCGATCACGCAAACTATCGGCGGCTTCACACAGGCAATGACAGGCGACATGTCTGAAATCATTGGCTTTTTGAATGCTGGCGAAGTTCGGGTTCTTGCGGTTCTCACCGAAGAGCGCATTCCGGGCTTTGACGACATCCCAACCGCAAAAGAGCAAGGTTTTGATGTTGTTGCCGTAAACTGGCGCGGACTTTACGTTCCAAAAGGCATCTCTGACGAGGAATTCAACGTGTGGGCCGACCGCCTTCAGCAAGTTGCAGATTCTGACGAGTGGAAAGAAGCTATGGCCGCCAATGGTCTTGCCCCCTTCACCAAAGTCGGAGTGGATTTCCAAGACTATGTTGATCAGGTCGTTGCCGAAATTCGTAAACTCTCCATCGACATCGGGGTTATTCAATAATGGCCAGTGACCGGATTTTTGGTCTGGTCATGGCGCTTGTGGCGCTCGCGTATATCGCGGGTGCCACTCAAATCCAGACCAGCTTTTTGCCTGACCCTGTTGGCCCGAAAGCCTTCCCCTTTGGGGTTGGAATTCTGGGTGCCCTATGCGCCCTCTTCATGGTTTTCAAACCTGACGCCGAGCCTGAATGGCCCACGCTATCTACCTTTGGTGCCATCGCAGCGGCGGCCTTCGTTTTGGTCCTTTACGCTTACGCGCTCAAACCTTTGGGGTTCCTGATCCCCACGGCCATCACCGCGGCGATCCTGTCCTACCAGATTTCGCCCCGTCCAAAATACGCAGCCCTCGCCGGACTCGGCCTCTCATGCGGGCTCTTTATCGTTTTCAAATTCGCTTTGGGTTTGGGCCTTGTTGCCTTCCCCAAAATGATCTTCGGCTAGGATACCTGCCCCATGGATCTCTTTTCTAACCTCGCGATGGGGTTCGCAATTGCATTGTCCCCTTACACGTTGATGCTCGCTATCATTGGCTGTTTTCTGGGAACAATCATTGGCGCCCTCCCCGGTCTTGGCCCCTCAAACGGCGTCGCCATCCTTATCCCCGTAACCTTCACGCTGGGCCTTGATGCAACCTCCGCCCTCGTCCTTATGACCTCGGTGTATTACGGCGCGATGTATGGGGGCCGTATCAGTTCGATCCTCCTTAACATCCCAGGCGATGAACCCGCGCTGATGACCACCCTCGACGGCTATCCGATGGCCAAAGCAGGGCGCGCAGGCGATGCGCTTGTGCTCTCGGGTGTGGCCTCCTTTGTAGGTGCGCTACTTGCTACAATCGGGCTTATGTTGCTCGCACCTATGTTGGCCCGCGTCGCTTATGTCTTTGGTCCTTCAGAATATTTCGCCCTCTACTTGCTCGCGTTTTGTACGTTGGGCGGCATGGCCAGCAACAACCAAGCCAAAGCGGCGATTGCTTCCTGTATTGGCCTCGGCATATCAACGGTCGGCATCAGCAGCGGCAGCGTCATGCCACGCTTTACGGGCGGAAATCTCCACATCTATGACGGCATCGATTTCCTAGTTGCCATCGTTGGCCTATTTGCAATTGCGGAAATATTTTTCTTCATCGAAGACCACGGGAAAAATTCCCCTGTTGGTGTAGATCTCGAGAAAACCACCGTTCCATGGAAAGATATTTGGGAAACCAAATGGACAATGTTGCGCTCTTCGGGTGTGGGCTTTGTTGCCGGTATCTTGCCCGGTGCGGGCGCGTCCCTCGGCAGTTTCTTGGCCTACATGACTGAAAAAGCGATTGCCGGCAAAGACGGTGGTTTCGGCACAGGTGTTGCCAAAGGCATCGCCGCACCAGAGGCGGGCAACAACGCGGCCGCCGGTGGTGCCCTCGTTCCCATGCTCACTCTCGGCGTACCCGGATCAGGAACAACAGCGGTGCTCCTTGCACTTTTGATGACCCTCAACATTACCCCTGGACCCACGCTTTTCACTGACCAGCCCGAAGTTGTTTGGGGCCTCATTGCGTCGCTCTTGATTGCCAACATTGTGCTCTTACTCATGAACGTGCCGATGGTGAAAATCTTCGTCAAAATCCTCATGGTTCCACCCGCTATCTTGTTGCCCGGTGTGACAATGGTTTCGTTTGTAGGCATCTACTCCCTGTCGGGAAGCTATTTCGACTTGCTCTTGATGATCGGATTTGGCGTGCTTGGATACGTGCTGCGCAAGCTGGACATTCCAACCGTTCCGGTGATTTTGGGTATCCTTCTGGGTGGGAATATGGAAGACGCCTTAAGGCGTGCCATGACACTCTCCGATGGCGAATGGACATATCTGTTCTCGTCCAACATCTCGATTGGGCTTTGGGTTGCCGCGATCGTCGGATTTGTCGCACCGATGTTCCTGCGCAACGTCTTGCGCAAACCGCAAAGGGTCACTGACTAATGGTCAAAGTTCTTATCCCTTCAGGCGCACTTGGCTTGAACTACGACAAGGCGGCGCTCGCGCGTGGCCTTGCGCAAAATCCTGATATCATTGCGATCGACGGCGGCTCTACGGATTCAGGCCCGGCATATCTCGGACAAGGGGTCTCGAAATATGCGCGCAGTTCGATAAAAATCGAATGGAAGGGATTGATGGTTGCCCGCCAAGAAGCAAACGTCCCTTTGGTCATCGGAACCGCAGGGACATGCGGCACAGACAGCGCTGTTAACTGGCTTTTGGACATCACAAAAGAGATCGCCGCCGAGTTGGGCCAAACGCTAAAAATTGCGGTTTTGCGAAGCTCCCAAGACGCGGAAATCCTCGCGACCGCCTTTGATAGTGGACGCGTCACCCCCCTCCCCGCGGCCCCCGAAATTACCCGCGAGAGTTTTGCGGAATGTAGCAATATCGTGGCCCTCGCTGGCGCCGAACAAATTGCCGCCGCGATCCAAACGGGCGCGGACGTCATCATCGCGGGGCGCACCACGGATACTGCGACCATCGCCGCCCTCCCGTTGATGAAAAACCTCCACGCAGGAGCCGCATGGCACGGGGCAAAAATCGGCGAATGCGGTGCGCTCTGTGCGACCAACCCACAATCGGGCGTCGTGATGATCGAGTTTGACGCAAACGGTTTTACGGTCACGCCCATGGCCGAAGATTCAGCGGCCAATCCGCATACTGTTTCGGCGCATATGCTCTATGAAAACTCCGACCCGTTCATCCTCTATGAACCCGGTGGACACCTCGATGTAACAGGCGCAAAATACACGGCACTTGATGCGCGGCGCGTGCGAGTTGAGGGCTCCGAATGGGTGCCTTCCGATACGTATACTGTGAAGCTTGAAGGCGCCAAAGTTCAGGGATATCAAACGGTTTTGATGGTTCTTTTGCGGGACAAGCACTATGTCGAAAACGCACAAATCTGGGCCGACGACATCCACGCGAAATGCAGCGAAAAGGTGCAAGACCGGATGGGTTTGCATAAAGAGGACTACAGTATTGAGTTGCGCCTGATTGGCCAGAACGCAAGTTTTGGTGCCCTCGAAACCAACACAAACCCCGCACCCGAAATCGGCATCCTCGCGATTGTCACAGCGAACACTCAAGCGATTGCCGAAGAGATCGGCCAGATGTTGAACCCCTATTTGCTGCACCATCCGCTCACGCGCGAAGAAGAACAACCAACCTTCGCCTTCCCGTTTTCGCCCGCCAGTCTCAATCGGGGTGCGGTCTATGGCTTTTGCCTCAACCACACGCTTACCTTGGATAATCCCATGGACGCCTTTTCACTGGAAGTTATTCAACATGGCTGAACTGCGCGATATTGCCTACAAAATTCGGTCTAAAAACGCGGGCCCCTTTTGGCTCACGGTGGATATTTTCTGCGGGAACGGCCCCGCCTTCACCCAAATTTGCAACGGGCTTTCAACCCAACGCGTGGCCTCTGTGTTTGGCACGAAGGTTGAGGACATCAAGCGCTTTGAAATCCCTGACTTGAACGTTATAAAATTCTCAATGCCGCGTCCCAGCATTCAAGGGGCCGTCGAAGATCGCGACATGCATGGCGCTTCTTGGGCTGCGCTACTTGCAGAAACATCAATAAATTAAGGGAACTTTTGAAATGCAAGCATATGTTGTCGCGCTTGTTATCGGGGCCGTCGGCGCGCTTGCCGCCACATTTATCGGCCTGCCTGCCCCCTTTCTGACGGGGCCTGCCATTTGTGTTTCACTGGCGGGATTGGCAGGGGTAAAATGCGCGGTTCCCAACATATTGCGGGACGCAATTTTCCTCATCATCGGCCTCGCTCTTGGGTCTAGTGTAACCCCTGAAATTCTTCAGGCGGCAAAGGCTTGGCCCCTAAGTCTTGTCGGCATGTGCGTGTCTGTCGCGGTCGTGATGCTTACGGGGGGCTGGATGTTTCAACATGTGTTTCACATGGACCGCCCCACCGCGTTTTTATCCTCGAGTCCGGGGCATTTAAGCTATGTCATCGGCTATTCTACGGACGTGGGCGCTGATACCGCAGTGATCTCGGTGGTACAGTCAATCCGCGTTCTCATTCTCACTCTTTTGGTGCCCTTTTCCGTGGCCATTTTCACGGATGCTGACATGGGGATGCGCGCGCCCGTGGGCCATATTTTGACGCCGCTTCATCTTGGAATTCTTGCTGCCCTTGGCGCAGGCCTTGGCGCGATATTCATCCGTTTCAACCTACCAGCGGCCCTACTGCTCGGTGGCATGATCGTCTCGACCCTCGGTCATGCAACGGACGTTCTCCCTGGCGTTGTACCTCCTATTTTTACGATCGCAGCGTTCATCACTATGGGTACACTCATCGGGACACGATTTAGTGGCGTCACCCCAATACTTCTGCGCAGCGCTGCCCTTGGCGGTTTGATTTTTACCGTTCTAGCCCTCGTGATTTCCATCATATTCGCAACCGGAATTGCCTATTTCACCGACCTCCGTTTTTTAGACATCATCATCGCCTTGGCCCCAGGCGGCCTTGAAACCATGGTCGCGATGGCCGCCATAGTTGACGCCGACCCCGCCTATGTCGCGTTGCATCACGTTGGGCGACTCTTCTTCTTGAGTGCCTTCGTGCCTCTTGTTTTGACTTGGAAAAAATAAACGTGCGGATGGCCTATAAGCCGGATTTTGTCCACGCCGCATTACACGACGCTGGATGACCATTCTTCTAGCCCTGCTGTTACCAACAGGGTCAAGCTGCCAACCCGAACCTTCTGGGCCGAAGCCGCCCTGCGAGTTGCCCCGCGTGAGGTTCCTATTTGGCATTGCTCCTGGTGGGGCTTGCCATGCCAGCGATGTTACCACCGCCGCGGTGGGCTCTTACCCCACCGTTTCACCCTTACCCGTCACGGTATCGTTTGCACGACCTGTAAACGGGCGGTCTGTTCTCTGTGGCGCTTTCCCTCGGGTTACCCCGGCCGGGCATTACCCGGCACCATCCTTCATGGAGTCCGGACTTTCCTCGCGGTGTTGCCACCCCGCGGTCATCCAGCCATCCGCACGCTTTGGGGATTATGCGTTTGCGCGCCCGCCGTCAACGGGGAAGCGTTGTGCAAGGTCTTGAATGATCCGCATATCTTCGCTGTCCAGAGGGCCACGGTGTCCTGCGCGAAAACGGTCACGGAATGCCGCCAAGTATGCGTCACATTTCACGTCCATATTTTGACCAGTGCCATAGCCAAAACGCGCCGCATCCTGACACCATTCGGCAAAATCGGGCGCTTGTGTATCCGGTGTCGTTTCGGGCCAAACAGACAGACCTTGCAGCGCCAGTCGACACCAATCCATACGTCGCCCCGGATCGGCCTTGCGGTGAGGCGCCATGTCCGAATGTCCGATCACGCGTTCCGGCGGGATGTTCCACGCTTGCATGATTTGAGGCAACAACGCCTCAAGCGCGGCCATCTGGGGTTCGGAATAGGGGGTGCGGCCCGTGTTATCCAACTCAATGCCAATCGAGTGTGAATTGATATCGCTACAGTCCCCCCAAGACCCCGCACCTGCATGCCAAGCACGCATTTCTTGAGCTACGAGTTGCAGGATGCCCCCCTTTTCTGAAATCAGAAAATGGGCCGAAACCTCAAACTCGGGAGAGCAAAGCCGCGCGAGGGCGGCGTCACAACTGCTCATCGCCGTATAGTGTAAAAGAATGAGGTCGGGCGGGCCACCGTGGCGCCTTGGCCCGAAATTAGGAGAGGGACATTGCGTTATCTGCAACGGGACAATTACCCGCCGCGTGCCGCGCGGAACGGCGCGGGGGTCCAAGCACAGGCAAATCCGTCCCCATCAGGATCAATCCCTTTACTGTCTTTTTGAGGGCCGCCATTCTGCAAAAAGGCCTCCTGTGCATCGTTGGACGTCAGGTATTTTGAACAGGCCTTGGTGTACTTCTCCTGCGAATACCGTCCCGACCGCGCATAGATCGACTCGCCGACTGAATTAGTCGTTCCGAGCGCAAAGGCGATAACGGCAGTTGCACTTGATGTACTTGTACGCGATGGCAAAGCCGTTGGCGTAATCACTTGATATTGCGCCCGCTGCTCTGCCAAGCGCTCAGCATCACTTGCAATCGTTTCGCGCGCAGCAACAGCTTTGAAGCTCTGTTCGTCAGAAATCCCAGTTCTAGAGGCCTGAGGCTGACTTGGCGCGCCGTTCAGGTCCGGAGTTTGCTTTACAGCTTCTTCGAGCGCCAAAGAAATATTGGATGACCCCACGTCCTCGTCGGAAATCACCCCCGCCTGAACGGGACTGCCTTGAAGAGCTTGCGCAGTGTTGTAATTGTACCCCTCGAAATCGTCGAAGCCCACGCCGGAGTCTGGAACTCCCGACTGGCAAGCGACGAGGCCCAGCAGAGCGATCATAGAAACGACGGATAGTGAGTTGCGCATAGTTACCTCTGGTCGGTTGATCGTCGTGTTTACCACCAATTGTTTGGTTTGGAAACAAATCCTGCCGCAGTCTCAAGAGCATAGGCCGTATTGAGTAGATCGCCCTCTTCCCACGGACGCCCGATCAATTGCAAACCAAGCGGCAATCCTTCGGAATTTAGCCCCGTTGGTACCGAAATACCCGGCAATCCAGCGAGGTTCACCGTCACGGTAAATACATCGTTGAGGTACATTTTTACGGGATCGGCGTCACTCATTTCGCCAAGGCCAAAGGCAGCTGAAGGCGTCGCAGGTGTCAGGATCGCATCCACACCTGCGGCAAACACATCGTCAAAGTCCCTCTTAATCAAGGCTCTAACGCGGCGCGCACGGTTGTAATACGCATCATAGAACCCTGCTGACAGCACATAAGTACCGATCATCACACGGCGCTGAACCTCGGAGCCAAACCCTTCGGCGCGGGTTTTTTCGTACATGTCATCAATGCCATCGCCCGCCGCCAATTTGGCGCGGTGGCCATAGCGCACGCCATCATAGCGGGCAAGGTTCGAGGAGGCTTCGGCGGGTGCGATCACATAGTAAGCAGGCAGCGCATATTTCGTGTGCGGCAAGCTGATGTTCACGATCTCAGCGCCCGCACTTTTGAGCATCTCGGTGCCTTCGGCCCAGAGTTTTTCGATTTCTGCGGGCATGCCGTCCATGTGATATTCGGCTGGGATACCGATTTTTTTGCCTTTGATGTCGCCCGTCAAAGCGGCCTCAAAATTTGGAACGGGTATGTCATACGAGGTGCTGTCCTTGGCGTCATGGCTGGCCATGGCTTCCATCATGATCGCAGCGTCGCGCACGGTTTTGGTCATGGGGCCCGCTTGATCCAGCGAGCTGGCGAAGGCCACAACCCCCCAACGCGAGACACGTCCGTAGGTCGGCTTGAGGCCAACGATGCCCGTAAATGCGGCTGGTTGACGGATCGAGCCGCCGGTATCCGTACCTGTTGCCGCAAGGCAAAGGTCTGCGGAAACTGCGCTCGCGCTGCCGCCTGACGACCCGCCGGGTGTCAGCGCGGCATCGCTACCTTCGCGGCGCCACGGGTTGATCACGTCGCCGTAAACCGAGGTCTCGTTGCTCGAACCCATAGCGAATTCGTCCATGTTCAATTTGCCGAGCATGACTGCGCCACTGTCCCAAAGATTTTGGGTGACGGTGCTTTCGTATTCTGGCTTAAAACCTGCAAGGATCGCAGAAGCGGCTTGGCTTGGAACACCTTTGGTGCAGAACAAATCCTTAATACCCAACGGGATACCGCACATATCAGGAGCATCGCCCGTGGCAATCCGCGCATCTGCGGCGGCGGATTGTGCGCGGGCAATCTCTGGTGTGTTGTGCACAAACGCGTTCAACGCGCCGGATTTCCCGATAGCCGTAAGGCAAGCTTCGGTAAGCTCAACCGAGGTAAAATCACCCTTGCGCAAACCGTCGCGCGCACCGGAAATGGTCAGTTTGTTTAGATCGGTCATTATTCCACCACCTTCGGCACGACAAAAAAGCCTTCGCGGGAGTCCGGCGCATTGGCCAAAACCTGCTCTTGGATGTCACCATCCGTCACGATGTCTTTGCGGCGTTTTAGGCGCTGAGGTGTGACCGATGTCATAGGCTCTATGCCCTCAACGTCAACCTCATTGAGCTGCTCGATAAACCCGAGGATTGTGTTGAATTCTTCTGCCAGCGCAGGAAGCGCCTCGTCAGCGACGCGAATGCGGGCCAGTTTTGCCACGCGCGCAGCAGTATCCTTGTCAATCGACATAGGGGGTCTCCGTCAGCTCAATTGGTTCAATTCTTGTTTAGCATTTAACCCGCGAGCGCAGGGGGAGCAAGACCGCAATGCCCTACCCGATCAGGATGATGACCCACGCGGCCCCCGCAGCGATGGCGGTAATTGTGACGCCAGCACTTCCGGCGTCCTTTGCCGCCTTTGCCAGTGGATGATACGCAGGAGAAAAATAGTCGATACAGCGCTCAATTGCGGTGTTGTAGCATTCCGCCGCCAATACAAGAATGCCCAACGCAACAATCAGGGCGCGTTCTGCGGTGGATAAGTCCAAAACCATCGCGAGGGCAAAGGAGGCGGCATTGGCCCAAACCCATTGTTGCAGACTGGCCTCTTCGCGCCAAATCATGCACCAACCTTCCCAAGACCACTTCGCGCGGTCCGAAAATCGTTTCCATTGCTCAACAATCATTTTGCACTCCGGTTTTCAAGATAGTGACGGACGCAATCCTGAACGCGTCGAAAACGGTCGCCCCCCAATTTAGTGCCGCCATACCACCGCGTCACGACGATGATATGGTTTTGAATCTCTTCCCGCTCCAGCATGCGCAGAATAATTGACCCAGCGCCACTCTCGCCGTCGTCGGCCTTTATAGGACCATCCTCTAGCAAAACCGCCCATGTATTATGGCTTGCTTTGGCGAATTTCTTTTGCTTTTTGAGTGTTTTCAGGAAGGCGAGCGCCTCATCGCGACTTGTGATTTCCCCACCTGTTACCGCATATTTACTGCCTCGATCTGTCAAAAAACCTTCAATTTGCAACATTACGCACCATAAACCGCAGAGCGCACGGTTTCGATCCGGTCCGCATTAGAGGGATGTGATCCAAGGAACTCTTCACCAGGGTCAGGGATGCGGGTAAAATAAGCGACCCCAACTTCAGGATCGAAACCGGCTTCTAAGGCAATCAAGGCACCTAATTGATCCGCTTCGAGTTCATGCTGTTTGGAAAATTGACGCGACCCAACAAAGGCACCGATGTCGCGTGCGGTTTCGATTGCTTCTGGATCGGCCCCCAAAATTGTGGCCGTGAAACTCCCCAACATTGCACCCTGACTGGCCATAGCCATCTGTTGCTCTAAGTGCCCCGCCACATGGTGGGCCGCCTCATGGCCTATAACAAAGGCTAATTCATCATCATTTTGCACTTCATCCAAAAGCGAAATTGTCACGGCCAAAACCGGCCGGCCATTCTCACTCAGAAACTGATAGGCATTCGATGGTTGGTGTGCGCGGTCGTCCATGACGATCAGGAAATCGCAATTTCCACGCGTTCGGGCCTCATGGCAAAAGGACTCTGCAACAATTTCAATACGCCCCGCGACACGCAAAAAGTCTTGCTCACTCATTCCCTTGCCATTGGTGTGGATAGTACCAAAGTGTTCAACCCTCTCAATTGGTTGAACATTTTGCGAAGCGGTCGTTGAAACACATCCCGCAACACCCGCAAGAAGCGCTAAACCTCGTAAAACTTTCACTGAAAACACCTTCAACATCCCGTCTTTTTAACATGTTGACGGTCTTTTTCCAGCCCACACTGTGTTGCTGTTGCAATTATTCGGTCAAAAGCTAAACTGAATGTATGTTTACAATAGAGCATGATTTTGAAGCCACTATTATCACCCTGATCGACGAGGGCACCCCCTTTCTTCAGGGCGACATCACCATAAATGCGTTCCAGGACTGTATCACGGTTGAGCAGGTCGATCCGCAAACAGATCGCCTTCAACGTATCACCATTTCAATGACCCAACTTCAGGAATTGCAATCGGCTCTCAACCTTCCTGAAGGCAGCTATCGAGTGGCCGAAGACCCCGAATAGATCATTCCATCACACGGAAAACCTTATTTCTTGACGTTTCCCCGCGCAGCAAAACAAGACGTGTTTTGGGAACGCCCATCGCCTTGGACAGAAGCTTTACAATCGCAGCATTCGCCTTCCCGCCCTCGGCGACCACCGTGACATAGACCCGCAACCCCGTCTGCGTTTCGACAATTCGATTTCGGCTGGCTTTAGGTGTTGCAACGATTGCAATTTCGGCTCCCCTGATGGCGAGATGCTTTAAATCCAATGAACGCCCTCCACTCTCTGCCCCTGTTTGATGCGAAACTTTGGCGTGCAGCCTTGCCAGCACCATGTGTTTGCGGCACATCTGCGTATGTTACGCCTTGAAAGCTGAGGATAAAACTCCGACATGCTAGAAAACACCGACGAGGACTTATGCCCAAACCAAATCCTGCCGCAATGGAATTCCTGTTATCTCGGCGCTCCCGACCTGCTAAAACTCTTACGTTCCCCATCCCATCAGCGCAAGATTTGCACCCAATCCTAACGGCAGCTGCGCGCACACCGGACCATGGGAAGCTCGAGCCCTGGAGATTCATCGTCCTCGCGGATGCGGCCCTTCCTCGCCTTGCCGAACTCACCGATCAACGTGGGGCGGCCCTGGGACTTGATGATGAAAAACGAGCGAAATCAAAAGCTCAATTCGCCAACGCGGGACTTGTCGTTGCGGTTGTGTCTTCGCCAAAATCGTCTGAAAAAGTGCCATATTTGGAGCAGGTCTATTCGGCGGGTGCCGTATGTTTAGCACTTGTGAACGCGGCCCTTGCCTCTGGTTGGGGGGCAAATTGGCTCACGGGCTGGATGGCCTATGACCCCGAAATCCTCACAGAGGGGCTTGGGCTTGGAGAGGGAGAAACCGTTGCAGGCTTCATCCATCTAGGCACCGAAACTTCTACGCCTCCGGACCGTCCCCGCCCTGATCTTGCGGCCATCACCACTTGGGTAACAGAATGATATTTGGCGATTTTTTCAAATCCCTTGCACAGCTTTCGGATCGCCGCTTTCGCCTCGTCCTCTGGAAGGGTGTAGGCCTTTCCTTCCTGCTGCTGTTTGGTATTTACGTCGTGTTCGTGACGGGTATCAATTGGTTCGTTCCTGAGTCTGTGACCTTGCCGTGGGTTGGAAATATCACGGTCCTGAAAAGTATTTTCAGCTGGGCCTCGATCCTCTTGATGATCCTGCTTTCGATGTTTTTGATGATCCCCGTCGCCAGCGCTTTCACAGGTTTTTTTCTTGATGAAGTTGCCGAGGCCGTGGAGGACAAGCACTATCCGCAGCTCCCCCCCGCCCCCAAAATGCCGTTCGCTGATACGGTCGTGGATACGGTCAATTTTCTTGGTCTCATTGTGGGACTAAATATCGTTGGTCTTGTCGTCTTCCCGTTTTTTGGCCCCCTCGCCCCCATAATGTTCCTAGGACTGAACGGTTTTTTACTTGGCCGCGAGTATTTCCAAATGGCAGCGATGCGCCGATTAGGCCGTGTTCAAGGCCGTGCATTAATGTCAAAAAACCGAGGCGAAATCTGGATCGCAGGCGCGCTCATGGCTCTCCCCCTGCTCATCCCATTCGTCAATCTGTTTGTACCCGTCCTTGCCGCAGCAACATTCACCCACATGTTTCAGCGCCTTAGGCCTTAAGACGCAGGAACCTCTGGGGGAAGGCGATTCATCCAATCAATATCGCGCACGGTAATTGTGTCTGTCACGATAATCGTGAAAATGATCGCCCAAAGTACAGTGGTAATCAGGGTCACAATGATGGCCCGCTTTTTAAGCTGGGGATCCACGGGCGCAGACGACGGCGTACCCGGTACAACTTCGCCCATGTCTTGCTGTGATTTAAGCCGAATGGGCAATACCACAAAAAGCGTCATAAACCAGAGGACAGAATAAAGAACGATCGCGGAAGTAATAGCCATTATATTTGCTCCAATTCAATGAGGGTTCCGTTGAAATCCTTGGGATGCAGGAATAACACAGGCTTGCCATGCGCACCGATCTTCGGCTCCCCCGTTCCCAAAATACGTGCGCCTTTTGTTAAAAGATGGTCGCGCGCGGTCAGGATATCATCAACTTCGTAACAGATATGGTGAATCCCACCGGACGGATTCTTTGCCAGAAAACCGTTAATCGGACTATCCTCGCCTAAGGGAAACAACAGTTCTATTTTTGTATTAGGCAGGTCAATAAATACAACCGTCACCCCATGATCTGGTTCGTCCTGAGGCGCACCAACACTCGCCCCGAGTGTGTCGCGATATTGTGCAACAGCGGCGTCCAAATCCGGCACGGCAATCGCAACGTGGTTTAAGCGACCAATCATGTGTTTCTCCCATATTCAAGGTGTCTCACTATCCTATAGGGCGCTTCCGCGTGCAATGGGATAGGGGCAAGTGCGACAGAAAAACGACGAAAGGGTCGGCCGTTTTAACGAGTCGTTATCCCTTAATCTTGTTTAATACGATTCTGCACCCAGCTCTTTCTGCATAAACCACGCAGACAAACTTAGAATGGAAAAGGAAATGGACGATCTTAGTAAATTCATGAACAGCCCACCGCCAACACCCACGCGCCCCTTACTTGGAGTTACCGTATTGGTGGTCGAAGATAGCCGGTACGCCAGTGAAGCCATGCGCATGTTGTGTTTGCGTTCTGGCGCCCGAATTCGACGCGCCGATTGTCTGCGGTCTGCGCGAAAGCACCTTCAAGTCTTCAATCCAACAGTTGTTATCGTTGATATGGGGTTGCCTGACGGCTCCGGTGCAGAATTATTGGCTGAATTAAGTCAGACTGCTTCCCCAATTTCAGTTCTTCTGGCGACCTCAGGAGATTCAGGCTTGGAAGAGGAAGCAATTGCCGCTGGAGCGGTGGGCTTTTTGTCCAAACCCGTAAACAATTTGGCGCAATTCCAGAATGCAATCCTAGCGCATTTGCCCACCGAAGATCACCCCCCTGGGCCGCGCCTCCTCAATAACGAACAGATTGTCATAGACAAACTCGCTCTTCGCGACGATTTCGCTCACGTAGAAGAGGTCCTCGCCCAAAATACCGATGGGGACACGCTGGACTATCTGGCGCATTTCATTTCCGGAATCGCCCAAACGGCGCAGGACGGTCAATTGATCGAAGCAGCAAATGCTTTGGCACATGATCGCGCACAAGGCCGCTCAACGCGCACAGACGTCGAGCGGATATCGTCAATGCTACGCGCACGCCTAGAGGAACGCACCTCCATTTAAGTCCTCATTTCAAAACGGGGTCGGAAGACGCGCGCACAATGCCTGTAAGATCTTTAAGGCTTATAATTTGAGCACCGGATTCGCTGAAGTTCTGCGGAGCTAGCCACGTTTTGTACGCCTCTCTTAGAGCCGGCCATTCCTTATCGATTGCCGCAAACCAGACGGTGTCACGATTTTTGCCTTTTACGATCGCGGCTTGCCGAAAAACGCCTTCATAGCTCAGACCTAATCGTTGTGCCGCACGGCGCGAAGGTATGTTGTTGGCATCGCATTTCCATTCGAAACGACGGTACCCCGCCTCAAAGGCCCACTCCATGGCCAAGTAAAAAGCTTCAGTGGCCGCACGTGTTTTTTGGAGTTCGGGCGCAAAATTAATATGCCCAATCTCGATTCCGCCAGCCTCTGGCGAAATCCGCAGAAAGCTCAAAACACCGCAAACGTGACCATTCTTGAGGTCTCGCACTGCATAAAAGTATGGGTCATCTTTTTCTTCAACGCTTCGGGCCCAACGCAGATAATCAGCGGCGGAAGGAAATGGCCCATACGGTAAATAGTCCCAAAGAGCGTCGTCCACCGAGTTCGCCCCATGAAGGTCCGCGGCATGGAGATCGGCATTAAGCCGCTCTAGCGCAACAAAATCACCCTTCATTTCAAACGGTTCGGGACGTGGAGGAACCGTCCAGCCGCCGACATCGTCACCAAACCTCTTATTTTCCGTCATCGCTATCGGCCCTTCTTTCGTTTTCGCCACAATTGACAATAATCCAACGACTGTCCAGCGCGTCTCTTCTACCCAAAACACCTCATTTTCATCGCAATCTATCGCAGTAATTACCCGATTTTGCCCCACTGCTGCCGCATTCCAACGCGATTTTGAGGTAAGTCGGGAAATTTAGGAAAACATCATGATTGAGTATACCCAGAATGCTTTTAGCAATCCAATGGTTGTCAAAGCCTTTGATTGGAGCGTGTTTGCAGGTGGGATGGTCAGTCTTGTATTTGCGATAGCCATGACAATCATGGGGGATGGCGAGACCCAAAATGCAGGTGCCCATTTGAACGGTGAAACACTCGCCAGTTTGTAAGGATTACCGAATTATCTGGGTTGCACCGCTAAGGTCTAGCCCAGGGAAAATGTGTTTTTCAAGCGTTTCGACGTTTGTTCCAAACATTCCCCGAATAGCCATCGCCGCATAAGCACGCACATCTTGCGTCGGAGTCAAATCACGCCCTTGGTATAAATCTTGTTCCCGCAAACCCGGCCAATCCCCGTACACTTGCTTACCTTTCAGGGCACCACCCACCAGAATGGACAAACCTCCGGTGCCGTGGTCCGTTCCCTTGGTCCCGTTTTCGTGGGCAGTTCTCCCAAATTCTGTCATTGCGACAATCGCCGTCTTTTCCCAAATGGGTCCTAAATCATTCTTTAACCGCAAAATAACATCCGACAGATTTCTAAGCGCGCGCTTCAGAGCGCCTTTTTGATTGCGGTGCGTATCCCACCCATTGATCGAAAAAGACGCGATCCGCGTTTCCTCTAGCAAACGTGCGGCCGCAAACGCGGCAATGTTTTCATATCCACTTAGGTTGCGAGCTTCCTTTGCCACCTTCTGCATGGCTTCCAAAGGGTCTAGGCTTTCGGATATCGCCGCCATAGGCGAAGTCAACGCGATCGCTTCGGCCAAATTATTGCGAAACAACGGGTCGTTTTGATAAGAGATTTCCAACAATCGTTTCGCCTGCTCGGTCAAATCCAATCGAGTATCAGGCGCCCAATTCGAAATCTCGGCCTCCCCTTTGGCCAAAAGCATTTCATAGCGTCCAACAGTAAAAGCCGTTTGCGCGTGTGATTTTGGCATGTGTTGCAGCAGGCGGTTGAGCCAGCCATCGCGAAACATTTGGCCATCAGAATTCACCATCCCTGCTTCCAAAACATCCTGCCCGTCAAAATGGCTTCGCTTATCTCGGTAAGGTGTGGAAACAGCATGTGCGAAACCGAGTTCTCCTGCCTCCCATAGAGGTTGCAGCGCCAAGAGGTCGGGATGCATGAAAAACATACCGTTTAACGGGATCGCGGAGCTGGGTTGCGGCAATAGAGACGGACGAAGTGTAGAATACTCTTTATTTTCAAAAGGACCAACCACATCCAGACCGTCCAGACCGCCCCTCAAAATAATGACAACCAGCCGATGATCGCTCGGAGTCGAAGCGAGGGAAATTGGCGTAATCAGAGGACTGGCAGCAAGAGAGCATCCCAGAAATGAAGAATGAACCAGAAATTTGCGTCGCGTGAAGTCCTTAGCTGACATATTTCTATCTCCGCTGAAAGTCAGGCGAGGCAAGGACGAGTCCAATCCCCTCCCATTTGGTTTCGGCAGAATTTGCAACAAATTGTACGGTAGGCGTGAGTCGGTCACCAAGAGCATTTTGCGCTACTTGAAGTGGAGTAATCTCGCTGTTTGCAAGCGACCCCGCAAATGCCTGAGGTACCATCATCGCCCATTGAATGCGCGCCGCCAAACCTTGAGGCGTAAACCATTGTTCGGCATTTTCGGGCCACCCGTCGGGGCCATTGGGCCGTTCCCAAGGTTGCCCCATAAGTGAGAGCGGACTTTGAAAAGACAAATTCGTGAGCCTGTCGTTTAACCTCGTTATAACCTTCACATCGACATCCAGCGCACGCAACGATGTCGCAACAAAATCAAACGGTTGCATTGCCTTGGTGAATTTTTTTCCCCACGCTGCGGGATGGGACAACATAGCTTGATAACAGGCGAGCAATTCGCCATCCGACGCCAGATAGGCGCCTCGGATATCGCCAACAAGTGCAGGATCGGGGGTGTCCGACACAAAATGCACCGCCATTTTTTGCGCAAGATGTGATGCCGTTTCGGGCCGTCGCGCAAAATCTTCGAGGGCGTGATGAATGGATTTAAGACTCGCGCGTGGCCCTCTGTAGGTTTTCCCAAGAATTTCTTCGGTTCCTGGCTCTGCACGTTGGGGTATAAATTTCATCCCATCCGCAAAGGTAAAGCGCGTTCCCGCCAAAAGTTCCGCGAATTGCCGCACATCTTTTTGCGAATACCCCCCACCGACGCCCAATGTATGAAGTTCAAGAATTTCTCGAGCCAAATTCTCGTTAAGTCCCACGTTTTTACGTTTGCGCGACACGTAACTGTTTGGTCCAATAGATTGATTTTGATCAAGATAGTGCAACATGAGGGGGTGCAGAGAAGATGCGATCAGGAGATCGGAAAAGCGACCGTTAATATTCGGCCGAATGGCATCCTCAACAAATGGTGTCACTAAATGTCGGTAGTATCGGTCGTTCCCAACTACGGTGAAGTGATCCGCCCAAAACCGCACCAAACGTTCGCGAAACCCATGTGGGGACGCTATATAGCGCGCGAGACTCGCGTTAAACCAACGAGTGTTAGCGCGCGCCATAGACTTACGCCGCTTGGAAAATTGAGCTTGCGCCTCTTTTTCAAGCTCCGTGCCTCTGTTTTTCTTTTTGAGTTTGCTGAGCCTTTTCAGATCAAGGATCATGGCTCTTTGGCTCTCAAACGATGCGATGGGAAATTGCTTTGCCAACACATCTGGCCCAGTAAGTTCAGCAAAAACGGCGTCAAGGGAGTGTGGTGGTACAAACCGAGGGGAAAGTCCGGTGCCAAACCGAATAGCAGCTATTTCTGGATCAAAGGCCATTTTAGGGCATCCCGATTGCGCGATGCCTTAGGATAACACCAACAATTGCCGTGATGCCATCCTCTTTGGAATCCTCCGCCCATTCATAGAACAGGCGGAGGGTTTCAGATTTAGTCCTGTGGAATAACGCGCAAACCAAGCTCCATAAGCTGTTCACTCATGGGTTCGCTCGGGGCGCTCATCATCACATCTTCGGCACGTTGATTCATTGGGAACATGATGACTTCGCGAATGTTGGCTTCTTCAGCCAACAACATCACGATCCGGTCGATCCCTGCGGCGCAACCACCGTGGGGAGGAGCGCCATATTTGAACGCGCTGACCATGCCGCCAAAGCGTTTATTAACTTCTTCGGCGCCATACCCCGCGATTTCAAACGCTTTGTACATGATCTCAGGACGGTGGTTCCGGATCGCGCCGGATAGGAGCTCATAGCCGTTACAGGCAAGGTCATATTGGAAGCCCAAGACCTCTAGAGGATTGCCATTTAGCGCGTCCATACCGCCTTGTGGCATCGAGAACGGGTTGTGTTCAAAATCGATTTTTCCGGTTTCTTCGTCGGCTTCGTAGATTGGGAAATCGACGATCCACGCAAAGGCAAACCGGTTTGGGTCTGTGAGTTTGAGTTCTTCCCCAATCACGTTACGTGCACGACCTGCGACTGCTTCAAACGCTTTTGGTTTACCTGCGAGGAAGAACGCCGCGTCGCCAAGGCCGAGGCCAAGTTGCTGGCGGATTGCCTCTGTACGTTCTGGGCCGATGTTTTTGGCCAAGGGGCCTGCCGCTTCAAGGCCTTCACCCTGATCACGCCAGAAAATATAGCCCATGCCCGGAAGACCTTCAGCCTGAGCGAAGCTGTTCATACGGTCACAGAATTTGCGCGAGCCACCTTTAGGTGCAGGAATGGCGCGCACTTCGGTGCCCTCGTTTTCCAGCATTTTAGCAAAGATCGCAAAACCAGAACCGCGGAAATGCTCGGACACAACCTGCATTTTAATCGGGTTACGTAAGTCGGGCTTGTCGGAGCCATACCAAAGCGCTGCGTCGCGATAGGAGATTTGCTCCCACGTTTGGTCGACTTTTTTGTCGCCGCCGAACTCCTCAAAAATACCAGTGAGGACGGGCTGGATTGTGTCAAACACGTCTTGCTGGCTCACGAAAGACATCTCAAGATCGAGTTGGTAGAAATCGGTGGGTGAGCGATCGGCGCGTGGATCTTCGTCGCGGAAACAAGGCGCGATTTGGAAATACTTGTCGAAACCCGAGACCATAATCAGCTGTTTGAATTGCTGCGGAGCCTGTGGCAGCGCGTAGAATTTTCCGGGATGTTGGCGCGACGGCACAAGAAAGTCGCGTGCGCCTTCTGGGCTTGAGGCTGTGATGATCGGCGTTTGATATTCGCGAAAGCCGCCATCCCACATGCGACGACGCATGGAGGCCACTACATCCGAGCGCAACTTCATGTTTTTCTGAAGTTTTTCACGACGCAGGTCGAGGTAGCGATACTTCAGGCGGGTTTCTTCAGGGTATTCTTGATCGCCAAAGACCATCAGCGGAAGTTCCTCGGACTGGCCCAAAACTTCAAGATCACGTACAAAAACTTCGATTTCGCCCGTCGGAATAGCTTTATTCACAAGGCCCGCGTCGCGCGCCATAACGGTACCATCAATGCGAATACACCATTCAGAGCGCACTTTTTCGAGGGCAGCAAAAACGGGGCTGTCGGGGTCGGCGATAACCTGAGTGATGCCATAATGATCGCGCAAGTCGATAAACAAAAGGCCACCGTGATCTCGCACGCGATGTACCCAGCCAGAGAGACGAACAGTGTCTCCTACATTGGCGCTGGTCAGAACGGCGCAAGTATGGCTGCGATAGGCGTGCATGGCGTTTTCCTTTGAAAGACGACGAAGTGAAGTGGTTCGAATGCCGATACACCGTTTTAGGGTGGAAAAGTCAATAGAAGCGCACGGGATTAAGGTGCAAACATCACACAGTTGCCCGTTTTAACCCGCCATCAACCTGAATACATGGTCTTAACTGGGCGCGCGACCTATCGTGATCCGCAAAAGCCACGGGGACAATATCCTATTTGGGCCCAAAAAAATGGCACGTGCGAGCAGGAGTAGTGGGTATGAAATCCGATTTTTTATGGGTCGTGTTGGTGATTTCTATTGCCACGATCATATCCGTCACGACGTTTAATCCAGATGTCGCCGCCGATTTTCAAGCGCTTTGGGTGGCCGGAGAGTTTTACCAGGCGGGCGCATTCGACCAAATCTACCCCCCAGACACCGAATACTTCACCAGCAAGCCTTCGCCTGAGTGGATCGCTCATATTGCGGCACAGGGCCAAACGACGCCAATTTACTCTTATATTTACCCCCCCATTTGGGCGGCATTATTCGCCAAACTGACAACACTCACGACGTTTCACACGTTATCCACCATTGCGGGCGTCATAAATCCGATCCTGTTGGGGGGGATGGCATTCTTGGCGTGGCGTTTTTGTTGTTTGGCCGGAATGAAGGGAATCCGCGCACCCGTTTACGTGGCGCTCGTGATGATTATTTTGATGACAACGACCCTTGGAACAATCGGGCTTTTTCAGAACCAAGTCCAAATCCTTGTCAGTTTTCTCATACTCCTTGGCCTTGAACGTGAACGGGCGAACGCGCCTATTATCGGCGGTTTCGCCATGGGCTTGGCGGCAGCGATTAAGCTATACCCCGTTTTCTTTGCCATTTTTTGGCTTGCGCAGGGCAAGAATCGCGCCGCGGCGTCCTTTATAATTGGTGGCGGTGCTATTGGCCTTTTGTCGATCTTCATTTCTGGCTGGCCCTTGCACGAGGTCTTCCTTGAGCAAGTTCGGGTCATTTCAAACGGTGTATTTTTAAACAAAACAAACTACGCGCTTGAGACCTCTATCGCGAATGTGTTTTTCCAAGAACAACTCGTTTTCAGCACATCAGCGGCAAGCGAACTCGATGCTGATGCTCTAAATGGAATTCAAATCGGTCAACTGGCGATGGCCAAACCAGCAATCTGGATGATTTTGAGCCAACTTGTAATACTGTTGTCAGCAATTACCCTCGCGCTTGTCGCCTACAAAACCCGAGATCGTAATCCGCTCGCCCTTTGGCCTTTTGCGTTGACCCTTGTATCCCTCATGAGCCCTCTCGCATGGGGCTATCATTTTTTGCCCGCCGCCAGCTTTGCCCCCGCGATTTTGGCCTTTTTGGGTTTTCGTGTCGGACTTCGCACATTGGCGATTTGCTTTATTCCTTTGGCGATGGGGTTGTTGCCGACCTACGAGGGCCTATCGAATTCTATGAACGTCCCTCAATTGGTTGGCTTTAGTTGCTTAGCTACCTATTGCGCGGTTTGGGCCTATCTCTTGGCAAAAGATCGACACCCCGTCGCCTTAACCCAACAAGCCTCCGCCAAAGACAGCGCGATTCCCGCTTAAGGGCTTGCGCCCACGCGCCCCATGTCTATAACCCACGACAATTTGCTTGAACCTGTTGTCTGGGGGCGCACCATGCCAAAAAGAACCGATATCAAATCCATCATGATCATTGGAGCGGGGCCTATCGTTATTGGGCAAGCCTGCGAATTTGACTACTCTGGTGCACAGGCGTGTAAAGCGCTGCGCGAAGAGGGCTATCGCGTCATCCTTGTGAACTCAAATCCAGCGACGATCATGACCGATCCGACCCTCGCGGATGCCACATATATTGAACCTATCACCCCCGAAATTGTTGCCAAAATCATCGAAAAAGAGCGCCCCGATGCGCTCCTGCCTACAATGGGCGGTCAAACGGGCCTCAACACCTCGCTCGCGCTTGAGGAAATGGGCGTTCTAAAGAAATTCAACGTCGAAATGATCGGAGCCAAACGTGAGGCCATCGAAATGGCCGAGGATCGCAAATTGTTCCGCGAAGCCATGGATCGTTTGGGTATTGAAAACCCACGCGCGACCATTGTGACCGCGCCAAAGCTACCCAACGGCAAAGCCGACCTCAACGAAGGCGTGCGCATCGCGCTTGAGAGCCTCGAAGACATTGGCCTTCCCGCCATCATCCGCCCCGCATTTACCCTTGGTGGTACAGGCGGCGGCGTAGCGTACAACCGTGAAGATTTTGAACATTTCTGCCGTACCGGCATGGACGCCTCGCCCGTGAACCAAATCCTCGTGGATGAGTCGCTTCTGGGTTGGAAAGAGTTTGAGATGGAAGTTGTGCGCGACACCGCCGACAACGCCATCATCGTTTGCGCCATTGAGAACGTCGACCCAATGGGGGTGCACACAGGTGATTCCATCACTGTGGCCCCTGCCCTCACGTTGACGGACAAAGAATACCAAATAATGCGGACGCACTCGATCAACGTTCTGCGCGAAATCGGCGTGGAAACGGGCGGCTCGAACGTTCAGTGGGCTGTAAACCCCGCCGACGGTCGTATGGTCGTGATCGAGATGAACCCCCGCGTGTCGCGCTCCTCCGCCCTTGCCTCCAAAGCAACAGGTTTCCCGATCGCGAAGATCGCGGCCAAACTTGCCGTGGGCTTCACATTGGATGAACTCGACAACGACATCACCGGCGTGACCCCTGCGAGTTTTGAGCCAACGATCGACTATGTTGTCACAAAAATCCCGCGCTTCGCCTTTGAAAAATTCCCCGGTGCTGAACCTTACCTGACCACTGCGATGAAATCCGTCGGCGAGGTTATGGCCGTGGGTCGTACCATCCACGAAAGCTTGCAAAAAGCGCTCGCGAGCATGGAAAATGACCTCACTGGATTTGATGAAATCATCATCGAGGGCGCCCCCGAAAAATCAGCTGTCATCAAAGCAATCGGCAAGCAAACGCCAGACCGTATGCGGACGATCGCACAAGCCATGCGCCACGGCCTGTCAGATGAAGAAATCCACGAAATCACAATGTTTGATCCGTGGTTCCTCGCACGGATCCGCGAAATCGTGGATGTCGAAGCAGAGGTGCGCGCTGGCGGCTTGCCCGTCACCGAGAAGGGCTTGCGCCGCCTGAAAATGATGGGCTTCACGGATGCACGCCTCGCGACTCTTACGGGCCGCGATGAAGCAAATGTTCGCCGCGCACGGATTAACTTGGGTGTAACGGCTGTTTTCAAACGCATCGACACCTGTGCCGCCGAATTTGAAGCACAGACCCCTTATATGTACTCCACCTACGAAGCGCCCGCGATGGGCGACGTCGAGTGCGAAGCGCGTCCAAGTGACAAGAAAAAAGTCGTCATTCTCGGCGGTGGTCCCAACCGGATCGGCCAAGGAATCGAGTTCGATTATTGCTGTTGTCATGCCTGTTATGCCCTTACCGAACAGGGCTACGAGACGATCATGATCAACTGTAATCCTGAAACAGTTTCAACAGATTACGACACTTCGGATCGCCTGTATTTTGAGCCTTTGACGTTTGAACACGTGATGGAAATCCTGCGGGTTGAGCAGGAGAACGGCACCCTGCATGGCGTGATCGTGCAATTTGGTGGCCAGACTCCGCTCAAGCTTGCCAACGCCCTTGAAGCCGAAGGGATCCCTATTCTGGGAACCTCACCTGATGCCATCGACCTCGCCGAGGATCGCGAACGTTTCCAAGCGCTTGTGAACCGTCTTGGCCTACTGCAACCCAATAATGGCATTGCCTCGACGGATGCAGAGGCGATTATGATCGCGGCTAAAATCGGCTTTCCATTGGTCATTCGCCCCTCCTATGTTTTGGGCGGCCGGGCCATGGAAATCGTGCGGGATATGGCGCAACTTGAGCGGTATATATCGGAAGCGGTGGTTGTGTCCGGTGACAGCCCCGTCCTGCTCGACAGCTATCTTTCGGGCGCGATTGAAATCGATGTCGATGCGATTTGCGATGGAACCGATGTTCATATCGCGGGTATCATGCAGCACATCGAAGAAGCTGGGGTACACTCTGGCGACAGCGCGTGCTCGCTCCCCCCCTACTCGCTCTCCAAAGAAACAATGGCGACCCTCGCGGTGCAAACACGCCAATTGGCGCTTGCGCTGAACGTTGTTGGCTTGATGAACATTCAGTTCGCCGAAAAAGACGGGGACATCTACTTGATCGAAGTAAATCCCCGTGCCTCGCGCACGGTGCCCTTCGTGGCCAAGGCCGTGAACAGCCCAATCGCCGCAATCGCCGCGCGTGTTATGGCAGGCGAGAAGCTGTCAGCGTTTGACTTAGTTGATCCAAACATCAAAACCTTCGCCGTAAAAGAAGCTGTTCTTCCATTCGCGCGGTTCCCGGGTGTCGATACGATCCTTGGACCAGAAATGCGCTCGACTGGCGAAGTTATGGGCTCGGACGCTAGTTTCCACCGCGCGTTCCTTAAGGCGCAAATGGGCGCAGGCGTTGAATTGCCAACCGAAGGTCGCGTGTTCCTTTCGATCAAAGACATGGACAAAACCAACATGATGCTGGAGGCCTGCGTGGCCCTCGTCGAAATGGGTTTTGAAATTGTCGCAACCCGTGGCACGGGCGCTTGGTTGGCGGAAAACAACGTCCCGTTTGAGCTGACGAACAAAGTCTACGAAGGCCGTCCCAACATTGTGGACAGCATGAAAGACGGCGAAATCTCTCTGGTCATGAACACCACCGAAGGCACGCAAGCGGTTGAAGACTCTCGTGAAATTCGATCAGTGGCGCTCTATGACAAAATCCCCTATTTCACCACAGCCGCAGCCGCCCATGCTGTGACATTTGCGATGCAAAGCCGCCGCGACGGGGAACTTGAAGTGCGTTCCTTGCAAGAGCGATAAGCCGTTTTCGCCATTGAACATCTGAGCCCGCAAGGGCTCGGATGTGTGGCGGCCCTCGCGGCCCCTTGACCACTGGCGCAAAATCCAGCCTACTCTCTTTGTAAATAAGGGGCCGTTATGTATAATGTTGCGATTACAGGAACGGGTGTTTTCACCCCTGAAAACGTCATAACAAACGATGAATTGGTCGTTGCGTTTAACGCTTACGTCGACCTATTCAATGCTGAAAACGCCGCGCAAATCGAAGCGGGGACCCTCAAAGCCAAATCACATTCAAGCAGCGAGTTCATCGTCAGGGCCTCGGGAATTGAAAACCGTTTTGTCATGGATAAAACGGGCGTTTTGGACCCCAAAATTCTGCACCCCACGCTTCGTCAGCGCTCCGACGAGGAGCCCGCAATCATGGCGGAAATGGCGGTTGATGCTTGTAAAAAAGCACTCGCTCAAGCGGGGAAAACGGCGGCGGACGTAGATGCCGTTATTTGTGCCGCGTCAAATATGGAACGCGCCTATCCCGCAATTGCCGTTGAAATTCAAGACCTTCTTGGAATTCAGGGCTTTGGTTTTGATATGAATGTCGCCTGCTCCAGCGCGACCTTCGGCATTCAAGCAGCGGCAGATATGATCCGCTCTGGCTCGGCCCGCGCGATCCTTGTTGTAAATCCTGAAATCTGTTCAGGTCACCTTGAGTGGCGGGACCGCGATTGTCATTTCATTTTTGGCGACGTTGCAACGGCAACATTATTAGAGCGCGAAGAATTGGCAACGGGGCCGCATTTCAAAATCCTCTCGACGCGCTGCGCCACTCAATTCTCCAATAATATTCGGAATAATAATGGCTTTTTGCGCCGTTCCCGCCCTGATGGCGTTGCGGATCGGCGCGACATGCAGTTCATGCAAAACGGGCGGAAAGTGTTTAAGGAAGTTCTGCCGATGGTCTCCGAACATATGTCGACCCACCTAGCGGACAAAAATATCGACGTTAGCGACCTAAAGCGTATGTGGCTGCATCAGGCCAACAAAGCCATGAACGATTTCATTGGCAAAAAGGTGCTTGGGCGTACCCCCGAAGCAAGTGAGCAGCCAAATATTCTGCAAGACTATGCAAACACGTCTTCGGCGGGGTCGATCATTGCTTTTAGCCAAAACTCAGACGACTTGGCGGTCGGCGACAAGGGCATAATCTGCTCGTTTGGCGCGGGATATTCCGTGGGATCCGTCATTTTGGAACGCGCTTAAATCGCATTTTCAACGGTCTAATACTTGATCCTAATCGGGCGGCAATATAGTTTCCGCCCATGGCAAAACTCTATTTTCACTTTTCCACCATGAACGCTGGGAAATCGACGATCCTGCTGCAGGCTGCGCATAATTATCGCGAGCGCGGCATGGACACCTATCTGCTGACTGCGCGGTTTGACAAGCGCGCGGGCGAAGGGCGCATTGCCTCGCGAATTGGCATTGGTGAAGATGCGGATACGTTTGAGACAGGCGAAGATCTCTTTGCGAAAATTCAAGCGCGTATGCTAAGCGACCCCTGTGCCTGTGTGTTTATCGACGAGTCGCAATTCCTAGAGAAAGAACAAGTCTGGCAATTGGCCCGTGCCGTTGATGACTTGCGAATTCCGATTATGTGTTACGGTCTGCGTGTCGATTTTCAAGGCGAACTGTTCCCCGGATCGGCGGCGCTCTTGGCTCTCGCGGACGAAATGCGCGAAGCACGTACCATCTGTTATTGCGGTAAAAAGGCAACCATGGTTATCCGCCAAGATGATCAGGGGAATGTGCTCAAGGAAGGCGCCCAAGTTCAGATCGGCGGCAACGAAACCTACGTGTCCCTATGCCGCCGTCACTGGCGCGCGGCCATGGGCGAAGACATCTCGCGAAAACACGTGAAATCAGTCGCTTAAACCTTGTTTGGCGGAGCGTTTCCGTCGGCGACCGCGCATAGGTTTTCTAACGCCATCATACCCATTGCCTCGCGAACTTCCAAAGCGGCGGTCCCTAAATGCGGCAAGAGCGTCGCGTTATCGAGCGCCCTCAGAGCTTCTGGCACAAAAGGTTCCTGTTCATAAACATCGAGCCCAGCCCCCGCGATTTCGCCATTTTGAAGGGCTGCAATAAGGGCCGCCTCATCTACAACATCGCCACGCGAAATATTCACGAAAATGGCCGAGGACTTCATCGCCGCAAAGATGTTCTTATCAATAAAATGATACGTTTCCGGTGACCCTGGAACCGCCGTGATCACGAAATCTGCACCGGAAACCGCCTCTTCAATCGTTGGCTTTTGAACGGCTGGGAGGCCGATATTATCTACGAACGATCGATTGAAAAACACGACATCCATCTCAAAACCAAAGTGGCAGCGACGGGCGATAGCTTTGCCAATCCGCCCCATCCCAAGAATTGCCACGGTTTTTCCCGTCACATGGGTTCCCAGATTTTGGACTGGTCCCCAGCCTTGCCATTTGCCCGCGCGCACCATCCGCTCGCCCTCGCCTGCACGGCGTGCCGCCATCAAAAGTAGGGTCATAGCGATGTCTGCAGTCGCGTCGGTGACCGCCCCGGGGGTGTTGCTCACCAAAACGCCGACCTTGGCCGCCGCACCCACATCGATGTGGTTATAACCCACACCGAAATTCGCGAGGATTTTGCACCGCGGCGCAGGAGTGAGCGCAAAGCAATCGGCCGAAAACGCGTCTCCTAATGTCGGCAAAATCCCGTCGTAATCACTGAGCGCCTGTGCGGCCTCGGCCACGGTCATTGGGACGTCCGCCTCGCGCAATGTGACGTCAAATCGCGCTTTTGCAGCGTCAAGAACGCGGTCAGCTAGTGTTCGGGTAATCAGGATTTTTTGCATGAAGCCTCAGCGTTTAGTGCATTCTAGCCCCATTCGGAACGGTAATTTCCGGCCGAATAAGGACAATATCGTCATTCTCGTCACCTAGGCCCAGCACCAGTACCTCCGACATAAATTTGCCAACTTGACGGGGCGGAAAATTGACAACGGCTAGGACTTGGGTGTCGACCAATTTTTCGGGCGTGTAGTGCTTAGTGATTTGGGCGGAGGTTTTCTTAATGCCAATGTCGCCGCCAAAATCGATCCAAAGCTTGATCGCTGGTTTGCGGGCCTCGGGATATGGTTCGGCCCGCACCACTGTCCCTTTGCGGATATCCACCTTTAGGAAGGCGTCAAAGTCGATTACCTCGCTCATTTGGCCAACTCACGGGACCGCTCTGTCGCGGCTTTTACGGCGCGCTGCAACAGAGGCGGAAAACCTGTTTCTGGGTCCATCAAAACCGCAAGGGCCGCCGCAGTGGTTCCCGCGGGGCTCGTGACATTGATCCGCAACTGTGTTGGATCTTCGTCGGCCATTTCCGCCAGATGACCCGCGCCACCGACTGTTGCCTTAGCCAGTTGCATGGCCAGATCGGCGGGTAAACCTTGCGCTTCTCCGGCTGCGGCCAGTGTTTCGATCAAGTGGAAAACATAAGCAGGACCAGACCCCGAAACAGCTGTCACCGCATCCAATTGCCCTTCGTTTTCCAGGCGCACCACCTGCCCGACCGCAGACAAGAGAGTCTCGGCCTGTTGCATTTGCGCTTGGCTGGTATGATCGTTGCCAAAAATCGCCGTGATCCCGTGCGATATGGCGGCGGGTGTATTGGGCACGGAGCGGATCACTGGTGTATTTGCGCCCAGCGCCGCCTCAAAACTCTTGATTGGGCGTCCCGCCACAACCGACAAAAACAGTGTCTCGCCATTGCCGTGCGGTGTTAAAATTGGCAAAGCTTCGTCCATCATTTGCGGCTTAACGGCCACAATTACGATTGCAGGATTTGCGGGCAAATCTTCGTTGAGGTGAACGCCGAGGGATTTCAGCCAATCCGACGGAAACGGATCAAGAATCCAGACCGACGTTGCGGGAAGACCTTTTGCGATCCAGCCTGCCAACATAGCAGACCCCATTTTACCACAGCCCAAAAGGACAAGTCCGCGCGCTTTAATATCTTCCATTCGCTCAATTCCCTAATTTGATTTAGCGAAGGTTATGCGCGACCGTAGGCCTCTGCAATGGCAACTTGTAGCGCATCTTCGGGGGATTGATCGCCCCAGTTCGACAATTGGAACGCGGGATAATACCGCTCAGAGGAGCTAACCGCCGCATTGATCAACGTGTTGATCTGTTCTGGCCCCGCCTGCTGGCCGCCAGTCAGCACCAATCCATAGCGATAGACCATCAAGCGTTGTTCGTGCCAATATGTAAACGCCCCCGTCCAACACGCGTCATTCACAAGGTTGAGCGTTTCGAACAGTTTCGGCAACTTATCAGCAGGAGGCTCCATCTCAAACGTACAAATCAAGCGCAATGTTTCGTCTTGCGCAGACCACGCGAGCGTTATCGAATACGTCCGCCATTGTCCTTCAACCGCCATCGCGATCTGATCATCCGCAACCCGTTCGAACTCCCATGCATGATGCTGGGCCAGCGATTCAACCATATCAATCGGGTGCGCATCGTCTTCTAGATAAAATTGTTCAGATAGGGACATGCTCGGCCTCAGATGTTGTTTCTTGTAGAAAGACCCACAAGAACTTAGGGGATCACACCAATTAAAGGCAGATCGTCGATTGAATACACAAAATATGGTGTGGGATACAAAGCGACCTGTAAAGCAATATTTAACCCCAACTCCCAATAAGTTGTGGATAAGCCGTCAAATTAGAGAAAATTGCGCTACATCTAGGGGGCGCGTGGCTTTCTGAAGCCCCAAGTCGCGCACGACCCAACCACAGATTTGGCCTAAAAATGTAAAAAGGGCGCTAAATGCGCCCTAAATTTCGAATCTCTAAAGGTATATTACACCTTTTTGGGCGCGGCCTTCTTGGCAGGTGCCTTCTTGGCAGGTGCAGGGTTTGCTTCCAACGCATCAAGACGGACTTTCAACACTTCGTTTTCTTCACGCGCCTTTTGCGCCATCGCGCGCACCGCATCAAATTCATCGCGGGACACAAAATCGCGGTCCGCCATCCAACGATCCACAAACCCCTTCATTGCGGTCTCGGCTTCGCTTTTCGCGCCCTGCGCAACACCGGCGGCATTGCTCATGAGTTGCGAAATATCGTCTAGGATCTTGTTTCGGGTTTGCATAACGCACTCCAACGTCGAAGGATGTATAACATCTAGTATATGGGGTTTATTCAGAACAATCGCAACCTTGACTTGCCTGTTTTTTCTGAGGCAGATAGGCGCATGATAGCGTCCCTCCCCTTCCCCGAAATTTCGCCCGAAATTTTCACCCTAAATCTTGGTGGTTTCAGCTTTGCCCTGCGCTGGTACGCCCTTGCATATATTGTGGGGATTCTCATTGCATGGCGACTCGTGGTTGCGGCCCTGCGTCGCCCGACGCTTTGGCCGGACAACACCCCCATAATGGAGCCTGCGCGGGTTGAAGATTTGTTAACGTGGTCGATCCTGGGCGTCGTCCTTGGGGGCCGCTTGGGGTATGTATTTTTTTACGCCAGCGACTATTACTTCAGCCACCCCAGCGAAATCCTGTTCGTATGGCAAGGTGGAATGTCCTTTCACGGAGGCTTTCTTGGCGTGGTGGTTGCCGCATGGATTTACGCCACCCGCAACGGCATCGCGCGTTTAAGTCTTGGCGACGTTATCGCCATGTCCGCGCCTGTTGGTCTCCTCCTTGGGCGTCTCGCGAATTTCATTAACGCGGAACTTTGGGGCCATCCCAGTGATATGCCTTGGGCCGTTATTTTCCCGGGCACAGACGCACAGTACTGCCTTGGCCCAGCCGGATTGGTGGGAGATGGGCTTTGCGCACGCCACCCAAGCCAGCTTTATGAAGCGGGTCTAGAGGGGCTTTTGCTCGGTTCTATCCTGATCTTTCTGGTTTTCAAGCGCGACTGGCTCAAAATACCGGGGCAAACGATGGGCCTTTTCTTTGCAGGCTACGGCACGGCGCGGTTCTTTGTAGAATTCTTTCGTCAGGCAGACGCAATCTATATCACGCCCGACAATCCACTTGGATATGCTGTGCGCTTTGGTGACTGGGGCGTATCAAAAGGGCAGCTACTTTCCCTGCCCATGATCGCTGTCGGATTGGGATTCATCTATTGGGCACGCCACCATGCTAAGAAAAAATATGTCTGATCTATCCCAACACCTTAAAGCCCGGATCGCCGCTGACGGCCCCCTCACGGTTGCCGATTATATGGCCGAATGTTTGCTGCACCCAACCCAAGGGTATTACACAACACGCGACCCTTTGGGCGAAGCAGGAGACTTCACCACCTCGCCAGAAATCAGCCAAATGTTCGGGGAAATGATCGGTCTTTGCCTCGCTCAAACTTGGATGTCACAAGGTGAGCCAGATCAAATACTTCTCGCAGAGCTTGGCCCCGGACGTGGGACGCTGATGAACGATATCCTGCGATCAACCAAATCCATAGACGGGTTTCATTCCGCCCTGAAAATCCATTTGATTGAGGCCTCCGAACCGCTGCGCGCGCGTCAAGCGGATGCCTTGGCGGAGTATGACGTGACGTGGCACCGTCAGGTCACCTCCCTCCCCGACCGACCCTTATATTTAGTCGCAAACGAGTTTTTCGATGCGCTACCAATCCGCCAATTCATCCGCTCCAAGGGCGCTACATGGTGCGAACGCCGGATCGGCTGGCAGGATGAAACCCTGCGCTTTGGCCTGAATGACCCGCAAGAAATCGAATCCCTCGCGGGGCGTCTCGCAGACACCAAAACCGGAGATATGGTGGAAATTTGCGCCGCAGCCACGTCGATCACCCAAGAGATTGCCACACGCATTTCAGCTTATGGCGGTGCAGCCCTGTTCATCGACTATGGTGATTGGCGCAGCCTTGGCGACACATTCCAAGCCATCAGCGCGCATGAAAAAGTGCCGCCCCTCACGACACCCGGACAAGCGGACCTGACCGCACATGTCGATTTTGAAGCGCTAAGCGAAGCGGCAAAGGGATGCACGGTTTCGAAAATGATCCCGCAAGGCGTGTTTTTGGAACGGCTCGGCATTACGCCCCGCGCGCGCAAACTTGCCCTAAATCTCGCGGGGCCCGCCCTTACCAGCCATGTTGCTGCACATCGGCGCTTGACCCACCCCAAAGAAATGGGGAACCTCTTCAAAGTGCTCTCTCTCACCCCTCGCGGACAGGCGGCACCTCCTGGACTTGAGTAAAGCGAACTAGCCATGACCCTTGAAATCCTCACCGCAGATAGCCTCACGCCTTTTCGGCACGGCTTTTTTACGCGTAAAGGCGGTGCGTCGTCGGGAATTTTCTCTGGCCTCAATTGTGGATTCGGTTCCTCCGACCAAAGCGAAGCCGTCCATGTTAATCGCGATCGTGTCGCCCAAGCGATGCAAGTTGCGCCAAACCACCTTTGCGGCGTACATCAAGTTCACTCTGCAAAAGTGCATGTGGCTAAGGGACCAGATGAGCCAGCGGTCCAAGCCGACGCAATCGTTACTGCAACCCCAAACCTTGCCCTCGCAATCCTGACAGCAGACTGCCAACCTGTCCTATTCGCGGATTCTTCGGCGGGCGTGATTGGTGCCGCACACGCCGGCTGGAAGGGTGCGATGAACGGCGTATTGGAGGCCACTTTGGACGCCATGGAGGCCCTCGGAGCGGCGCGCGAAAACACGACCGCCGTTATTGGTCCGAGCATCAGCCAAGCGGCTTACGAAGTCGGACCCGAATTTTTTGACACGTTTATACTTCAAGACGACAGCCTTAGTCGTTTTTTTAGCGGAGGCGTCGGCGATCGCATGCATTTTGACCTGCCGTCGTACGGTTTGCATATTTTGCGCACGGCAGGAATCGGCTTTGCTGAATATACAAATCACTGCACCTACTCGGATTCAGAGCGATTTTTTTCCTACCGACGTTCGGTCCACAAAAAAGAGGCCGACTATGGGCGCCTCATTTCCTGTATCCGGCTCTGAAAACCGAGAATTGCGCCCCATTTTTGCCGCAATAACGGAAACAATCCTGCATATAACGATCAATTGGGATAATTATTGACGACAAACGCCCTTATTTTACAGGCGGAACATCGGTTTCAACAAAACCCAACCGGATTAATGCCGAATGGCGCGAGTTTTCCACAATTTGTCCCAACCTAGGGCCACTTTGCTCCGCATATTGAGGTCAGAAATTACAACGGGCGCATCGCCCACCGAGTTAAACACCGAATTAAACAAGGAGCAGACCCCATGGCTAAAGAGAACCGCTGGATGAAAGCTGTAATCGCTGAAAGTGCTAAAGCACAGCCAGCAATGCCATGGGAGCGTGGCAACCGTCGCGCCGCAATGATCGCTCGCCGCCTGCGTGCAGCAGAGGCAGTAAAACAGGTTCGCGCCTAGGTTATATCCCTAGACTGCGCGTTTTTCCCTTCGCGTAGCGACCCCTTGAGTGGATTTATTGCACTTTTTTAACCACCATGGCCTCGGCTGTGGTGGTTTTCTTTTTGCGCCGGCTCTATTTCCAACCCACACTTGAAGGCCTGCCGATTCTTGGCATTTTCAGGGTGATACCGCCGTTAAAAATTCAATTAAGGCGAAAACGTCCCGCCTTCGGAAACAATCTATGATCTTGAGGGGCATTGCGCACGCTCCGGACCTCAAATGAACCAAACCTTTGACAATAGACTGAATTTTGGACCATTTTAGGAGCATAAGAATTTCTGCAATGGTGGGGCCAATGCAGATGTAATGCACCGAAAGGACTATTACATGCACTCCCACCAACCCGTCGCCAGCCTCGCGACGAATCCACGGGACCCTAAGACCCGTGTTGCTCGTTCAAATGGGCGCCCTCTCCGCGCAATGCCTCTGATGCGGAAATACGAGGTCGCCCATCTGAACTCTTTTGGCGACGTCGAAGAGTTCTCGCAAATCGCTCCGTCCCTCCCCATTTTTGAAGATGCTTTTGCGGCTATTGCCCGTGGATCTCTTTTTTCCACCGAAGCGGGACTGACTGCTGTTGAAGATCTCCTGCCCGGTATGCGTTTGCAAACCACCGAAAACGGTTTTCAAACGCTTTTATGGATAGGCAGTACGACATTGGTTCCTGATTCCCTCGCAGGAGCGCGCGGCCAGTCGCCTGAGATGGGTTTTCTAACTCGTATTGCGGCCGATAGTTTCGGGCTCGGTCGTCCCATGCCGGATCTCATTCTTGGCCCAAAAGCGCGCCTTACGGTGCGACATCGAACCAAAGGCCAAGTTTTGGCACCTGTCGCGACCATGCAAAACGGCGAGACCGTATTTTCCGTCACTCCATTTACGCCCGTACGTGTTTACCATTTGGCTTTTGAAACACACCAAATTCTGCGGGTTAATGGGTTGGAAATCGAAAGCTATCATCCTGGAAACTCAGCCGAAATGAGCCTCAGCCGCGAAATGCTACCTTTGTTCATGGGGCTTTTCCCCCATTGCGAAACGGTGGATGATTTTGGCACCTTGTGTCTTCCCAGAATAGAGGAAGACGACGCCCTCGAACAGATTTTTGCGGGGTTTGCCGCTTAGGAAGTCTGCGCTAACCGCTGCTCCAAGACCTCGAAAGGCACGCCAGGTTCGTCCTTAGCGCCGCGGATGACCAAAGATGTTTTTACGCTCGCAACATTGCGGGCGGTCAAAAGATCGCCCGTCAGAAAAGATTGAAATGTCGACAGATCTGGTGCCGCGCACTTCAGGATAAAATCCACCTCACCATTGAGCATGTGGCACTCTCTGACCAACGGCCAACCTTGGCACAGCGCCTCAAACGCCGAGAGATCAACCTCCGCCTGTGATTGCAAACCGACCATGGCAAAAACCAGAACCTCAAAACCAAGGGCCCGTGAATTCACATCCGCATGATAGCCGCGAATAAATCCCGATTCCTCGAGAGTACGCACCCGACGCAAACAAGGAGGGGCCGAAATGCCGACTCGTTTCGCCAGTTCAACGTTGGTCATGCGGCCGTCAGCCTGAAGCTCAGCAAGGATTTTGCGGTCAATGGGGTCGAGCTTGGCTATCGGCATAAGTTTTCCTCTTGTTCTTTTGATTTTTGCCAAATGCACCCTAAGTACTCTTGGATTTTCGCGATTGTACTTAACATCCATCCCACACGCAATAATATTTCACAACTGCGCAACAAATGGAACTTCCAGTTCATAGCGCGACAGGTCAAACAATTCTGCGGCCAAGGGTTTCCGTGGGCCAATTGACTGTCTATATCTAGGGCAACTTTGCAATTTCTAGAAATTTGGGGGGCCAAATGGCCGAAACGCGTCACACAAAAGTTTTGATAATTGGATCTGGGCCTGCTGGGTATACTGCTGCGGTCTATGCAAGCCGTGCCATGCTTGAACCGATTCTAGTTCAGGGCATCGAACCCGGCGGCCAATTGACGACAACAACCGAAGTCGAAAACTGGCCTGGCCACACGGAAATTCAGGGGCCTGATCTCATGATTAACATGGAAGCCCATGCGCGCGCCGTGGGTACCGAGGTGATTAGCGACATAATCACCTCACTCGACACTTCCAAGCGTCCGTTTACCGCCGTTGGTGACAGCGGTACGGTCTACACCGCCGATGCCGTGATCCTCGCTACCGGTGCGCGGGCCAAATGGCTTGGCCTTGAGAGTGAAGAGAAGTTTAAAGGCTTTGGCGTTTCGGCATGTGCCACCTGCGACGGATTCTTTTACCGCGGTGACGAAATTGTTGTCATAGGTGGCGGCAACACAGCTGTCGAAGAAGCGTTGTTTTTAACAAAATTCGCATCAAAAGTTACACTTGTTCACCGCCGCGACGAGCTTCGGGCGGAAAGAATTCTTATTGATCGTCTTGAGAAGAATGAGAAAATCTTCCCGCTCTGGTTTAACGAATTGGTCGAAGTAGTTGGCGACGACAATCCAAGTGGCGTTACGGGTGTTCGGACAAAGAACGTTAAGACAGGCGAAATCACCGAGATCCCTTGCAAGGGTGTTTTTGTGGCCATCGGGCATTCGCCAAGCAACGAATTGGTGAAAGACGTCCTCGAAACCCACATGGGGGGCTATGTTGTGACCAAACCGGACTCCACCGAAACATCCATTGCAGGCATTTTCGCCGCCGGCGACTTAACGGACCATAAATACCGCCAAGCCGTGACATCGGCTGGCATGGGGTGCATGGCCGCTCTCGAAGCCGAGCGATTCCTCGCAGGCGAATAAAAACGGGGGCCGCCAGAAACCTGTCCCTCTGGCGGCCCTATCCACTTCAAAATAGAAACCATTTTTGCCCTCCACCATCCAAATTTGGAAAATTCGTCCAAAATCAACCGAATCCATGTGTTTTTGGCCTCAACTCGCAAACCTGGCCGATGCTGGCTTGAATTTCACACCTTAAACGCGTTATTTCGCGGCAATCTTCTTCGCCCATGACTGACGGGCATTTACCTTTTTGGAATTGAGTAACCCTATGCCCGTATCCAGCCTCGCCCCGATCCCAGAGCTTTTTGTCTCCTATGAATCCGCGCAGAAATTGAAACTAGAAGCAGCCGACCTTGTTTCGTGGGACCTAACACCGCGTCAAATTTGCGACCTAGAACTCCTAATGAATGGTGGTTTCAATCCGCTCAAAGGTTTCTTAGGCGAGGACGACTATAATGGCGTCGTTGAAAACATGCGTCTTGCAGATGGCACGCTTTGGCCGATGCCAATCACGCTCGACGTTGGCGAAGCATTTGCCGAAACCCTCGAATTGGGCCAAGATATCGCCCTGCGCGACCAAGAAGGCGTTATTCTCGCAACCTTGACCGTGACAGACCGTTGGGAACCCAATAAATCCCTCGAAGCCGAGAAGGTTTTCGGAGCCGATGACGATGCCCACCCGGCAGTAAATTATTTGCACAACCAAGCCGGAAAAATTTACCTCGGCGGTCCAATTACGGGCATCCAACAACCTGTGCACTATGATTTCCGCGCCCGTCGCGACACCCCAAACGAGTTGCGCGCCTATTTCCGCAAAATGGGCTGGCGTAAAGTTGTCGCGTTTCAAACGCGTAACCCGCTGCATCGTGCCCACCAAGAACTGACATTCCGTGCCGCCAAAGAAGTGCAAGCCAACTTGCTAATTCACCCTGTTGTTGGCCTCACCAAACCCGGTGACATTGACCACTTCACGCGCGTGCGGTGTTATGAAGCCGTCTTGGACCAATATCCATCGTCCACAACGTCTATGAGTCTCCTCAACCTTGCCATGCGCATGGCAGGTCCACGCGAAGCTGTTTGGCACGGATTGATCCGCAAAAACCACGGTGTAACCCACTTTATCGTTGGTCGCGACCACGCAGGCCCCGGCAAAAACAGCCAAGGCGAAGATTTCTATGGCCCCTATGAAGCGCAGGATTTATTCCGCGTGCACCAAGAGGAAATGGGCATCGAAATGGTCGATTTCAAACACATGGTCTATGTGCAAGAACGCGCCCAATACGAACCTGCGGACGAGATCGAAGAGGGCGTAACTGTTCTTAACATCTCAGGCACCGAGCTTCGCCGCCGCCTTTCGGAAGGGCTTGAAATTCCTGAATGGTTTAGCTTCCCAACCGTTGTAGAAGAATTACGCAAAACACGTCCAGCCCGCGCAAAACAAGGGTTTACCGTCTTTTTCACTGGGTTCTCTGGCTCAGGAAAATCGACCATTGCTAATGCTTTAATGGTAAAACTCATGGAGATGGGTGGCCGTCCGGTGACGCTTCTTGATGGTGATATCGTGCGCAAAAACCTCAGCTCTGAGCTTGGGTTTAGCAAAGAACACCGCGACCTAAACATCCGCCGCATCGGATATGTTGCGAGCGAAATCACCAAAAATGGTGGCATCGCCATTTGTGCGCCAATCGCGCCCTATGCAACGACCCGCCGCGCCGTACGTGAAGAAGTTGATCAATTCGGGGCCTTCATTGAAGTCCACGTCGCCACGTCGATCGAAGAATGTGAACGTCGGGATCGCAAAGGCCTGTACAAACTTGCGCGCGAAGGGAAGATCAAAGAGTTTACTGGAATTTCAGACCCCTACGACGTTCCTCTAACACCAGAACTGTCTGTGGAAACAGAGAACGTTGATGTCGATAACTGTGCGCATCAGGTCATTCTTAAACTTGAAAGCATGGGCCTAATTACAGCATAAGCTTTTATTCTAAGCAAAAAAATACCCCGGTTTTGCGACCGGGGTATTTTCCTTTATAACCTACGTGAATCGCACAAAACCTTGCGCGCATAGGACTTATTAGTGCACCGTCATCGGTACAAAATCATTTTCCAGCGCTAAGTGAAACGCAGTTTGGCGGTCATTCACCAATGCCACCTGTTCTCCATTAGCCTTATGTACCGAATAAACGCGCGTAAGCTCTGGAATTTCCAGTCGAATATCCATTGGCAGTGAGGCCACCTCAACAGGACGTACGTAAACGATCCGGCTGTCGTCATTTGGTAGTTTCATTTTCGTATTCATATCCAGCCCCAATCTCGATTGATTATTTCTTATTTATTTCAATTGTTTGCACCACAACATCAGGTACAGCGCGCGTCAGATCGATGTGCAACAAGCCATTTTCGGTTTTCGCATGTCCAACCTCCACCCCTTCCGCCAGCACAAAGCTCTTTTGGAACTGTCGTCCGGCGATTCCACGATGAAGATACACACGACCGTCGCTTTCTTCAGATTGACGCCCCCGAACCACCAGTTGTTTATTCTCAACTGTGATTGACAGATCTTTCTCATCGAATCCCGCCACAGCAAGAGATATTCGATAACTGTTTTCGCTGGTTTGTTCAATGTTGTACGGAGGATAGCCCTCATTTCCGGACTTGACTGTCCGTTCAACAAGGCGCTCAAGTTGATCAAACCCCAATAAAAATGGGTGAGACCCGAGTGTAAGTTTCGTCATCGACGCGTCCTTCTCAAAAGCGACTGTCTATTTATGGCCCCGCTTTGCGGCGACCGCTTACGTTAAATATGGGCACGCGGGAGGTGAGTCGCAAGGGGCGTTAATTTATCGTTGTCTTTAGGTAACATATTTTTCCCCGCTGGCGGTAAAACAGGCTATTTTCAGGCAAAATCAATGCGAGTCGAAAGTTAATAAACCAATGTCGGATACTGCGAATGAAATGCCCCGAGACGACGTTCTGCGGGTAAAACTATCCGTTTTGACTCAGGAGCACCGCGACCTAGATCTTGCGATTCATGCGTTGGAGGAGTCTCGTTTGGCCGATCAGCTGCAACTTCGGCGGATGAAGACCAAAAAACTGTCGCTAAAAGACCGAATTTCGGCAATCCAAGACGAGCTGACGCCTGATATCATTGCCTAGCCGCGTAGGTTAGCTATAGTGCCGCTTCCATTGCACTCGGCCCAAAAGACTGGGCCCAAACCCTGAAATGGGCACGTTATGATAGATGTTAAAGTTGGAATCATTATGGGCAGCCAAAGCGACTGGCCAACAATGAAACTCGCCGCTGAAATTCTGGACGAATTGGGCGTGCCTTATGAGACCAAAATTGTATCCGCGCACCGCACGCCGGACCGCCTTTGGGCTTACGGCAAAACAGCCGTGTCGCGCGGCCTTCAGGTTATTATTGCAGGTGCCGGTGGTGCCGCGCATTTGCCCGGAATGATGGCGAGTAAAACCCGTGTTCCTGTAGTTGGCGTGCCGATCCAGACCCGCGCACTTTCTGGTGTGGATAGCCTTTATTCCATCGTCCAAATGCCTAAGGGCTTTCCCGTCGCGACGATGGCGATTGGCGCTGCAGGGGCTGCCAATGCGGGCCTCATGGCCGCTGGGATTCTGGCCAATAATGATCCTGACCTTGCCGCGCGATTAGACCAGTGGCGCGAGGACCTCGCAGCCTCCATTCCGGAAGAACCAAGTGATGAGTGAAGCAATGCTAAAAACCGGTGCGACGATTGGAATTTTAGGCGGGGGGCAGCTTGGAAGAATGCTGTCGGTCGCCGCCTCGCGTCTGGGCTTTGCCTGTCACATTTTTGAACCTGGAGTGAACCCTCCGGCGGGCGACGTGGCAGCCAAGGTCACAACGGCCAATTACGACGATTTGGCGGCTCTCACAGCTTTTGCCAAAAGCGTAGATGTCATAACTTACGAATTTGAAAACATCCCAACCGAAGCCCTCGATCACCTCGAGTCTCTGTGCCCAATTCGCCCGGGCCGCGAGGCCCTTCGCGTCTCACAAGACAGGATCACCGAAAAGGACTTCCTTGTCGGTCTTGGTTTGAAAACAGCTCCTTACGCAGCGGTTGATACACTCGAAGCTCTGACAGATTCTCTTGCAACAATCGGCACGCCAGCCATCCTAAAAACCCGCCGTTTTGGCTATGACGGCAAGGGGCAAGCTCGGATTATGGCGCCCGTTGATGCCCCGTCGGCCTTCGCCGACATGGCGGGTGCGCCGAGCGTGCTCGAAGGCTTCATCAACTTTACGCATGAAGTCTCAGTCATTGGAGCCCGCTCGATAGATGGTCAGGTGTCCTGTTATGACCCCGGCGAGAACGTCCATCGCAACGGGATTTTACACACAACGACCGTCCCTGCCCGCCTAACGTCAAGCCAACGGATGGACGCGGTTCTACTGACAGCAAACATCCTCAATGCATTGGATTATGTTGGCGTCATGGGGGTCGAACTTTTCGTGACATCCGAAGGTTTAATCGTCAACGAGATCGCGCCACGCGTCCACAATTCGGGCCATTGGACGCAAAACGGCTGTGTGATCGACCAGTTCGAACAACACATCCGCGCGGTGGTCGGCTGGCCCCTTGGGGATGGTTCCCGCCATGCAGACGTAGAAATGCACAACCTGATTGGCACCGATATGGACCGCGTTTCAACCTTGGCCGACGAAGGGAATGCCGCGCTTCATTTGTACGGAAAAGCGGATGTAAAATCTGGCCGCAAAATGGGCCACGTTAACCGCCTCGTCCCTAAAAAAACCGCGAAACCTTAACGCAGAAAATCAGGCAGGAGGTCTTGGGTCAAAAGGAGATCCTCGACCGCCTGTGTCCACGTTAGATTGTGGTCGAATTTTCCTTCCTCAAGGAAGGTGTAAACCTGTCGAATGACCAAAGCGTTATTCATCATAAACGTATGATTTACAGGCAAAACGATATGGTCCGCCGCCCACTCGAGGCGCGTCGAGGCAACAGAGACCTTGCCATCATCGGGCCCTTCAATCAGGGCCGAGTAGATTGGATTTAGGCTTTGATCCCCCGCAATAACACCGAGCTCAAATTGCGACTTTTGAATGCGTGCGATCATATCGTCGGCTTCAGTACCCAATTGAAGCCCCGCAGGTCCATTGACCCACTCAAACGGCTCCAAGTCCCCCAAGATATCCACCAGTTCCGAACCGTGATTTGGTGGTGCAAGCATAACCACACGGCCCAAATTTTCTGGTTCGGTTTCGGCGACCCAAACACGCACCAGAATCCCGCCCATAGAGTGGGTAACAAAGTTAATTTTCTCGTCACCACAAGCTGCCACGGCGGGTGGGAAGGTTATTTCAACGAGATCCTGTACCTTCATTTTTGTTGAAGGGTAGCCTTGATTCACAACCTTATAACCCTCTGACACCAAATAATGCTCAAGAGCAAACAGGGAGTTCGATCCACGCGCCAATCCATGTAGAAAAATGACGCATTCAGCCGAGGCAGATGCGGGCACTAACAAAAAGAGGGCTACTAAAAAACGTTTCATCATTGCCAAAATATAAGACTCGTTGTGCAAAAATACGAGGGGAATTCCTGACCTGTGAGGATCACCCTGCGGAAGGACGCTTGAGGGAAATCAAAACACCCGCCAAAACCAGTGCCGTGGCGACCATGAGTCTAACGGTCAGCGGTTCATTCAGGATCAAAACTCCGCCGATGGACGCGATAATCGGGACAGTCAGCATGGAAATTGCCGCAACCGTAGAAGGGAGTTTGGGCAAAACTGCGTACCAAACCGCATAGCCCATTCCCGACGTGACGACCCCAGAAATTATGGCCAAGGCAATGCCCGTGGGGGTATATGCGGCCGTGGAAGCGTTCAACAACACGACCAAAAGCGACAGGGGGATCGCGAAAACGAAATTTCCAGCGGTGGTCGCCAATGGATCAACCGCGTGACGCCCGATAAGTGAATAAATTCCCCATCCGATTGCAGCGGCAGACATCATTGCTGCTCCCGAAAACGAGATTTGAGCCGTGGCTTCGTCTGAGGGCCAAAGCAGGTACATTAGCCCCGCAAAGGCAACAGCCGCCCCAATCCACCGCGCGTTTGGAAGGCTTTCGCGCGCGAGAATTGCGCCTACAAACATGGTGATCTGAACGCCGCCAAACAGAATAAGCGCCCCTACTCCCGTGCCTAAAGTGATGTAAGCAAAGGAAAACCCGACCATATACACCGCAAGAGAGACAACGCCGCCCACGCCGCCCGACTCAAGTTTGCGTCCCCGAATCAGGACCACGACCCAAAGAAAAACACCACCTGACAATAGACGCACAGCAGCGAAGCCTGCGGGATCAATGGCCATCTGCGCAAGGGCCAATCGATTGAGGACAGAATTAGCAGCAAAGGCCACCATTACTAAGGCAACTAGAAATAAAAGACGCATACCGCCTTTTGACGTCATCAGCCTTTTAGGGCAAGAGCATTGAGTTTTTAAAAACTTTAACAATTTTAAAACTGTCGATTTTCATATGCCGCAACGGAAAAGGGCCCACGTTTCCGCAGGCCCTTTCAAATTTTCTGATGAAGCTAAAAGCTTACATCATGCCGCCCATGCCGCCCATGTCGGGCATGCCGCCACCGGAACCGCCAGCAGGAGCTGGTTTCTCGGCGATCATGCATTCTGTTGTGATCAAGAGACCAGCAATAGAGGCCGCATCTTCAAGCGCTGTGCGTGTAACTTTCGCAGGATCGATAACACCAAATTTGAACATGTCGCCATATTCTTCTGTTTGAGCGTTAAAGCCGAAAGTTGGGTCGTTGCTTTCGCGGATTTTGCCCGCAACAACTGCACCGTCAACACCAGCGTTTTCTGCGATTTGACGCAGAGGCGCTTCAAGAGCACGCATAACAATAGCTATGCCCGCTTCTTGATCAGCGTTCGCTGCTGTCATGCCGATAAGAGACTTAGCTGCTTGAATAAGAGCAACACCACCACCAACGATAACGCCTTCTTGAACCGCAGCACGTGTTGCGTTCAATGCATCGTCAACGCGATCTTTGCGCTCTTTAACTTCAGTTTCTGTCATGCCGCCAACGCGGATAACAGCAACACCACCAGCCAATTTGGCTACGCGTTCTTGAAGTTTTTCACGGTCATAATCGGAAGTTGTTTCTTCGATCTGTGTACGGATCTGGGAAACGCGTGCTTCGATTTCTGCTTTTACGCCAGCGCCGTCAACGATTGTTGTTTCGTCTTTGGTGATGGTGATGTTTTTCGCAGAACCAAGCATGTCGATTGTGACAGACTCAAGCTTCATGCCGAGGTCTTCGGAGATCACTTGACCACCCGTAAGAACCGCGATGTCTTGCAACATGGCTTTACGACGATCGCCGAAACCAGGAGCTTTAACAGCCGCAATTTTCAAGCCGCCACGAAGTTTGTTCACAACGAGAGTTGCAAGCGCTTCGCCTTCAACATCTTCTGCGATGATCAAAAGTGGTTTACCGGATTGGATCACTGTTTCAAGCAAAGGAACCATTGGCTGAAGCGAAGAAAGCTTTTTCTCGTGAAGCAAGATAAGACAGTCGTCAAGTTGAGCGAGCATCTTGTCTGGGTTTGTCACGAAGTAAGGGGAAAGGAAGCCGCGGTCGAACTGCATGCCTTCAACAACATCGGTTTCTGTTTCCAGACCTTTGTTCTCTTCAACAGTGATAACGCCTTCGTTGCCAACTTTTTGCATCGCGTCTGCGATTTGACGACCGATTTCAGCTTCGCCATTGGCGGAGATTGTGCCTACTTGCGCAACTTCGTCGCTGTCTTTTACAGGACGGGAAGACGCTTTGATCGCTTCAACAACTTTGGAAACAGCCAAGTCGATTCCGCGTTTCAGGTCCATTGGGTTCATCCCAGCAGCAACTGATTTCAAGCCTTCTTTAACGATGGCTTGAGCCAAAACTGTCGCGGTTGTTGTACCGTCGCCAGCTTCGTCATTGGTACGGGAAGCAACTTCCTTAACCATTTGTGCGCCCATGTTCTCAAACTTGTCTTCAAGTTCGATCTCTTTGGCAACCGTCACACCGTCTTTGGTGATACGGGGTGCGCCGAAGGATTTTTCAATCACAACGTTGCGGCCTTTAGGGCCCAAAGTTACTTTAACCGCATCGGCCAAAATATTCACACCAGCAAGCATACGATTGCGGGCGTCTGTGTTAAAACGGACTTCTTTAGCCATTTGACACTCCTACAGAAAATTAATGTTGGGAAAGGATCGCTTAGCCGAGAAGGCCGAGGATATCGCTTTCTTTCATGATGAGCAGCTCTTCGCCGTCAACGGTGACTTCGGTGCCGGACCATTTGCCAAACAGGACTTTGTCGCCTGCTTTTACGGACATTGGGATAAGCTCGCCGCTGTCTTTGCGTGCGCCTTCGCCCACTGCAATAACTTCAGCTTCAGCCGGTTTTTCTTTTGCGCTTTCGGGGATAAATAGGCCGCCAGCAGTCTTTTCGTCGCTTTCAACGCGACGAACGAGTACACGGTCATGTAACGGTGTAAATGCCATCTCAGAACGCTCCTTCATTCGAGGTTTCAATTCTTTGTCACTCAACACGGTCGAGTGATAACGACTGGAACCTATGTATCGCTCACGAAGGTGTCAACCGCCAACTATGCAAATTTTTCCACTATTCGCGCGCGCCCTATTTCCATGCGGGGTATCAATCCCTATCTATTAAGATAACAGGAGATTTTATGCGGCGTTTTATCTATTTTATTGCACTTTTCTTCGGCGCTTCTTTGCCAGCACACGCCACCTGTGAGGGGAAAGACCTCATCCAGACGATGCCATCGGAAGAACGCGCGGCATTTGACGCCGTCGTTAATGCGCAGCCATTTCCCAGCGGGAATTTCTGGCGCGCACAAAAAGGCGACCAAGAGGTTTTCCTATTTGGCACATTCCATATGGGCGATCCGCGTCACGATGCAACCATGCTCAAAATCGCGCCCTATCTGGATTCTGCCGACCTCGTGCTGCTCGAAGCCACGCGGAACGACGTGAAAAAACTTAAAACCTACATGGCCCAAAATCCGGAAATCTTGTTCATTCAAGACGGACCAACCCTTCCCGACCAACTTCCCGAAGACCTTTGGCAACAGTTTTCCAAGGAAATGGGGGTGCGGGGAATTCCGTCGTTCATGGCCAGCAAATTTAGGCCGGGCTATGCCACGATGATGCTTGGCATCCCGCCTTGTGCGATGGATTTCGTCTCTGGAGACGCGCCTGCGGGCTTGGATACCCTTATTCAAAACTATACCCGCGACAAACGGGTTGCGACCAAAGGCCTTGAGCCTTTTGACACAGCGATTGGCATTTTCAACCTCCTAGAAGAGGGTGACCCGATGGAAGCTTTGCGCATTGGGATCGCCATGACAACCGACGCCACGAACAGTTTTATTACCCTGCGCGAAGGATATTTTCGCGGTGACCACGGTGCGATTTGGGAATTTAGCCGACGCACAGCCCTCTCAACACCTGGGCTTGATCCAGACTTGCTAAAACAGGATTTCGCCAAACTAGAGCGCGTCACCCTTGTTAATCGCAACGCCGCTTGGATTCCCGTCATTTTGGAGGAAGCAAAGGATAAACGGCTTTTCATCGCTGTCGGGGCGGCCCATTTAACGGGAGAGACAGGCATTTTGAATCTGCTGGCAAATGAGGGGTACACCCTGTTTCCGATCGACTAGCCTAGGCGTGTGCCTGCTCCCCTTTGGGAGTAAGCGCATAGACCCCCAATCCGACGCGCTCAAACCAGCCATAGTGATCATCCGCCATCATCCGCGTCGCTACCTCAACACCCGTCGCCTTGGCCACCACCGCGCCTTTTGACGGGCCATTCTTGGCCAAAAATGCGGCGATTTTGGTGGCGTCTTGTCGATAGGCGGTCACAAGACCAACCCGCGTTTGCCCGCCCGCATTGGGGTCACCAACCCGCCGCGCAAACTCCCGCAACAATCGCGTTTGGCGCGGTTTGGATTTTCTGGGTGTAAAGGGCGCGGGGTCTAAATGGACTTCGACGAACTCATCCTTCAAACGCACAGTAATAAGCCCCAACCCCAAACGTCGACACAGACTTAAATGCCCCTTGAGGGCCGTCAAAAAAGGTTTCCCTTTGCCGCGCGGCACCGCCAGATAAACATCATCACTTATGGCTTGCCGCGCCACACCTTGGTGCAAAAGCGTGAGCGTAAACCCAAGCTTCAACTCAACCAGAACCGGCGCCTCGTCCCCGCGCACAGCGACAACATCAACCGCCCCGATTTCCGCCTTCACCTCGTAGCCCTGCGCCTCTAGATAGGCTTTCACTGGCGGATACAAATCTGTTTCGCGTGGTTTTACATTCGGTTTGGCCACAGTGTTTCCCAGTTTCAGGTTCCAAGGAGCGCGACCTAAAGCCACGTGCGTAAAAACTGTGACGTTATCCGCGCCACCAATGCGTGACAAGCCCATCGACTCCCCCTATAACGCGCTCAAATCCCTTTGAAATTGGACATATCTCATGACAACACTCGTTTTCGGCCACAAAGCCCCCGACACCGATAGCGCCGGTTCCGCCCTCATTTGGGCTTGGTACTTGAATGACGTGAAATCAACGGCGGCCAAGGCCGTTTTGCTCGGAACTCCCAACACCGAAGCCGCTTTCGTTCTGCAACGCTGGGGCTTTGAAACTCCTGAAATCATTACGGATGTTGCCGATGGCGCGCCCGTTGTGATCGTCGATACCAACAACCCAGCCGAACTTCCTGCAAATATTAATAACGCGGATATCAAAGCCATCATCGACCACCACAAATTGGTTGGCGGCCTTGAAACAAGCGGCCCAATCTCGATCACAATCCGCCCCCTCGCATGTACGGCCACAATCATGCACAATCTGATGGGCGACAACGCGGCGAATATGACAGCCCCAATCAAGGGCCTCGTGCTGTCGTGCATCCTTTCGGATACGCTTGAATTCCGCTCCCCGACCACAACCGACCAAGATCGCGCCCTTGCGGAAAAATTGGCTGGTGAACTGGACCTCGACATTCCGACGTATGCCGCCGAAATGTTCGCAGCGAAATCCGATATCTCACGCTTCTCTGACGCCGAGCTTCTGCGTATGGACAGCAAGGAATTCACTGTGGACAACGTAAAATTCCGCGTGTCCGTCCTTGAGACCACCGCTCCGGCAATCGTACTCGACCGCAAGGCGAGCCTTTTGACTTCGTGTGGGACCGTCGCCGCCGAGGATAATGTTGACCACGTTCTCTTGTTTGTTGTCGACATTCTCGCCGAAGAAGCCACCCTGCTTATCCAAAACGACACCGTCAAAGCGGTCGCAGAAAAAAGCTTCGGTGTGCCCGTTTCTGGCGACAGCGTGGTCCTTCCCGGTATCATGAGCCGCAAAAAACAGATCATCCCAAACCTTAAAGTTTGAGTTAGTTCACAATTTTTAAGGGGGTGCCATGTGCGCCCCCTTTTTGATCAAAAGGAATGTTTCTATGTCGCGCATTGTCTCTTCTCTCGCTGAAATTTCCGAAACATACGACGCACTTTTTGTCGACCTTTGGGGATGTGTACACGATGGAATCGCGGCGATCCCCGACGCTGTGGCAGCCCTGCAAGCGTACCGTAAACGTGGCGGAAAAGTCATTTTGGTCACCAACTCGCCCCGCCCCCGCGCTTCGGTTGAGATTCAACTCGATGGCTTTGGCGTGCCCCGCGACGCATGGGACGCCATCGCTACCTCGGGCGATTCCGCGCGCTCGGCGATGTTTCGCGGCGCTGTCGGAGAAAAAGTCTATTTCATGGGAACTGAAGACGAAAAGGCTGCCTTCTTTCGCCCTATCGCCGTCGTCAAGGACGCACGCGAAATCACAGCGGTTCCCCTAGCGGAGGCGGAAGGAATTGTGTGCTGCGGCCCCAAAGATTCCCTCGCCGACCCTGCCGTAAACCGCCCCACATTTCTTGCCGCCAAAACACGCGGCTTAAAACTTCTGTGCGCCAACCCTGATATTGTCGTCGACCGCGGGGAGCGCCGCGAATGGTGCGCAGGTGCGCTCGCCGCGCTCTATACCGAAATGGGGGGTGAGAGTATGTATTTCGGCAAACCACATCCACCAATCTATGATCTAGCCCGCCGCCGACTCGCGGAAATCGACAGCGGCATTCCGGATGACCGTATTTTGGCCATTGGCGACGGCATTCACACCGATATCCAAGGCGCCGTGGGGGAAGACATAGATTCTTTGTTCATCACTGGCGGCCTCGCAGCTGCAGAAACTGGGACAACAGATCAGCCCAACCCCAAGCGTTTAAAGACATATCTTGATGTTTCTGGCTTTCAGCCAACATATTCCATCGGGTTCCTGCGTTAAAAAACACTTGATTTTCTGCATCAGCAAAGTAATAAAATACCAACAGAGGCAATCTGTTGGTATTTTTATTTCGCGATAGGTTTAGGTATGACGCAAATGTTGGACAACTTTTACCGAGGCACCGTCTGTATCGAGGACTTGGAAGTCGGCATGTCGCGGCATGTTGAGAAGGTCATCACAGATCGGGACATCGAGCTTTTTGCCGAAGTGTCGACTGACCGTAACCCTGTCCATCTCGACGATGCCTATGCGCAGGACACCATTTTTGAGGGTCGCATTGCGCATGGCATGCTGACAGCGGGTTTAGTATCTGCGGTGATCGGCGAACAACTCCCTGGCCATGGGACAATTTACCTAAGCCAAAGCCTCAAGTTTCTTGCCCCAGTGCGCCCAAACGACATCGTCCGTGCAGAAGTTACCGTCGCGCAGATCGACTACTCCAAAAGACGTGTGACGCTTGATTGTCTATGCCTTATCGACGGAAAACCCGTGCTGAAAGGCGAGGCAATAGTCCTCGCACCCTCCAAAAAATTCGACTAAATACAACGCCCCTTGAAATCTAGAAACTGTACCGAAAACCAGCCAAGAAAGCTTCACTATCTAGATAGGACACGGCCACCCCTTGGGTGTCGTAGCGACGGTACGTGGCGTAGAGTTGCAAATTTTGCCTGTCAAAGTTTTGGACAACAGCCAAACCCACGGACTTGCTTGATGATCCATCCGCAGGGATATCCGCGCCCAAGTAGTAATCAAGCGAGAAGGCCGTTGTGCCCGCGTCAAAAAAATCACGCAAAACACCTGCTTTGACGTAATTGTAGTCGCCAATGTCCTTCGTTGTGCCGCTTGCCACCGTAAGATTGAGGCCGGAGGATTTGTGTAAAACGGATGCAGACCCCGCGAGGTTTTCGAAGGTCTCGCCAATCCAACTCACCCCGACACCCGCCATAAAGCGATAAGTGTCCGTCTCCCCTTCATAGCGCCCCGCCAAATCGGAATAGACATTGCCATCATTGTCGTGAAGGACATCTTGGCCATGCGCCACCGAGAACATAAATCCATTGAAATTCGGCGTATCATAGCGCACGCGGAACAAACGTCTGCCGTCCAGATTTTTGTAGTAATCCGCAATTATTTCCCCGCTGAGGGTGCCGTCAACGCTCCGTAACAATTGGCTCGCCGCAGAATCTTTGACCGAGACACCAGCGACCACTGTTGTGTTGGAGAAATCGATTCCCGTGATGCCATCTGTCGCCATTGATCCTTGACCAAACGCGAAGTTGCCCACAAGGTCGTTTTCAAATTCCACCTCCAAGTGGCGGATATTTGTTTTGTCGATTGTATACCCACTCCCCACCGGCGTGTTCAAATTTACAGACGATGTGGAGTTTGGAGTAATCCCCACTTCAAAACGACCACCAATGCCCCATCCAGCCCCAAGGGTGTTTTCATATCTCACTCCAATACGGGAACCAGAGTTGTCGTTGTCAACGGGGAAGTAACTTTGTGAGATCTCGCCGTCATCATACCCCAGATATCCTTGACTTACTTGGCCGTAAAAATCAAACGCACCTCCCGTGTCCATCGTGGTATCTTGGGCAATTGCCGTCCCTGCGAGAACCAGTGCAAACAGTACAGTTGCGGAGAATAGTGGAGTTTTCAGGTTTGAAATCATGAAGTTACATCCATTTTGGCTTTGCGATCTATCCTAACTCAAGTTCCCAAAAATGGCGATATATCGGGGAATTTCAGCTTGCTATAAGTGTATTTCGAACACACCATATCAAGCTCGCATTAACGTAAGTTGCCCTAGTAATCCCCACAAATGCTTGCACGGACGAACGTCCGAGGATATGTGCCAAGCATGCATATTTTCCGTGATCACACCTTTATTGACCCCAAGTACCGAGGCGCGAGCATTGCGATTGGAAACTTTGATGGCGTGCATCGCGGCCACCAAAAAGTTATCGATATTGCACGTGCTGCAGCCCCCACGGCCCCCCTTGGAATTCTCACGTTCGAACCCCACCCGCGCCAATACTTCGCCCCCAAAGGCGAGTCTTTTCGCCTGATGAATGCGACCGCCCGCGCCCACCGCTTGGAAAAGCTGGGTGTTGAAAGGCTGTACGAGTTAAACTTCAACGCCTCCCTCTCCAACTTTTCGGCGCGCGCCTTCGCACAAGAAATCCTGTCCGAAGGCATTGGCGCCCGTCATGTCACCGTCGGCGAGGATTTTCGTTTTGGAAAAGGGCGCACAGGGAACGCCATCGATTTGATCGCGTTTGGAAAAGAGTTTGGCTTTGGCGTCACGGTCGTAGAACTGGTTGCGGACGGGGGCGATGAAGTTTCCTCCTCCGCAATTCGTGCGGCGCTAACCGCTGGGCAACCCGAAGTTGCCGCCCGCATGTTGGGCCATTATCATCGTATCGAGGGGCAAGTCATTCGTGGCGATCAACGTGGCCGCGAGCTGGGGTATCCCACTGCTAATATGTCAATCGCCGGCCTACATCCTCCGAAATTCGGCGTCTATGTTGTACGGGTGGATATTCTTACTGGCCCGTATGCGGGAACATATAGTGGCGCGGCCTCAATGGGGGTGCGCCCAATGTTTGGAGAAAACCTACCCAACTTGGAAAGCTACCTCTTTGATTTCAAGGGGGATATCTATGGGGAAAATATTTCCGTCGCGCTAATTCAATACTTGCGCCCTGAGGAAAAGTTTGACGGGCTTGAAGCCCTCATCGCGCAAATGGACGCGGACTGTGTTAAAGCGCGGCAAATACTCGCCGCGCTTTAATCAAAACTTTCAGGTTGTATAAGTGCCTTCGTAAATTGGCCCGAGCGTGTCAGCGTCAAACAAAGACGAAACCGAAGTGCCATTCCATGTGTTCTGAATCGCTTGGGCGAACATCGGAGCGGTCGGAACAATCCGAATGTTTGTCGCATCGACAACAGGCTTCGTAGGCTGAATGGAATCGGTAATCACCAAAGATTTCATCACCGAATTGGCAACGCGCTCGACGGCTGGCCCAGACATGACGCCGTGTGTGATGTAGGAATGGACTTCCTTAGCTCCGCTTTCCATCAGGACTTCTGCGGCCTTGCAAAGGGTTCCTGCGGTATCCACCATGTCGTCCACGATGATACAGGTTTTGCCCGTCACATCCCCGATCACTTTCATTTCTGCGATTTCGCCCGCTTTTTCGCGACGTTTATCAACAATGGAAAGCGGCGCATTGATCCGTTTGGCCAATTCGCGCGCGCGTGCAACCCCGCCCACATCCGGAGACACGACCATCAATTCATCCATGCGGCCCTTGAATTCATGCTCAATATCAAGCGCAAACACGGGTGAGGCATAGAGGTTGTCCACGGGAATATCGAAAAACCCTTGGATTTGAGTGGCGTGAAGGTCCAGCGTAAGAACCCGTTCGATACCGGCTTGGGTAATGAGGTTTGCAACAAGTTTCGCCGAAATAGGGGTGCGCGCCTTGGTGCGGCGGTCTTGACGGGCGTAGCCAAAATAGGGAATGACGGCCGTGATCCGCGCTGCGGACGAGCGCCGCAGTGCATCTGCGATAATCAACAATTCCATCAGATTATCGTTCGCCGGATTGGACGTGGACTGGATGATAAACATATCCTCGCCACGAACATTTTCGTAAACCTCGACGAAAATCTCTTGGTCGTTAAAGCGTTCAACGCGTGCGTCGACAAGGCCGACGCTCACACCACGATGCAGCGACATACGGCGTGCAATGGCGGTTGCGAGCGGACGGTTCGCATTTCCGGAGATAAGTTTGGGAGCAGATTTGGTGGACATGGCAGGGGGGTCCCTATTGAAAGTCAGTATCAGAATCATGACGTTGACACGGCTTAACATCTCGCTACCGTCGTGCCAAAGAAAATGCCGCCTTGGAGACCATATATGACTAAAATAGACTACTATTTCGCGACGATTTCCCCTTTCACCTATTTAGCAGGCGCACGCCTTGAGGAAATCGCGAAAAAACACGCGGCGCAGGTCACCTATAAGCCGCTCGACATTATGGCGCTTTTTGCACGCACGGGCGGCACCCCTCCAAAGGATCGCCATCCAAATCGCATGGCATATCGCCTGCAGGAAATCCGTCGCCAAGCCGCGCGCACGGGCCTGCCCACGAATATAAAACCCGCGCATTGGCCCACAAATATGGCCCCTTCGGCTTATGCAATCATTGCGGCCCAAAACACCGGCGGCGATGTCGGCGCGCTTGCCCACGCGTTTACCCGCGCCTGTTGGGCCGAGGAAAAAGACGTGGCCGATGAGGGGGTCATCCGCGCCCTCCTCGCTGCAAATGGGTTCGACCCTGAGTTGGTGAACTCAGGCCTCCTAAGTGGTGCAGAAACATATACTCGCAACCTTGAGGATGCCGTAGAAGCGGGTGCTTTTGGCGCCCCTACCTATGTTGCTGACGGGGAAGTTTTTTGGGGTCAAGACCGTTTAGACGACCTTGATCTCCACCTCGCGGGCAAACTTTAAGTTCGCAAAACATCAAGGAATTGGTCGATCATCTCATGGCTGATCGACCAGTCACAAACAAACCGTGCAATGAGAGGCTCCTCAGGATTCTCCCCGTCTAGGTCGCCGACCATGATGTGATAAACGGCACCCGCCTCTTTGAGTTTTTGATGCGCAGCGCGAGGAAGGGCCGCGAAAATAATATTGGCATCTACAGGTCCGACAAATTCGGCTCCCGCTTTTGCAAGCCCCTCCGCCAGATACGCTGTGTTTTCATTGGCGGAAGTGGCGGACGAAAGCCACAAGTTATCAGTAAGATACGCCAACATTTGCGCCGCAAGGAAACGGTTTTTTGAGAACAAATGCGCGCCGCGCTTTCGGCGCAACTCAAATTCGGCCGCATCGCTGGGGTCAAAAAAGACCGCAGCCTCAACGCCAAGTAATCCGTTTTTAGTCCCGCCGAAGGACAGCGCCTTGACCCCAACTCGCCATGTCATTTCTGCGGGTGTGCATCCCAATGCGGCTATCGCATTCGCAAAACGTGCGCCGTCCATGTGGGTCTTGAGCCCATAGGATTTGGCCAAGCCCGTAATGGCTGCAATTTCGTCCAAGTTGTATATTGTGCCCGCTTCCGTGAGCTGGGTGATTGAAATCGGGCCGCGCTGTGGTCCGTGCACGCCGCGATTGCCTTCGCCCCGAATGGCACTTCCCAGAAATTGCGGGGACATTTTTCCATCAGTCGTCGGAATCAAAGTGAGCTTGGCGCCGCCCGTATAAAACTCCGGCGCGTTGCATTCGTCCTCATGGATATGGGCTACATCACTGCAAAAAATCGTGTCAAACGGTCGCGCTAGGCAGGCGAGAATAAGAGAATTGGCCGCCGTCCCTGTGGCCACAAGATGCACGACGGCTTCGGGTGCTTCGAAGATGGTGCGGATTTTGGAGGTCACTTCGGCCATGATCGCGTCGGCACCATAGGGCATGGCAAAGCCCGAATTAGCGTCGAGCAAGGCTTGCATCACTTCGGGGTGGGCCATTCCGGCGTTGTCTGATGCAAAAAACATTAACTCAAGTCCTCAATGATATAGTCTTCCCAATCTTCTTCGGCGACTTCAAATTCGGGAATTGTCCAGCCACGCACAGAGATTCCTGCGGTGTGTACGGTCTGCGGATCACCCGAAACAAGGGGATGCCAATCGTTCAAGGGCTTGCCTTCGTGAAGCAAGCGGTACGCGCATGTTGCGGGCAACCAATAGGCGACATCTTTGATCGTTTCGGGCTTCAGGGAGACACATTCAGGCACGAATTGTTTGCGAATTTCATACTGACCACATTGGCAACTGTCGTCGTCCAAAAGACGGCACGCAACCCGTGTAAAGGCAACTTCCCCTGTGTCCTCGTCTTCGAGCTTGTTGAGGCAGCATTTCCCACAGCCATCACAAAGCGCTTCCCATTCGCGGGAATTCATTTTCGTGAGGGGGATGGATTCCCAAAAATTGGGCCGCAATCCGGATCGATCAATTTTGTTGCTCATAGGCCCCTTCTAGGGAAAGTTGGAGCCCGTGGAAAGAGCCCCAAAAACTTAATGAACATCCCAGTCGTCCTCATTTTCCAACTCCCCCACCGCCGTCCAGTCGACGCGAATGCGTGCAATGCGGGTGTCGCCCCAAGTTTTAAACACAGCGACGAACCCCTCGGTGGACACTTTTTCAGTCGTTAAATCTCCACGCTGATTGGTTGCGCTGTCAAAATCCCACATGGATATCGAAATTTGAACGACGGGTGGCGTGCGAAAGGCGGTGCTGAAAGAAACCGCCTCGCGATGCTCGCGTTGGCCCTCGCCCGTCCACATATTTCCATCGTGCTGAAAATCCGAAAACAGCACAAGGGAGCCTTGATCAATTCCGAGTTGGTGATTTTGAAAACGCCGCATGAATGTTCCTCAAACTTCTCGGTAGTTTATTGAGAAAAAAGGCCAAGAAAAGGCAAAAGGCCCCACAAATCCTTGCAGGGCCTCTAAAATTCAAAATAAGTTAATTTAAGCCCGTAGGCCAAGCTGGTTCGCCAAAGAAACGATGTCAGCAATCTGTTTTGCAAGAATGTCGATCTGGTCGGCGGGTGCGTTATCGAGAGCCCTTTTGGCGTCGGCAACGATTTCATCGATCATCTCTTGGGTCGCTTCTGATGCGGGTGCGGCTTTTTCGGCCAAAACCGAAGTCGACTTGTCCGAAATTTCGGCAAAGCCACCCGTAACAAGATACTCTTGCGTGCCTGTTTCACTGGCAACTTTTAGGATACCAGGGCGCAGCGTTGTGATCAAAGGCGCGTGGTTTGCCAAAGCTGTGAGATCGCCGTCGGCCGCCGGGATTTGCACCTCGGTTGCTTCATACGATGCCAAGCTACGCTCAGGCGTTACCAGATCAAACTGCAGTTTCTCAGCCATATCGGCCTCCTTCAGAGTTTGTTTGGCGGGCCGGAACCCGCCAAAAACCCGTTACATTAAGCAGCGTCAGCAGCCATTTTCTCAGCTTTTGCAATCACTTCTTCGATGCCGCCAACCATATAGAAGGCACCCTCTGGGAGGTGATCGTACTCGCCAGCGACAACAGCTTTAAACGAAGACACTGTATCTTCGAGAGGAACCTGTTTGCCGTCGGCACCGGTGAAGATTTTCGCAACGTCGAAAGGTTGTGACAAGAAGCGTTCAATTTTACGCGCCCGAGCAACGGTTTGCTTATCTTCTTCAGAAAGCTCGTCCATGCCGAGAATCGCGATGATGTCTTGCAGCGATTTATAGCGCTGAAGGATCTGCTGAACCTCTGTCGCAACTTTATAGTGCTCTTCGCCAATAACGAGCGGGTCAAGCAAGCGCGATGTCGAACCAAGGGGATCCACCGCAGGGTAGATGCCTTTTTCCGAGATCGAACGGTCAAGAACCGTTGTCGCATCAAGGTGAGCAAACGACGTGGCTGGCGCAGGGTCAGTCAAGTCATCCGCAGGAACGTATACGGCTTGCACCGACGTAATCGAACCAGCTTTGGTCGATGTAATACGCTCTTGCATCGCGCCCATGTCGGTCGCCAATGTTGGCTGGTAGCCCACAGCGGAAGGAATACGACCTAGAAGTGCCGAAACCTCGGAACCCGCTTGTGTAAAGCGGAAGATGTTGTCCACGAAGAACAGAACATCGGAACCTGTTTCATCACGGAACTGCTCAGCAATTGTGAGACCGGACAAAGCAACACGCATACGCGCACCGGGAGGCTCGTTCATTTGGCCATAAACCAGCGCGATTTTCGATTTTTCGAGGTCATCTGGAACGATAACGCCGGATTCGATCATCTCGTGGTAAAGGTCATTGCCTTCACGTGTCCGCTCACCAACACCCGCAAATACGGAGAGGCCAGAGTGCACTTTGGCGATGTTGTTGATCAATTCCATGATCAAAACTGTTTTACCAACACCCGCACCACCGAAGAGGCCAATTTTGCCGCCTTTGGTGTAAGGCGCGAGAAGGTCGATAACCTTGATGCCTGTTACGAGCATCTCGGAAGACGTCGCCTGCTCATCAAAAGAAGGCGCAGGCTGGTGAATCGCGCGACGCTCTTTCGTTTTGACCGGACCTTTTTCATCAACGGGATCGCCGGTGACGTTCAGGATACGACCAAGTGTTGCGGGGCCAACGGGAACCGAAATCGGCTCGCCAAGGTCCGTCACAGGAGCGCCGCGAACGAGGCCCTCTGTTCCGTCCATCGCAATTGTCCGTACAGTGTTTTCGCCAAGGTGCTGAGCCACTTCGAGGATCAGCTTGTTGCCGTTATTTACTGTCTCAAGAGCGTTCAAAATCTTAGGCAGTTCGCCCTCGAATTTAACGTCTACAACGGCGCCAATCACAGCTGTGATTTTGCCAGTAGCTTTCGCTTTTGCCATTTTGTTTCTCCGGTCCTTTAGAGCGCTTCAGCGCCCGAAATGATTTCGATAAGCTCATTGGTGATGACGGCCTGACGCGAGCGGTTGTACACAATGGTCAGGTCTTCAATCATTTCACCCGCGTTGCGTGTTGCGTTGTCCATTGCAGACATCCGAGCACCTTGCTCAGATGCGCCATTCTCAAGGAGAGCGGCGAAAATCTGTGTGGCCACACCACGCGGCAAGAGATCCGCAAGGATCGCCTCTTCGCTGGGTTCATAATCATAGAGCGTTGATGCTTCGCTCGTTTCTTCAAACGAGGCCGGGATCACCTGTTGTGCTGTTGGCACTTGGGTCACCACGTTTACAAAGCGGCTATAAAAGATCGTTGCGACATCAAATTCACCGACATTAAAGCGGTCAAGAACTTGGGTCGCGATCTTGTGAGCATTGACATAGCCAACACGTTTAACATCGGACAGATCAACGTGGCTGATCATAGAGCCCGCGAAATCGCGTTTGAGCTGGTCACGCCCTTTTTTGCCAACAGTCAAGATTTTGACCGTCTTACCAGCCGCTTGAAGCTCCTGAGCTTTTGCGCGGGCCAGCTTGGCAATAGAAGAGTTGAAACCCCCACAGAGACCGCGTTCAGACGTCATGACCACCAAAAGGTGAACTTGATCTGAACCCGTACCCGTGAGCAACTTCGGACCGGAGGACGAGCCACCAACCGCCGCAGCTAGGCCACCCAGAACGGAATTCATCCGTTCTGCATAAGGGCGACCAGCTTCTGCAGCATCTTGCGCGCGGCGAAGTTTCGCCGCGGCAACCATCTGCATGGCTTTGGTGATCTTACGTGTCGATTTGACACTTTCGATCCGGTTTTTTAGGTCTTTCAGGTTTGGCATGTATCCAATCCTATCCTAAGGCGAAAATACTAGGCGAAATTAGCAGCGAACTCATCGAGTGCGACACGAATCTTGGCTTCTGCGTCCCCCTTAATTTTGGGGTCCTCATCAGCAATCCATTTCAAGATGTCAGCGTGTTTGCTGTGTAGGTGAGACAAAAGTCCCGCCTCAAAACGTCCGACGTCTTTCACTGCGATTTTGTCCAGATACCCTTTTGTACCCGCCAAGATCAAACAAACGATTTCTGCGTTTGTAAGGGGCGAATACTGAGCCTGCTTCATCAATTCGGTCAAGCGAGCACCACGGTTCAGCAATTGCTGAGTTGCAGCATCGAGATCGGAACCAAACTGTGCGAAGGCAGCCATCTCACGGTACTGAGCAAGCTCAAGTTTAACCGGACCAGCCACCGATTTCATCGAGTTTGTTTGTGCGGAAGACCCAACACGCGAAACCGAGAGACCAGTGTTAACCGCTGGACGGATACCTTGGTAGAACAATTCAGTTTCCAAGAAAATCTGACCGTCGGTGATCGAAATCACGTTCGTCGGAATAAACGCAGAAACGTCGCCGCCTTGAGTTTCAATGATCGGCAGCGCCGTCAAAGAACCAGAACCGTTATCTTCGTTTAATTTCGAAGACCGCTCCAAAAGTCTGGAGTGAAGATAGAAAACATCGCCTGGGTAAGCTTCACGTCCGGGTGGACGACGCAGCAAGAGGGACATTTGACGGTAGGACACGGCTTGCTTGGAAAGATCATCATAAACGATCAAAGCGTGGCGGCCATTGTCACGGAAAAATTCCGCCATCGCAGTCGCAGCATATGGCGCAAGGAACTGCATAGGTGCAGGATCCGAAGCCGTCGCAGCCACAACGATTGTGTATTTGATCGCGCCAGTTTCTTCGAGCTTTTTAACAAGCTGAGCAACTGTGGAGCGCTTTTGACCGATCGCAACGTAAACGCAGTAGAGCTTTTTGCTCTCGTCGTCGCCAGCGGCCTCATTGTAAGATTTTTGGTTCAGGATCGTGTCGAGCGCGATCGCTGTTTTACCTGTTTGACGGTCACCAATGATCAATTCGCGCTGGCCACGGCCAACGGGGATCATCGAGTCAACAGATTTCAAACCAGTCGCCATTGGCTCGTGAACAGACTTACGGGGAATAATGCCCGGAGCCTTGGAGTCCGCAACAGCGCGATTTTTTGTTTTGATTGGGCCTTTGCCGTCGATCGGGTTACCCAGACCGTCAACAACACGTCCGAGCAACTCATCGCCGTAAGGAACGTCCACGATGGAGTTTGTCCGCTTAACGAGGTCACCCTCTTTGATGTCACGGTCAGACCCGAAGATAACAACACCAACGTTGTCAGCTTCAAGGTTCAGAGCCATCCCGACGATACCGCCAGGGAACTCAACCATTTCACCAGCTTGAACATTATCAAGCCCGTACACGCGAGCGATACCATCGCCAACGCTCAATACTCGGCCGACTTCGGCCACTTCGGCGTCTTGGCCAAAGTTTTTGATCTGGTCCTTAAGGATCGCAGAAATTTCGGCAGCTTGGATAGCCATTATCCGACCTCTTTCATTGCGTTCTGGAGGTTAGCGAGCTTAGAGGAGATCGACGTGTCGATCATCTTTGAGCCCATCTTAACGATAAGGCCGCCGATGAGGGATTCATCCACGGCAACATTCACGATGACATCTTTGCCAACTGACGCCTTAAGCGTTTTGGCAAGCGCGTCTGCCTGAGCTTTGGTCAGCTTCTTAGCTGCCGTCACTTCGGCGGTGACTTCCCCCTTCTCATCGGCAATCCGCGTACGCAGAGCCGTGATCAATTGGGGCAGCACGAAAAGGCGACGCTTTTCGGCCATCAGACCCAGCGTGTTAGACACGATAGGCGAGAGTTTCATTGCTTTGGCAATAGCAGTCACAGCGTTGCTTTGCTCGTCACGCGATAACACGGGTGAAGAAATCAAAGTCACAAAATCGTCGCTGTCACTAAGTGCGCTTTCCAACGCATCACAATCAGCCTCAAGGGCTGGGAGTTTTTTGCCTTCTTTGGCCAAGTCAAAGACGGCCGTGGCATAGCGCGTAGCAATGCCAGAGGAGATCGAAGCTGGTTCGGACACGTCCACCCTTCCGCTAGTCTGGGCCTCCTTCGGTACCCCGCGTTATGCAGGACTTAGTGAGGCAGCCTAAGTAACGCATGTTCACACACGCGTTGAAATCGGCTGTGATGTAGCAGAGCAATTGCCACGTCGCAACACTCTATACGCGTTTACACTATATCAATTGGCCCATGAAACAGGGCTGTGCGCAGACAGCGACAGAAATCTTCGCTTTTTTTCTCACATTGGGACTGTGATTTATTAGATTTCCAAGCCCTTTATCTGATTCCATGAATCGGTGCGCTATGGGAGAACTGCGTCATTTGGCCCCGTTACTGTTTAAAAACTGTGGAGAGTTTCAAAAACTCCTTAAATTCCTTCGCCTACCGGCCGCCCTTTGGGTTTTCTGATGCCTTCAAAAACCCCCAGCGGCCTCTTAAATGCGACAGGCAGGCCAGGACGCGTTGGCGCTTGGATTTGCTTTGTGGCTTCGACGATTAAAACCCCACCCGCCAAATAGGACGATATTTTTCGCCCTGTCTTTTCCCAGACAGGCGCGGTTCTGAGCCAAAAACGTTTGCTTGAGGGAGGGGCAAAGAGGGCCGCCCTGTGTCGCTCAGGTAAAAAGTGATGCATTTTGAGTTGTGATTCGAGCTGCATCAACGAATAAGGACGCCCAAACCCAAAAGGCGTGCGATCGCTACGAGACCAAAGCCCCGCGCGATTGGGCACGATAAAGAGCGCCTTGCCCCCCGGCCCTAAAACGCGAAAGCACTCCTCAAGCAATGCGGTCGGATGCTCGCTGGTTTCAAGCCCGTGAAGGAGGACGAGCTTGTCGACCGATCCTGTATCCAGTGGCCAGTTCACTTCTTCGCTCAGAACCGAGACGTTTTTTTGCCCTGCAGGCCACGGCATCACGCCCTGTGGCCCCGGCATCAAACCGACAATGCGCCGAGCATCGCCCAAGTAAGGCCGCAAAAGAGGCACCGCAAAACCATAACCCACCACAGTTTGCCCTTTGGCTTCGGGCCAATACTCTACCACCTGATCGCGGATCGCCTTTTGCGCCGCCCGCCCCAGAGCGCTTCGGTAGTAGAACGTTTTCAGGTCGCGCACATCAAGGTGCATATCTTTTCCCCTAGGAACGGCGGCCAAAATCGGCAAAGCTGACGTGAACCATATCAAAGCGAGCACAAAACGCCATGCCCCTCGAGATTGTCACGATCCCTTGCTTGAAAGATAACTACGCTTATTTAATTCACAATAGCGAAACTGGCGAGACCGCTTTAGTGGACATTCCGGAGGCTGCGCCCATTGAGGCTGTGCTCGCGCAAAAGGGATGGACGCTGACGGATGTTCTGATCACGCATCATCATTGGGACCATATTGACGGGCTTGAGGCGCTTTCTGTCGGGAAGGCGCGCATTATCGGCGCCAAAGCCGACGCTCACCGCCTCCCCCCACTCACCTTGGCGGTCGAGGACAGCAGTGTCTTAACGATATGCGGCGAAAGCGTTCAAATTCTCGACGTGTCCGGGCACACAATCGGACATATCGCATTTTATTTTCGCAAGACCGGCGCGATATTTACCGCCGACAGCCTGATGGTGATGGGATGTGGGCGTTTGTTTGAAGGGTCGCCGGAAATGATGCTCGGCTCCATGGAAAAGTTTGCCAAAATGCCAGATACGACTCTTCTTTATTCGGGACACGAATATACCGCCCACAATGCAAATTTCGCACTAACGGTTGATCCCGAAAACACCGCCCTGATCACCCGTATCACCGAGATTTCAGCGGCGCGGGACGCGGGATTGCCCACGATTCCCTCAACTTTGGGTCAAGAACGTGCGACCAATCCATTTTTACGATATGAAGACGCCCACATTCGCGCTACGCTCAACTTACAGGAGGCCTCGAACGTCGAGGTTTTCGCCGAACTCCGTACGCGGAGAAACGGTTTCTAGGTCCCAACTCAGTGCTTACTACCCCTGCGGTGACCTCAACTTACGACTCGCGCTTGTGCGAGGCCAAACTTGTTGTCCCCGTGGAAATCGAAAAAAGGTGATGTGATATCAAAAATCACGCTTTTTCTTAGCTGAAAGGTAACAACTCGGTGTGAAACTGAGAAATATTCGGGAAGTTTGGTGTTTGCTCTTGAAGACTGCGTCAGAAAACCGAAATCTATAAGAACAGGACACCGATACTGGTGTTTGCAATCTCAAAGAAAGGAAAGTGGAATGCCCTCATTTTCCAATACGCTCGAAGCCGCGATCCACAGCGCTCTTGGTTTAGCAAACGAACGTAAGCACGAATTAGCGACATTGGAGCATTTGCTCCTTGCGCTTCTTGATGAGCCTGACGCCATTCAGGTGATGCGCGCCTGTAATGTTGATCTCGATATACTGCGCGCCACATTGCTTGAATTCATCGAAGACGACCTTTCTTCGTTAGAAACAAGCGTCGAAGGCTCCGAAGCCGTCCCAACGGCGGCCTTCCAACGCGTCATTCAGCGCGCGGCCATCCATGTTCAATCTTCGGGTCGCACCGAAGTGACAGGGGCCAATGTCCTTGTTGCGATTTTCGCCGAGCGCGAATCTAATGCGGCCTACTTCCTTCAAGAACAAGACATGACTCGCTATGACGCCGTAAATTACATCGCGCATGGTGTAGCTAAAAACCCCGCCTACGGCGAAGCACGGCCCGTTACTGGCTCCCCTGAGACCGATGAGGACATCCCGCTCGCGGAGGAAGGCGATTCCAAAGACAGCGCACTTGCCAAATATTGTGTCGACTTGAATGCGAAAGCAGCCAAGGGCGAAGTCGACCCTCTGATCGGTCGTGCTCATGAAGTCGAACGTTGCATCCAAGTGTTGTGCCGCCGTCGCAAGAACAACCCGCTTTTGGTTGGCGATCCTGGCGTGGGTAAAACAGCGATTGCCGAAGGTTTGGCCCGCAAGATTGTCAAAGGTGAAACGCCCGCAGTTTTGGCGAATGCTACTATTTATTCGCTCGACATGGGCGCGCTCTTGGCCGGCACTCGCTACCGCGGCGACTTTGAAGAGCGCCTCAAAGCCGTCATGACCGAAATGGAAAACCATCCAGACGCAATTCTATTCATCGATGAAATCCACACAATCATCGGGGCTGGAGCGACGTCTGGCGGCGCTATGGACGCGAGCAATTTGCTTAAACCTGCGTTGCAGGGCGGAAAATTGCGCTGCATGGGGTCGACCACCTTCAAAGAGTTCCGTCAACACTTTGATAAGGACCGCGCGCTTTCACGTCGGTTCCAAAAGATCGACGTAAACGAGCCAACAGTTCCAGATGCGATCAAAATCTTGCAAGGGTTGAAGCCCTATTTTGAAGAACATCACGATGTGCGCTTCACCTCGGACGCGATCAAAACTGCAGTCGAACTTTCGTCGCGCTATATGGCCGATCGCAAGCTTCCGGACAAAGCAATCGACGTGATCGATGAAGCGGGTGCCGCACAGCATCTGATTCCAGAAAGTCGTCGTCGCAAAACAATTGGCGTCAAGGAAATCGAAGCGGTTGTGGCAAAAATCGCCCGCATTCCCGCCAAAAATGTGTCCAAAGATGACGCCGAAATTCTGCGCGATCTTGAAAAGGGACTAAAACGGGTTGTCTTTGGCCAAGATCCAGCCATTGAAACGCTCGCGTCCGCGATTAAATTGTCTCGGGCGGGACTGCGCGAACCAGACAAGCCCATCGGGAACTACCTGTTTTCAGGTCCAACGGGTGTGGGTAAAACCGAAGTTGCCAACCAACTTGCGGATATCCTTGGTGTTGAACTCCTTCGGTTCGACATGTCCGAATATATGGAGAAACACGCGGTTTCCCGTCTAATCGGCGCCCCTCCCGGATATGTCGGCTTCGATCAAGGCGGCATGCTCACGGATGGTGTGGACCAACACCCGCATTGTGTCTTGCTTCTTGATGAGATCGAAAAGGCGCATCCGGATGTCTTCAACATCCTGCTTCAAGTGATGGACCACGGCAAACTGACTGACCACAACGGTCGCGCGGTGGATTTCCGCAACGTGATCCTAATTATGACCTCAAATGCTGGGGCCGCTGATCAAGCCAAAGCTGCCATTGGATTTGGCCGTGACCGACGAGAAGGCGAGGATACCGCTGCGATTGAACGCATGTTCACTCCAGAATTCCGCAACCGTCTTGATGCCATTGTCAGCTTTGCGCCGTTGGGCAAAGAGATCATCCTGCAAGTGGTCGAAAAATTCGTTCTACAACTTGAGGCCCAACTCTTGGATCGAAACGTTGCAATCGAACTCACGCGCCCTGCTGCAGAATGGCTCGCCGAAGCTGGCTATGACGACAAAATGGGAGCACGGCCACTAGGTCGCGTGATTCAAGAGCACATCAAGAAACCATTGGCCGAGGAATTGCTCTTTGGAAAGCTGGTCAAAGGCGGTTTGGTGAAAGTCGGAATTAAAAATGGAAAAATTGATCTTCAGGTTTTCAAGCCCGAAGCCCCTAAACTTTCCTCTAAAAAGCCTCCGCTTCTTACAGCAGAATAATGCAGTCCTTTAAGGTTAATTCTCTAATCCTCAGCCATCCCCGTGATGGTTGAGGAGCAGTCTAAATAATTTTTTGCGCAGCTTGGACTGGTCGCGTTTACATTCCAGACTCCCAACGCCTTATGCGGCCTTTCCTTCGAAAGCCAATGGGCTTTTACCCCCCCCCCGTGCAGGGTACTGTCTTCTTTGGGTTTAAAAAACTATTGGTGCGTAGAAAGATTGCGCCTTCGACTTGGCGTCTGGTATCCCAGCGGTTGAACCAAATCATTCTGGCTTGAGCGATTTGAAGAACGTCTCAACCATGGATTTCCCATTACAATTGCCTTTGCCACTCATCAACTCCCCTCTCGCGCATTCTTACCTGCACGAGAGGGGAGACTTCGAAGCCATGCATTTTGGCAGCTATTTCTGATAATCTGGTGTTGATGCCTCGTTTGATGCAAGAGATATTCCGACGATTTGAACATGTTATCAGGAACGGTAATGTGTCAGACCTCAGTTTGCGGCGTTTCACATGCTGCGGGCCAGTATGGTGATGCGGGGGTTAGGTACGAATCAATACTGCGAACTCGATACTCTTAGCTCCACACTGGTTTTCCATGCTTTGATCTAGTCGATCATTTGTACTTACGGTCTCGGTGTCTTTCTCACATCTGCTCAAATCATGAGTCCTTTAGCTGCTTGTTTCTTTTACCGCCCACCGGGTCCTGGCCATTGCACTGAAAGGACCCGATGCCGTTTGCAGCCATATCGTTTTTGGATCAGATTGACGTGGTCCGGCAAATTCGGACAGCGTGCTAAGGCGTATCCGACAACGCCGATAGGATACAAAAATGACGAAAAGACGCAGTTTTTCGGACAAGTTCAAAGCTACGGTGGCCCTTAAGGCGCTGCGGGGAGACAGGACGGCGCAATAGATTGCAACCAAGCACAAAGTCCATCCGACGCAGGTGGCGACATGGAAGCGGCAGACAATTGATGGCCTGACTGGGGCGTTCTCGGACAAGAGCAAGAAAGCGGAAGAAAATGAGGCCGAGGTCAAAGAACTTCATGCGAAGATCGGGAAGTTGGCGGTCGAAAATGATTTTTTTCACAAGGACTGAAGCGATGAGCTCGAGTGAACGCTAAGAAATGATCAACCGAGACCGCACAGATTTGAGCCTGACAAAGCAGTGCAAGCTGCTAAAGGTCAGCCGGTCATCCCTGTATTATGCGCCAGTCGGGGTGAATGCAGCTACATTGGAGCTGATGAATAAAATCGACCGCGTGTTTACGAAATATCCGTTCTTCGGCAGCCGCCAGATCGCGGCCTACTTGCCGAGAAATGGGTTCCATTCGGGTCGCCATCGCGTGCGGCGGCTGATGGGTTTGATGGGTTTGATGGGGCTGCAAGCGATCTATAAAGGGCCAATTACCAGCAAAAAGCACCCTCAACACCGGATTTATCCCTTTCAGCTACGGAAGCTAGAAATCACGCGGCCGAACCACGTTCTCCTCTCGAGCATGTAAACATGCTGCCGGGCGACGGGTGCCGCTACATCACTTACATTCCAGTGCGGCGTGGGTTCTTTTATCTGGTGGCGATTATGGATTGGGCGACACGCAAGGTGCTGGCTTGGGGGGGTGTCGAACACGTTGGATGCCCGCTTTTGTGTTGGCGCTTTGAACGAGGCCATCGCAAAATACGGCAAGCCCGAGATCATGAATACCGACCAAGGACCGCAGTTCACGGGGTCCGTCTGGATCACAACATTGACCGATGCTGACGTCAAAATCTCGATGGACGTACGGGGATGTTATCTCGACAATATCTTCATCGAACGGCTGTGGCGGTCGCTCAAACAGGAGGCCGTATATCAGCACGAATTGCAGGACGGTTTCCAAGCCAAACGCGTGATCAAAGATTGGATTGGTTTCTACAACTCCGAGCGGCCTCATTCGGTCCTCGACAAACGATCACCAAACGACACATTCTTCGACACAGAACGAACCCATAAGGCCCCATGAGACCGACCAGATTAAATCTTAGCTGAGCCGCAAACCTGTCCTAAAAATCAGGACCACTTCAGATTGAAGTGGTCCGGCAAAACTGGACAGCGTGCTAAGATGTATCCAACAATGACGACAGGATACACAAATGACCAAGAGACGCAGTTTTTCAGACAAGTTTAAGGCCACTGTAGCGCTTGAGGCGCTGCGTGGAGACAAGACGGCGCAAGAGATTGCAGCCAAGCACAAAGTGCATCCAACGCAGGTGACAACTTGGAAACGGCAGGCGATTGATGGCCTGACGGGTGTTTTTTCTGATAAGGTCCGGAGGGCTGAAGACAACGAGGCCGAGGTCAAAGAGCTTCATGCGAAGATCGGTAAATTGGCGGTCGAAAATGATTTTTTGTCACAAGGGCTGAAGCGATGAGCCCGAGCGAACGCAAGGCGATGATCAATCGTGATCGCACAGATCTGAGCCTAACCAAGCAGTGCAAGCTGCTGAGGATCAGCCGGTCATCGCTGTATTACACGCAAGTTGGCTTGAATGCGGAAACACTGAAATTGATGAACGAGATCGACCGCGTGTTCACAAAGTATCCGTTCTTCGGCAGCCGCCAGATCGCGGCCTACTTGCCGAGAAATGGTTTCCATGCCGGTCGCCACCGTGTGCGCAGGTTGATGGGAATGATGGGGCTCCAGGCCATCTACAAAGGGCCAAACACTAGCAAGAAGCATCCTCAGCATCGCATTTATCCATACCTGCTGAGGAAGTTGCCAATCACGCGACCAAACCATGTTTGGTGCAGCGATATAACCTATATCCCAGTGCGGCGTGGCTTCTTGTATCTCGTGGCGATCATGGATTGGGCGACGCGCAAGGTGCTAGCGTGGCGGCTATCGAACACGCTGGACGCCAGCTTCTGTGTTGAAGCCTTAAACGAGGCCATCGCAAAATACGGCAAACCCGAGATCATGAATACCGATCAAGGATCGCAGTTCACAGGTGCGGCCTGGATCACCACCCTGACCGACGCCAAGATCAAAATATCCATGGATGGGCGGGGCAGATATCTGGACAATATCTTTATCGAGCGCTTATGGCGATCCCTCAAGCAGGAGGCTGTCTACTTGCACGAATTACAGGACGGTTTCCAAGCCAAACGCGTCATCGACGACTGGATAGGATTTTACAACGTTGAGCGCCCGCACACCGCGCTTGATAAAAGAACTCCAGACGACGCATACTTTGAACCAATACAGATGACCCAAGCGGCATGAAACCTAACCAGAATGCATCTTAGCTAAGCCGCAAAACTGTCCTAAAAAGTGGGACCACTTCAAATTAGCAACCTACAGATCGTGGCCATGATAAAATAGAACCGGCCACTCTAGAAGATATATGCCGAGATGAGCATGCAGAACGACTTGCTGAGTGGATGAAAGCATGAATGCCATGCGTTCGAGTGAGTGTCGAACTTTGGAGAAAAGGCGCTGAAGTCATCTCGAAGACGGGAGATGGCAATGAATGGGATCAGTTTTGCGCTGGCCTGCCGAGCATTCCAGATAAGCAAAACCTGCTAGCTGTACTGCACGGGTCTGGTCATGTTACGTTGACCTTCCGGTCATTCAGATTTTTTAAGCAGCTTTTCGTTCGAAGGCCAAGGGGACTTTGCCACCTAACGACGAATGTCGCCGTCCTGGATTGTATAACCCAATGATATACTGGAAGATCGCCCCTCCGGCTTGGTGTCTGTTTTCCCGACAGTTGCGCCAGATCAGCTCTGCCTTGAGTGATTTGAAGAACGTTTCAATCAAGGAATTGTCCATTGCCCGGCAGGGTTGTGCGCAGCATGATTCCCCAGATCATATCCTGAACGCCTCGACTTGAACACTTTCCTCTCCTCGCTCAACAAGTGGACTTCCGAACGAAGGCGTTCGATCTCTTTCTCGACGCCTTCCTGTGGTCCGGGCATTTGAACATCGTCCTAGTACTTTTGAGCCACTTGTTAAGGGTCGAAAGACTTACACCCAAATCAGATAAAACTTGAGGCCGCGTTAGGCCGCTGGTCGTTGCGAAACACGCAGCATCACGGCGAAACCCGACTGTATCTCGTCGCTATTCGCAGGCAAACCCAGCTCGAACGAGACTGTAATTAGACCGTGACAAGACCAAATCTAAATGAAAGGAACGCGACAATTGGCTTCATACTCTAGTATCTCTAGATTTTGAGAGTTCAATTTTCTGGGCATGCGCCTCACTGTAAAATAACGTAAGGAAATGTCGTCGCCCCTGTTGAACAAGTTCCTCAGATTGTTTTGGGACCTTTCTATAAATACCCTGCTTCCACATGTTCACTTTGACTGCACCAAAACGGCAGCGCCAAAGGAAACATGGGGGATGGTGCCTCAAATTTGAAAACGACACCGCCAGAACTTGCGAAGTCAGGCAGGGCAGAAATGCAGGAGGCGTTGATTTTGCGTGACACGTCCAAAAAAAAAGGAGGACAGATAGTCTCTACAAATACTACACATGACCAGCGTGCAGTTGAGTCGCCAGAAATCGTATAAAGCCCCTAGAAAAGTGCAGTACCCGCGCAATCTAGCGGGATAAAACTCAGCAGTTATTATTCCAAGCGGTGAAACAAACTCGGTCCTTAAATATTCGCAAGTACATGCGGGCTTTTCGATGGCTCCCAAAACACCCCAAGGCGGCCAGTCTTTTAGGTAGTTTTTTCTCCGAAACCCGCGAGAAAGGGATGCATCTTTATTTGATATCATGTTTTTCGGCCAAGCCAATTTGCGGAAGATCCTAGCCCGTGCCTGCAGCGCCGGAAAGTTGACTGAGGCCAACGCCGAAAAATGGCATACAGGAAAGCACCCAAACCGCGATACGGTTCAGTCTGGGAACAAAAATCAAGACCTAAGGAAGCTCGTTTTGAACCCCACCTATTTCTCGGTAAATTTGAGTTCAATTCGCCGGTTTTGTGCGCGGGCTTCTGGCGTGTCATCAGTGTTGACAGGTTGGTATTCGCCGAACCCATTTGCCGCGAGACGGCTGGGCGGAATATCCAATGCGTCGACCAAGTAACGTACCACAGATAAGGCGCGTCCTTGTGACAACTCCCAATTATCGCTGTATTTCCCGTTGCTCAAAAGGGGTGTGTCATCCGTGTGGCCATCCACGCGTATAACCCAATCGATTTCCGGGGGAATCTGATCGACGACGGACCTCAAGATCGCCGCGACTTTCGCAACCTCGCCCTTGCCTTCTTCAGAAAGTTCGACTGCGCCAGTTTCAAACAAAACCTCGGAAGAGAATACAAACCGGTCGCCGTCGATACGCATTCCTTCCTGCGTACCCAAAAGATCGCGCAGTCGACCAAAAAACTCCGAACGGTATCGTGCCAAATTTTTTGTTTCGGCCTTGAGAATTTCCGCTTCGGCCTCGAGTCGCTTGCGCTCCGCCTCTTCAAGAGCGCGGCGTTTTTTCTCTTCGCTCGCCACACGGGCAAGGGCTTGATTGAGTTGTGAGCCTAAGGCCTGAAGCTGTATTTTGGACTCGCCATCAATTGCCGCGGAAGCATCCAACACGCTTTGCAACGAACCTAATTGAGCGCGCAACTGCGTAACCTGCTCATTCAAAACAGCCATTTTTCTCTGACTTTCGGCGGATTCAGCTTCCTTCGCCGAAAGCCGATCATTCGCAACTTTGAGCAATGCGCTGCGCTGTTCGGCTTCTGTCATGATTGTGTTGAGGTTTGCATCAACTTCGCTTTTTGCGGCTAATACCGTCAAAAGGCGTTTTTGCATATCGTCTTCATCCGCGCCCGATTGAGCCAACTTCTCCTGCAGGAGCGCTAAAGAAGCCTCTGCATTGGCCAGTTTTGCTTTGGTATTCTCTAGGGTGTCATCAGAGTTTTGGCCCGCCAACAAAGCCGCAGCCAATTGAGTTTCCAACGTTTGCGCTGCCGCCCCCTGCGCGCTCAAGCCTTTATCGGCGAGAATTTTTGCAGCCAGCGCTGCCGCTAAACGTTCGTCCAAATCGCCACGCGCATCATTTGCGGCGGCAAGCAATGTGAGCGTATCCTCGGCCTCTTGCCGCTTTGCCTCAAGAGCCAAACTCATTGCGGTTATCTCATCGTCGGCATTCGCCAATCGATCCCGCAACGCTTGGGCCGCGGCCGCTTCCGCCAAACGCGCGGCTTCTTCCTCGGACAGTGCTGTCGCTGCAGTATCGAGACGGAGTCGCAAAGCCTCGGCCGCGGCTAATTCCGCAAGTCGTGCAACTTCCACTGCGTCCAGCTTGGATTGGGCATCCAAAAGCCCATCCGACAACCCTGCATTCAAGGTTTCTTGCTCCGTAAGCCGTGCCAAAGTTTGTGCCAAACTCGTTTTCTCACGCGCGCTTTCAACTTGTAGATCCGCGATAAGCGCCTCTAGAGCCTCGCGTTTTGCGGCGGCTAGCCTGGCGGCCTCGGCCCCTTGGTCGACTTCTTCACGAACACTCGCGAGTGCCAATTGCAACGCTTCCTGTTCGGAAATCAGCCGTGCTTTCTCTTGCTCGGCTTCACTCAATGTTGTTGCCAACGCCGTGCCATCCGCCAGAGCCTTGTTCCGTTGCGCCAACAACGTCGCAACTTGCGCCTCAAAGCTGGCAATTGCTGCCTTGCGCGCAGAAATTTCCACCGATTGCGCATCATTTTTCACTGTCAAAGACGCGATCATACTCGCTTGAATATCTGCCGAATCGCGGGCATCGAGCAGGTTTGAAGAAAGTCGAACGACTTCACTTTGCAATTGTTGGTTGGTTGTTTGCTCAAGACCCAAGGCTTCCGCAAGACTTAGAACCTGCGACGTGAGTTCATCAAGTTCTGTCTCCTGTCCAGAAATTGTCTCGCGCAGGACCGATTGGACCACCATGAAAATGGTGAGGACAAACATTAACACAAGCAAGAGGGCCGTCATCGCATCCACGAATCCGGGCCAGATCGACCCTTGAAAACGTTGCCCTGTGCGCCGACTTAAGGCCACGACCTACCCCTCTTGTGACGGCGCCGTCGCCGCCCGAATGACATTGGTCAAACCCGCAATATCCGTGCGTAAATCCGAAATCGACTCCTGACGACCAGCGCTTATTTCCTCAAGGATACGCAGCAATTGAACGTCGATCGAGCGCAAACGCATCCGGCTTTCCGCATCGGAATTCCCTCCACCAGACCCCACCTCGTCCTCATTAGATTGAAGGGTTTCGATCAACCGCTCTTGCCCCTCCAGCATACGCTCAATTGCCGAATTTTCTGGGCCGCGCTCTATGTTCCTCGCAAGACTTTCAACTGCCGTGGTTAGGGTGCTAATCCGCTCATCTATGAGGGTGCGGTTTGCCTCCGATTGTGTGAACATTGCGCGCATCGCTTCCATATGGTCAGCCATATGTTCAAACACAACCGCGGTATGGCCTGCATCGCCGCCGCTCTCGCTTTCTCCCGAAGAAAAACCAAGTCGAGTAATCGTTGAAAGCCATTCTTCCAACTCGCGATAAAAGCGATTTTGACCGTGGCCCGCAAAAAGCTCCAAAAGCCCAACAACAAGAGAGCCCGCGAGCCCCAAAAGCGAACTCGAGAACGCCGTCCCCATACCGCCAAGCTGGGCCTCAAGCCCCTTCATAAGTTTTTCAAAAACCTTAACGCCCGTATCGCCTTCTTGTGGTGCGAGGGATCGGATAGTGTCGACCACGGCAGGAACTGTGGTCGCCAAACCGTAAAACGTTCCTAAAAGTCCCAGAAAAATCAAAAGGTTAACGATATAACGCGTTATATCCCGTGCCTCATCAATGCGGGTTGCAACGGAGTCCAGAATGGAACTGCTGGATGTCGAGCTAATCTGCATCCGCGCGCCGCGTGATCGTAAAAGTGCCGCAAGGGGCGCGAGCAAACGCGGCGGCGTCACGATCTCGTGCCCTGCGCGGTTGACCACGAAACCTTCGATCCAATTCACAGAGCTATAAAGTTGAATGACTTGCCAAAAGCACGCCAAGACCCCGATGAAGAACACAAAGCAAATAAACCCGTTTAGCCACAAATTCGCGAGGAAAAGCGGCAATATGCGTGGTAACGCAAACCATGCCCCAACCATCATGATGGCCAGAACCACACTCATAAGAGTAATTTGGCGGGTAGGCAGGGTAAATTCCGGCTCGGCCTCGCGATCTATAAAGTCCATTTGGACATCCTGACGCTGTTTTTGTTGTGTTTAGAGTAAGGGCAAGCTGCCGGATTTACTAGAAATTTATCAATAATCACTCGATTCGCCGTCCCCTTTGTCAACCTGTGCTACCAACCATTCCATATCCGCGTCAACGATCCCTAATTCACGCAAATGCTCGGCGGTATTTTTCAGGTATTCCACGTTGGGGCCCATGACCCCGTGCGAACGCGCGATCACTTGCGCTTGTTTTTGCAAATCAATCCCACCACAATACTGGCTGTTCTCGCGGTTGATAACGTAGGTCACGGCGGTTACGCGCCGCCCATCGTCAAGGTCCATCGGTAATTCGACTTCAAGATAGGCCGAAGAAATCAACTCCCGTTCCCGCAGGTATTCAAGGGCATCGGCCGCGTCTTGTGCGGCAACCTCAAACCCTAACCCAAGGCAACTGGAAGCCTCGTCCCGATCCAAAGCCAGCACAAGTCCAGGGCTCTCAACAGTTCCTCGATAGTGAATGGACCACATGCAAAAACTGCGCTGGTACCCCGAGAGTCGGGCGACTTGGCGGTTTTTGTACTTAAAACCAGGCCTCCACATCAGAGAGCCATAGCCAAAAACCCAAAGGGGCGTGTCAGTCATTGCACTGGTCCTTTCTCGCTCCCCCTTATAAACAACAGACAGTATATGTTTGAAAGGGCAGATATGCGGTTTTTTGTTGGGCTTTTGGCTATCATGTCGATTCTCTGGGGCGGCTATTGGTTTGTCGGCGCGAATGCGGTGGAAAAAGCTGCGGTTTCAGCCATTGAAGACGCCACCGACGCAGGGAATTCAATCGCGTATTCTAGCTTGAATACGGCAGGTTTCCCAAACCGGTTTGACACGACAATCAAGGATATCGATATTTTCATGCTGTCGGGGCTTCGATGGAAGGCTCCTTTTTTCCAAGTCTTTGCCTTAAGTTATAAGCCCTATCACATCATCGCCGTTTGGCCCCACGAACAACTGATTGAGTATCAGGGCATCTCGGCACAGATTTCAACGTCGGACCTTCGGGCAAGCCTCGTTGTAAAACCCAACTCCACTCTGGCGCTTGATCGGTTTCAATTGACCGGCGAGGACCTTGAAGTTGTCTTGAACGAAGGCACGACGTATCAGTCCCGCGCAATTTCGGCGGCTTCTCGTCAAGGTACTCTTCCTTTCTCTCATGATATCTCAGTGACGATGTCGGACGTCTCTCTGCCATCCCTAATTGATCCAGCGGGCAGCGTTTTGATTGAAACCGTGGTGTTTGACGCCAATTTGGAGTTTGATGCGCCCCTTGGTCGAGGCGAGGTGCCCGCGAAACTCATCGCTCTCACCCTCAACGAATTTACACTCTCGCAAGGGCAAGTGAATGTCACTCTTTCTGGTGCGCTCACCTTTGATTCCGAAGGGTTCGCTACGGGTTCGCTCACCTTCTCGACGCCCGACTGGGAACAAGGGTTTGCGATGTTGGATAGGCTTGGCGCGATCCCGCCTGAACAATCCCACATGGTTAAAACGGTACTAAAAGGCCTCGCAACTACGAGTGGTTCCGCAACCGATATTCATGCGCCCCTCACCGTTAATCGTGGAAATATCTTTATGGGCTTCATACCTCTTGGCTTTATTCCGCCACTATAAAGGCTATTTGCAATACGAACCGCTGCGATAACTGGCGGTATCAAAATGGAAATGGTCACGATGATAGCTATTGGCAGAAGGGCCAAGCACCGTTCCGAACGGACCGCAGGCAGACTTGTGCATGGCCCGTAAAAGCTTCCCTTGGGCCTTGCTATTCCAGCCTTTTAGGACCGAAATCGATACACCGTTAGCAAGAGTAATACCGGAAATATCCACGGCTTTCCCTTTGCCATGTTCCGAAACCTTTTCGCCTTTTTGGTTATTGCGCGTGCGACAGCTATACCCCGAAATAACATCAATGCGTGCAACTCCGCCGCCAAGGCGTCCGACGGCGGGTTTTACGCCTTTTTCCACCCAATTGTGCAATGTTATGGCTGTATTGCAATCCATTGTGGCGGCTCTCGAAAGGGGAATGCCCGCGACGGAAGTTACGGATACAGGATTTTCAACACCGCAGCCTTTGATTTTTCCCGGAATTGCACTCATGGTTTGGCCGCGAATTCTGCTGCTTCCACAAATTGATCCCTTATTGCTGGTCGGGACGGATTGTGGCGCTTTCACTGCTGCGAGCGTCACAACTTCTTGCTGTGTCGTTGCGCGTGGTTTCGTAACGATACGCCCCTCAGGCCGTGACAAAGGTCGCAGCGAATGTTCAACGGCGGATTTTGACGCGACCATTGTGACAGTGGTCTTTGTGACAACTTTGGTCATAGGAATTGATTTTTTCAAGGGGGCGGTTCCCCCAAGCGCAACGGGCCGCGGAACGGGGCGTACGGAGGCACTGTAATAGACAGGAACCAGCATCAACCGCGGTTCCGACGACACGGGCGACGTCTTAGAAACCACCCCTTCGGTCGGACGAGAAAGAGGACGAAGCGACTGTGTTGGAGCATTGGCAATACTGACCACGGGTGCACTGGCCAACAATGCGACAAGTACTCCTGCTCCAAGTAACTTCATTTTACGTCCTTTTTACCGCGCCCAAAATTTGGGGCGTCCGTATCCTGCCCTGCTTCGATAATACCACGTCGGATGGCGCGTGTATGCGTAAAATAATCGAACAAATGTTCGCCATCACCGGTTCGAATGGCGCGTTGGAGCGCAAACAGTTCCTCGGTGAAGCGCCCAAGGATTTCAAGCGTGGCTTCTTTGTTATTGAGGAACACATCGCGCCACATGGTCGGATCACTTGCGGCGATGCGGGTAAAATCGCGAAAACCTGCCGCTGAATATTTGATTACTTCGCTGTCGGTAACACGTCGCAGATCGTCGGCAACCCCCACCATTGTATAGGCAATGAGGTGGGGTGCGTGGCTGGTTACGGCGAGGACAAGATCGTGGTGCTCCGCGTCCATTTCCTCAACATTTGAACCCACACCTTCCCACAACGCGCGCAATTGCGCGATGGCGGCAGCATCGGAGTTTTCGACGGGAACAAGCAAACACCAGCGATTATCAAAGAGTTCGGCAAAGCCCGAACGCGGGCCGGAATGCTCTGTCCCTGCAAGAGGATGGCCCGGAATGAAATGCACGCCCTCTGGAATATGGGGGCCAACAGCGTCGATAACCGCGCGCTTCACAGAGCCAACATCCGTAACGGTCGCACCCTTTTTCAAATAGGGAGCAATCTCCTGTGCGACGGATTCCATTGCGCCTATCGGCACGCAGAGCACAATAAGGTCTGCCCCTTCACAAGCTGCGGCGGCGCTGTCACAAACTTCGTCGCACAATCCGATTTCACGCGCAGTATCGCGTGTTTCTTGGCTACGCGCATATCCCGTCACGGTGCCTGCCAGATTTGCGCGTTTCATTGCCCAAAAAAGCGACGAGGCAATCAAGCCCAATCCAATGAGGGCGACCTTGCCGTAAACCGGTGCGCGCTGTGGTGCCGATCCGCTCATTGCGGGCCTTCAATCGCCGGTTCGGAAAGGACTGCGTTGAAAAAGTTGGAAATTGTGTGCGCGACACGACGACAAGACGCCTCATCCCCTACCGTGATCCGCAGGCAATTTGGCAATCCATAGGCCGCCACCTGACGCACAATCAGCCCCTCATTTGCAAGGGCCTGATTACAAGCTTCTGCCTGCACTTCATCGGCAAAACGTGCCAAGATGAAATTGGCAAAAGACGTGTCGCAATCAATCCCAAGCTCCAACAAAGCCAAAGTGAGCCATTTGCGCATCCGCGCGTTTTCTTTACGGCATTTGTCGACAAAACCGACATCACGTACTGCGGCCTCGGCCGAAGCAAGCCCCGCCGACGAAAGGTTAAAGGGGCCGCGAATACGGTTAAGAACGTCGATCACGTGGCGTGGACCATAGCCCCAGCCAACCCGCAATCCACCAAGCCCGTAGATCTTGGAAAATGTGCGCGTCATCACGACATTGTCGAGTTTATCAACCAGCGCTGTGCCGCCGTCGTAGCCCTCAACATATTCGGCATAGGCGCCGTCAATCACAAGAAGGGCTTTCTCAGGAATACCTGCCGCCAACCGTGCCATGTCACGACCACTGATCATCGTTCCCGTTGGGTTGTTCGGGTTCGCGATAAAAACTAGTCTGGTCTTGGGCGTACAAGCGGCAAGGATAGCATCCACATCCGCAACACGCTCTTTTTCGGCAACTTTCACTGGCGTTGCGCCCACAGCAAGAGTCGAAATCGGATACATCAAAAAGCCATGTTCCGTGTAAACCACTTCGTCGCCTGGCCCGGCGTAGGCTTGACATAAAAAGGTAATGACCTCATCCGAACCCGCGCCGCAAATGATGCGATCTGCGTCCAAATCATGAATTTGTGCAATGGCGGTGCGCAGCTCGATGTGATCGGAAGAGGGGTAGCGATTGAGGCTGTGCATTTCGCGCGCGTAGGCCACTTTTGCTGCATCCGACGCACCCAAAGGGTTTTCATTGGAGGACAGTTTCACCACATGCTCCATGCCCTCTACTGCGGATTTCCCCGATTTGTAGAGTTCAATTTGCAAAATACCTGGCTGTGGCTGGATAGTGGCACTCATAATAGGCTCCCCTTATGGGCTGGTTCTAGCGAGCCAGCCCAAGCTTTTCCATACGCAAATTGCGGCTAGGGCAAAGGTAAGTGGAAAACTTGACGATTGTGGGAAGGCGTGGCCGCGGGGCCACTATTCTAGCTTGCGCGCTTTACGCCTGGTACAAAGCGCGCGGTCGCTGCGTCAGCTTGGTAATATGCCATGTATTCTTGTGCATTCTCCGCCAGTTCGATCACGCTGTGAATGACTTTATGTACAGTTTCATCCGCCATCAAATAGCTGAAATTCAGACGCACCCAGCCCGGTTTACTCAGTTCTTCCCCTCCCCGAATAGCTGCAAACAAAGCCTCAGACTCCGGACGTTCAATCCCCAATAATCGATGCGCATACGGGCCAGCACAGGCACATCCGCCACGCGCCTGAACGCCATAGACGTCGGACAACATCCGCGTGAACAATTGCTGGTGGATCGGCGCACCCTTTGAATCCGTGATACACAGACTGAAAATTGGCAGCCGCTTTGCGGTCATATTCCCCAAAACTTCAATTTGTGGATGCGCCAAAAATGCGGCCATCGCTGCGGAACAAAATTTCGTTTCACGCTCTGAAATCAGAGCATGGCCTACGCGCTCCTTGACCAAAAAAGCGAGGGCTGCGCGGATATCACCGAGGACATTCGGCGTTCCAGCCTCTTCGCGCGCCTCGACCTTCTGAGAATATGCGTGCGCCCAAGGCGACACAAAATCAACCGTCCCACCTCCGGGACGGCTTGGCTTATCCCGCACAACACTGGCGCGACGGAGCACCAAAATACCCGACGACCCCGGACCTCCCGCAAATTTATGCGGTGATATTACCACGGCATCCTTGGCCAAATCCCCCTGCCCCATATCGATCGAAACATAGGGGCCAGCGCCTGCATAATCCCAAACAGCCAAGGCTCCGTGCGATTTAAGCAGCCTTGTCGTTTGTTCGTCGTCCGTTAAGATTCCGGTTACGTTCGACGCCTTTGAGAACGCCCCAATTTTGAGGTCGAAATCGGCATAGGTTTCGAGAGCCGTTTCCAAATACGTAAGGTTGGGACCACCAGTGCTTGCCTCGGGAATCTCTACGACCGTTGCCGCAGATTCACGCCATGGGAGGATGTTCGAGTGATGCTCATAAGGACCAACAAATACGACGGCTTTCTTGACTTCATTCACGCCAAGCAGGGACACAAGCTGGTTGATCCCCGCAGTCGCCCCCGATCCGGAAAACACCACAGCACAGTCGGGACCTGCCCCCGTCAATCGAGCGATCTCCGCCCGTGCTGCCGCGCGCAATTTTGTCATATACGCCCCGCAATAGGACGCCTCTGTATGCGAATTTGCGTAATATGGCAGGACTTCCTCAAGCATAAAACTTTCGACTTGTTGCAAGGCACGTCCCGATGCCACGTAGTCAGCATAGACAAGCGGCACGTCGCCATTGAGGCCCGGAATCATGATGCCCTCCCCGATCAACCCATTTCGGAAAGCGGCAATCGGGTCTGAAAAATCTATGGCATGCTTAAATGAGGTGAGTGGCATTATACTTCCTTACTGCTTAGCCAACAAATACCCCATAATTACGGCATATTTTACCCAAATTTCATTGCGTTTTCATAGTTTTTTGTGTCAAATGTCACATGATTACAAAAAAATTAGATCAAATAGACCGCCACATCCTTGCAGAATTGCAACGCGATTCGACGCTTTCCCAGCGCGCGATTGCCGAAAAAGTAGGCCTATCGCAAAATGCGTGCTGGCGGCGCATTCAGGCCATGACGCAGGACGGTGTCTTGCATGGCGCGACCGCGCGGATTGACCGGCGCAAACTCGGCCTCACGCTCGTGGTTTTCGTTATGCTGCGCACGCGTCATCACTCAGCGGAATGGTTGCGAGACTTCAGACGCCACGTGCTGACCATTCCAGAGGTTGTGGATTTTCACAGAATTGGCGGCGATTACGACTATCAACTCAAGGTCGTGACCGAGAGCATGGATACCTATGATAAGGTTTATCAACGCTTGATCGAGGGTGTCGAACTGGATGGGGTGACTAGTTATTTTGCGATGGAAAGCATCGCCGAAGGGCGCGCCCTCCCCCTGTAGAAAGCAAAAAGGGCCACCCGAAGGCAGCCCATTTCGTATACTCTGGTGTGGCGAAGATTAGTTCTTCGCGTAGAATTCCACAACAAGGTTTGGTTCCATTACAACTGGGTAAGGAACATCGCCAAGAGTTGGCGTGCGAACGAATGTCGCTGTCATTTTGTTGTGATCTACGTCCATGTAGTCAGGCACATCGCGCTCAGATAATTGTGTAGCTTCGATGACAACTGCGATTTGACGCGAACGATCACGTACGGCAATCACGTCGCCTTCTTTAACGCGGTAGGACGGGATGTTAACCTTGTTGCCATTCACTGTGACGTGGCCGTGGTTCACGAATTGACGTGCAGCAAAAACTGTTGCAACGAATTTCGCGCGATACACAACGGCGTCGAGGCGGCGTTCGAGAAGACCGATCAAGTTTTCACCTGTATCGCCTTTTACACGCTCAGCTTCGCCATAGATGCGGCGGAATTGCTTTTCGGTCAGGTCGCCATAGTAGCCTTTAAGCTTCTGCTTGGCGCGCAACTGTGTACCGAAGTCGGAAATTTTACCTTTACGGCGTTGACCGTGTTGGCCGGGGCCGTATTCGCGACGATTTACTGGGGATTTAGGACGGCCCCAGATGTTTTCGCCCATGCGACGGTCGATTTTATGTTTGGCAGACGTACGTTTAGTCACGACTGGATCCTTTCAAGTGCGCTCGAAACCGAGCTAGTGAAAGGTGCTTTCCTTTCCGACGAACCCCGAAAGGCCCCTCGGCGACAGAACATCCCTTGCGGGAGTCTCAAACACCAAAGAAATATCCCGACTACGAGAGCCGGGAACTTGGGGCTTATATAAGCTGGGAATGTGGAGTCAATGGGCTAGACGCGGGAATTTCCCACTATCGTGCTGCAAAATTGCGGCTTCAGATGCGGACAGATTGCGCCGCGCATATTCACCATACCCGTGCGTATCATAAGCGAGGTTTGGAAATGCCTCCAAAAGCGCCGCACGTTGGCTATCTTCGATCACCCCTAGCGCCATATTTGCAGGATGGAAACTCTCGCTTTGAACTCCATTTGCCCAGACAATTTGATGGCTTTCGAGCATGAGGTGCACATAGGTCACCTCGCGCACCTTGTGGTCAATCGTGATCGACAGGTCGTTGATCAAGTCCTTCGCGGCGACCAAAACTTCTGATGTATTAAACAAGAGTTGCGCCGCGGGCCCACTCACAAGCATCCGGTGATTTGGTGACACTAAAAGATCACTCTCGGGTTCATCATCATTCAACGCGCCGGCACGAATACGCACGGGGCGAAATTCCGGCATCGCGTAAAGGCGCGCGCCCGTCATGCGCCGTGCCCCAATCCACTGGATTTGCTGACACCCGTTGTCCTTTGTTTGGATGCTATCCCCCACGGACAAGCTTTCAACCAGTCGGGAGCCGTCCTCTGTGCGGATCAAGGTACCCGCAGCAAAACAAATCATACCGCTCGTAGGGGTATTGGACATTTGTTGGTGTCGCGCATCGCGCAACACACGGTGCACAATCCATAAATCGGTATCCGCTGGGGGTACTTCGTCGAGGAACATCAAAAGCGGTTGAGGAGATGCAGTAATTTCGATCATCGTCACAGTGTACGTCCGACGGCCATCGGTCACGGTAAACCCGTTATCCAAAGAGGAGCCTTGGCCCTCAATATCATCAATATTCTGATTTCTTGTCGCATCGACCGCATCGCCCATAAGGCGCTGTACCATGCGTGCTGCACGTTTTCTGAGGTCTGCCGATCCCTTGGCTTCGTGAAGGCGCAATACCCCCTGAGGGCCGTCGACCCGCACAGAAGTTCCGCTCCAACGCCAGTTGGCGCCTACCGTTAACGCATCCACATCTGCAGCGTTTTCGCCGTCTATTGCGGTTTGCGTCCAAGTGATGACAAACGTGCCTTTAAAGCCCGTTTTCATATGCCTGTATGCCTGCTCTTTTTTTATTTATTCGTTAATTGCTAACACACAGTGATTCTTTTTGGGAAGAACGGAAAGTATCTTTTACCTAAAAGCGTCGCCTAAGGGCCACAGACCCAACAACCTGACCTTCGCTTTGTTCGTCAAATTCTTTGCCCAAATAGGTAAGCCCGTAGAAAACCGAATGGCTCTCGCCCTGCCATTGTACCCCAGCACGTGCCCGCACGCGATTTTGGTTCAGAGTTATTCCGTCCTGAGACGGCAAATATTGCGAGCTTTCTACAAAAGCGATGTCGCCGCCAACAAGAAAGGACACCCCATATGCGCGCTCAAACGTAGCCCGGTAAGGCTGCCCCGTGCCCACGTCCCGCAGCCAAAGATCATTTTGCCCGACTTTGCCAAAAATAAAGTCCGCACCAATCCGCGCGAAATTTTCGTCGCCAATACGGAACTCCGCGAAGGGACGCACGGACTCGGCATCACCAAAGCGGATCTGTTGCGACGCCGCGCCACTAATCGTGGGCATGATTTTATCGCCAATCTGCATGTCCAAAACTTCGTCGCTTACTTTTGGGGCTCCAAGCACGCGGTGTGCTGTATTTTGGAAGCTACCGACCCCTGTTGACGGACCAACGGCCACCAGATCGACGCCGAAATTATAGTCGACGGATTGGCGATCAAAATAGGTGTGCAAACCGAACGTTAGCGTTCCCGCATAGCGCCGATCACGGGCGTTCGGATTGACAATATTTGACGGAGCCAGAATATCGGTGCGAAAACGCCACTCAACCATCGCGCCAATCTCTTCAGGGTAAGCGCCGTCCCATTCTTCAGAGGCACGCATTTTACTGATAACATAAGCTCCAGATCGCCAACGATCCTTCCCATCGCCCAAATAGTCGTTGGTAAAGAGGCGTCCGGTCCCGAAGGTGAATTTCTCACCGGCTTGCGCAACCGAGCATAATGCTATTGCCGCAAGAAAAGTGAGTGTTGAAAAAAGTGTCTGCCGCATTGTATATCCCTTCGCCGCCCCCAGCGTTCCCTTCGGATGTACGCGCCGTCGTTCTTACACGCCAGTAAGTTTTTACGTTTCCTCATGCGGCGCGACCTTCCGGACACAGACAAACGCGCCAATACGCCCCATGCAATTGCGCGCGGGGCGTCGATCTATGTTCTCACTTTGCAGACAAAACAGTGTCGAGTTTTTCTAGAATATTTATCCAACCGCCTTGGTGATTGTCGCGGGTTTCTTCGTCCATAAATCGGATGTGCGTTAGGGTGACGTGCGTTCCACTTTCTACCGGCTTAAAGGTGAGCGTAACGGTGCTATCGTCCACGGATACATGCCCCATCCACGTAAAAACGATGCGCTCATGCGGCGAGATTTCTTTGTAATTGCCCGAATGCGGCAACTCGTTTCCGCCAACCTTCATCACCACTTCAAACGCGCCGCCCACTTTAGGGTCGTTAGAGGCACGCGGCACGGACATTTCCGCCGCGGGATGCATAAATTTGCGCAGCATATCGGGGTTGAGCCACGCGTTAAACACGGCTTCCTGTGGTGCATTAATCTTGCGGTCAACTGTGAGGGAAAGTTCAGTCATCGTCCGTATCTCCTTGCGTAAAAATGTTGTCGAGCGCCTCAAGCCTGAGGTCCCAAATTGAGCGTAACGAAGCAAACCAAGCGTCGATCTCTGAAAGCGGGGCCATCTGAACTTCGATCAAATGCTCTCGCCATTCTGTCCGTCGGCGAACAAGCCCCACACGCTCTAACACTTTGATATGTTTAGAAACTGAATTGAGGCTCATATCAAACTGGCGATGAATGTCCGTGACACGCATCGGGCCATGCTGGGTTAAAAGCGTCAAAATTTCCCGACGTGTGGGATCACTTGCTGCTTTAAGTATCTCGCTCAGGCGATCTGGATTACTTCGTTCAACCATAAGGATGAATAACAGAACACCTCGCCGTCAGTCAACCAAAAAGTTGAATGAATGTTTGCACATTACCCGCCTTAGGAGCTCGAACCCTACTGACACCTCTCACGAGATGTGCTGCGGCAAAGACCTCCGCACACGTTTCGACCAGAGACAGCCCCCCTTCGAGCACATGAGTAACGATGTCCGCGGCAGGAACACGGGCGACATTCGACAATACACCACCAGTTCGCCACTGGAATGCCCGTGGTGGTGAACATGTTCGCTGGGAGTCCAATAACGGCGTCCAAGAGGTTGTCCTCGGTCATGTGAGTGATGAAGGCGTAGTCGCCCTTGGATTTTGGCGGAACTCCACGCCAGTAGCATTTATACAGGTCACTTGCTGCACCTTCGCCCCTCCCCATTTGTCCAAACTGAACGGTGGATTGGCGAGAACGACGTCGAACTTTTGCAATTGGTCGCCTTCAACAAGAGCAGGGCTGTACTGCGTGTCACACCATTCAATGCGCGCCGCATCTCGTACGTGCAGAAACATGTTCATCCGAACGAGTACCCAAGTAGCGCCGTTCACTTCTTGCCCATACAGCGCAAAGTTCTCAGACCCGACTTCCTGTCACGCCTATATCAGCACGAACCAGAACCGCAGGCCGGATCGCAGATCGTATCGCCGGGTTTAGGTGCGGCCAGTTTCGCCAAAAGGCCAGAGACAGCAGAGGGCGTATAAAATTCGTCCGCCTTTTTCCCCGCGTCCGAGGAAAAGCGCGAAATCAGGTAGATATAGCATTCGCCGATGATGTCCGCGCTCACGCGACTTGGGCTAAGGTCCATTGCCGGTTTTACGAAGTCTTTAAGCATGTTCTTAAGGCGGCGATTCCGGTCTTTCTGGCGGCCAAGGTTGAACTCGGAATTAAAGTCGAGGTTTCGGAAAACACTTTCGAGCTTGGCACGATCGGCGTCTTCGATCCTCTCTAACGGGATATTGATCCATTCGCCGATGTTGCCCTCACTCCGCCGATCGTGAAAGTCGGAGATGTACTTCAAGAACAACACAGGATGTAATCTTTGTACTGCCCAGCATCGACGACACTCCGGTAGGTGTCGCAAGCGGCCCTCGCGGTCTGGTTGATTTGTTGCTGTGTAATCTGGTCGGTCATTGACTGTATCCCTGTTTGGAGGCGAGCTTCGCTCGCTGAGAACGAGGTTGACTAGCTGCCGGCGACGGCCAGAAAGTTCGCGCAACAGACCGCTTTCTCGCCATGCGAGAGCATCGAAATTCGCAATGTTGTATTAAGCTTCGAAGCTGGGAACAGAAATCTCCAATTGTTCGAGCACAGATTTCGATATCATATGTATGCTGGTTCCCTGCGCCTCAGAGCCGAGCTTGCGTTGTGCGTCTGGCTGGTTAATCGCCCATGCCAAATAGGCAGGATGGACGCGCGTCGGATCTGGGTGCACAACAATCAGCGGACCAATAACGGCTGCAGGCTCTTTGAGAGATACACTTACAACGGCCGCAGAATTCGGCCCCGCGCGAAACTTAAAAATGACCTTACCACCTCGAACAAGGTAGCGATCCGAAATGCCTTCGAGATTTTACCGCTACAGCGACCCGTCAGTGATGTCTCCACGAGATCCCACGTCGCGAAGCTGAATAGCTGGTATGCCACCAATTGAAGTCGGCTCAAGCCTGCCACGGGAAGTATCGCCTGATGAATATCAGCAAATTTGACCGACCAGCATGATAAAAGTCCTGTAATTAGATTACAGACAAATAACCGTCACGTGACGTCCAGAATTTTATTTGCAATAATCACTGTACCGCATTATTTTTAAGACCCACGATCAAATAAATTCAAATATCCGAAACAGGTTAAGTAAACGATCATTAATAAATACACTTTCGGGAGGCAAACGGCCCAATGGCCAACTTTTGCTTGCGAAAACATCAAGATTACTGTTTCTCAACTACCCGCACTTGCTGTGGCCACAATCGCTACACGTCATACAGCCTTCCTTCATTTGCAAGCTATATTGCCCGCAGGACGGACAGGCCTTTCCACGTGGAGCGCCACCAATGGCCACAACATCCGCTTGTGGATCGGATTTGAGCCCCATCCCTTCGCCGGCAATGAACCCTGTGATGATAAGGTGACGTTCGATCACGCCGCCGATAGCCGCAAGGATTGAAGGCACATATTTGCCCTCCATCCACGCGCCACCCCGAGGATCAAACACAGCTTTCAACTCTTCGACCACAAAGCTCACATCCCCTCCACGGCGGAACACGGCAGAAATCATCCGTGTAAGGGCGACAGTCCAAGCAAAATGCTCCATATTTTTGGAGTTGATAAACACCTCAAACGGACGACGATGACCGCCAATAACAACGTCATTCACCGTGATGTAAATCGCATGCTCGCTGTCAGGCCATTTCAGCTTGTATGTATTTCCTTCAAGGGCTTGTGGGCGATCCAATGGCTCCGTTATGTAAACAACGTCCGCCCCTGAATCGACTTCTGGAGCCTTTTCGCTTTCGCTAGATACAGACAAAACGCTGCCCGTCACGTCATTGGGACGATAGGTTGTGCAACCTTTGCAGCCCTGATCCCATGCGGCCATATAGACCTCTTTGAAATCCTCAAAGCTAATATCTTCTGGGCAATTGATGGTCTTGGAAATCGAGCTATCGATCCATTTTTGCGCGGCCGCTTGCATACGAACGTGATCAAGGGGCGCAAGGGTTTGCGCATTCACGAAATAGTCGGGAAGTGCTTCGTCGCCTTTAATTTGACGCCACATATCGACCGCATAATCCACGACTTCTTCTTCGGTGCGCGAGCCATCTTTTTGCAGAACTTTACGCGTATAGGCATAGGCAAAAACCGGTTCAATCCCGCTCGAAACATTGCCAGCATAGAGCGAAATCGTGCCCGTTGGCGCGATGGACGTCAAAAGCGCGTTGCGAATTCCGTGCTTGCGGATCGCGTCGCGCACGTCGTCATCCATTTGCATCATGTTGCCGGTTGCCAGATATTTTTCGGCATCAAATAATGGGAACGCACCCTTTTCTTTCGCCAAGTCCACCGAGGCCAGATAGGCCGCGCGCGCAATAGCCTTCATCCAAGCTTCGGTTTGACGCGCGGCTTCCTCGGAACCATACTTCTGGCCAACCATCAAAAGCGCATCTGCAAGGCCTGTTACACCAAGACCAATCCGACGTTTCGCTGCCGCTTCTTGGGCCTGCGCCTCAAGGGGGAAACGGCTTTCGTCGACCACATTGTCCATCATACGGACGGCTGTAGCGACCAAATCAGAAAGCAACGCCTCGTCCAATGCTGCGGTCGTCTCAAAAGGATCAGACACCAACCGCGCCATATTGATCGAGCCCAAAAGGCACGCGCCATAGGGTGGTAGAGGTTGTTCGCCACAGGGGTTCGTCGCGGCAATTGTTTCGCAATAGCTTAGGTTATTAGCCATATTAATCCGGTCGATAAAAATCACACCGGGTTCGGCATAATCATACGTGCCCTGCATGATCTTGTTCCACAAATCACGCGCTTGGATTGTGTGATAGATCGTGTCGTTAAACTTCAATTCCCAACTGCCGTCTGCTTTTACCGCTTCCATAAAATCATCGGTGATGAGCACGGAAAGGTTAAACATTCGCAGACGCGCACTGTCTTTTTTGGCTGTGATGAAATCTTCGATATCGGGGTGGTCGCACCGCATTGTGGCCATCATCGCGCCGCGGCGACTGCCTGCGGACATGATCGTGCGACACATGGAATCCCACACATCCATGAACGACAACGGCCCCGATGCATCCGCAGCCACGCCCATAACGCCCGCGCCTCTGGGGCGAATTGTTGAGAAATCGTAGCCAATGCCGCCGCCTTGCTGCATCGTCAGCGCGGCCTCTTTTAGCATGTCAAAAATGCCGCCCATGCTGTCGGGAACGGTGCCCATAACAAAACAGTTGAAAAGCGTTACAGCACGCCCTGTACCTGCACCCGCCGTGATCCGGCCTGCTGGCAAATATTTAAAGTCTTCAAGCGCTTCATAGAATTTGCCTTCCCAATCGGAAGGCGTTTTTTCAACAGACGCTAGCGAGCGCGCGATCCGGCGCCAGCTATCTTCGACACTTGCATCAATGGCCGTCCCATCCGCATTTTTGAAGCGATACTTCATGTCCCAAATTTGTTCGGCGATAGGGGCAGAGAAACGGCTCATAAGATAGTCCTGTGTTTGCGTGTGGCAGGGTGATTTTGATAAACTTTAATTGCAAATGGGTCAATTGCAATTAGACCCCTTCTTGAAGTATGTTGTGGCCTAGGGCAAGAGTAATTTGTCCATATATTGGGGTTCGTTGCAAATATGACCATACATCTAGTAAAGCTATGCGTCGGCATCGAGTCGTTTGAACACTTGCAATCATTCCGCGAGGCGCGCGCCACCTCGCCAGAATCCCCCTCGCAACATGTAACCCGTATGTGGCCCAAACGCGAACCCGAATTGCTCGGGGGAGGCTCTCTTTATTGGGTCATTAAAGGAGTCATTCAAGCACGTCAGCGAATCCACTCGCTTGAAGAAAAAATCGGCGAAGATGGCATACGACGCTGCGCGATCCTGATGGAACCCACGCTTATTCGGACACAGCCTGCGACGCGGCGCGCCTTCCAAGGATGGCGTTACCTAAAACCAGAAGATGCCCCCGCAGACCTTTTCCGCAGCACGCGCGCCGAAGATGAATTACCCGCCCATTTGGCAGCAGCCCTCGGCGAAATCGGCGTCCTTTAGGGCCAAAATTAATCCGATATTTCGAGCTTATCCAGCAGGTCCCGCAAAATTTTACGACCATCATTGCCCCAATCCGCATTGCGGGAGCGCAGCAGTGTGGCCTGCGATTTATGCACGACACCATCGACCAAAACCTTGAGGTGGTTGGCGCGTAAAGTATCCCCAGTGGAGGTAATATCGGCAATCATTTCCGCGGTTTCGTGCTTTACTGTGCCCTCGGTCGCGCCTTGACTGTCCTCGAGTTGATAGTCGGCCACCCCATGATCCCGCAGAAAATCACGTACCAAACGGTGATACTTTGTCGCGATTCTCAGCCGCATTCCGTGTGTGGCGCGAAACTGTGCCGCCACCGCGTCAAGATCGTCCAGCGTTTCCACATCGACCCAACAGATTGGTACGGCGATAACAAGGTCGGCATGTCCAAAACCCATCAAGGCAAGTTCCGCCACTTGGTTTTCCCAGACGGCCAGTTTTTCGCGAATGAGGTCTGTGCCCGTCACCCCGAGATGTATGCGCCCAGCGGCCAATTCGCGCGGAATTTCACCCGCCGACATCAGCACCAGTTCAACGCCTTCCACACCGTCAATGGCCCCTGCGTATTCTCGCTCCGACCCTGTGCGGCGAAGCGAAATTCCCCGCGCGCCAAACCAGTCGAAGGTTTTTTCCATCAACCGCCCTTTGGAGGGGACACCAATTTTGATCGTCATACCGTGCCCTCCCTTAAGCCCCAAGTGAGGCCTGGTCTGATGACGCCCCCAACGGCGGGAATCGATTCACCCTGCCCCAAAACACGGGTCAACGCATCATACCGCCCGCCCGTCGCAACAGGCGGTAAATCTGGGCGGCCCGACACATAGAACCCAAAAACGAATCCATCGTAATATTCCATCGTGCTGCGCCCATAAGACGTTTCAAAATCGAGACTATCCACGTCGACACCAAGCTCAGACATCGCGTCCAGTCGTTTGGACAGTTGCTCGACAGCGGGCCCAATAGACGGCAAGTCAATCGCGATATCATGCAAAGCTTCGACAACATTTGGCGCCGTTTCCCTCAGCTTCAAAATTTCTTCCAGAATCTCGACTTCTCCTGCGGAAATCGCGGGAGATTTCGCGTCCTCTTCCAGATATCTTAGGCGTGCTGCGATCTCGGCGGCGCTTCGTTGGCCGACAAAAGTTCCTGCATTCTCGATCATCTGTTCGGCCGACAGTGTGCGTAATTTCTTAAGCATCTTTAGACGGCTCGCGGGCGCGGGTTTACGTCCGCCAAAACGGTCCAGAAGGGCACGAAACCGATGAGGACGCCATATGTGGCGCAGCAAGGCCGCGCGGCGTCGCTCGGTTGTTCCCAACCCTTTGACCGCCGCCATAAGAATCCCAATATCGCCCGTCGCAGCGCGCAGGCCCAAAGGCGACAGCACCTCTTGGAACAACGCAAAGACTTCGGCATCGGAGGCCGCTGGATCAGCACCATCAAACAACTCGTAGCCAACTTGAAAATACTCATTCGCTCGTGCAGTATCTTCTTCTTGCCGACGAAAAACTTCGCCCGCATAGGCATAGCGCGCAGGGGATGCGCCACTTTTCATATGCATTTGCACAACGGGCACCGTGAAATCAGGACGCAACATTTGCTCGCCGCGCAAGGGGTCGTTGGTCACATAAGCGCGTGCGCGAATGTCCTCACCATAGAGGTCCAAAAGCGTTTCGGCGGGTTGCAGGATATCGGTATCAACGACCTGCGCACCAGCGGCGATAAAAAACGCCTGAAGACGGGCGGCTTCGTCGCGGACTTCAGGTTTCTGAGTCATCGCTCTGCCCCTTTAACATGGCTTGCACTTGTGCGACCAATTCGTCGCGTGGCACTTCGATTTGGCTCGGGCGGGATTTCCATTCCTCAAGCGTCGCATTCTCGGCAATTTTCGCACCCAAAATGAGGTCTTTGATCTGAACAACGCCGGCCACGGCCTCGTCGCCTCCCTGAATAATCGCAATCGGGGAATGGCGATTATCCGCATATTTCAACTGGTTGCCAAAGTTTTTCGGATTGCCCAAATAGACTTCGGCGCGAATGCCCGCTTGGCGCAATTCCGCAACCATTGTTTGGTAATCAGCCATGCGAGCCTTATCCATCACGGTCACAACAACGGGTCCTGCGGTGCGGGTATCGACACGTCCCTTGGCCGTCAAAGCCGCCAACAGGCGGTCGACGCCAATCGAGACTCCCGTTGCTGGAACCTCTTGACCGGTAAATCTCTTCACAAGATCGTCGTAACGACCTCCGCCTGCGACGGAGCCAAACTGGCGCTTATTGCCCTTTTCGTCGAGCACTTCAAAAGTCAATTCGGCCTCATAAACGGGCCCTGTGTAATAGCCCAATCCGCGTACAACAGCAGGATCAATCTCAATACGATCACTCGCATAGCCCTGTGCGGCGAGCAATTCCGTAATCGTTTCAAGTTCGTCGACACCTTCAGCGCCAACGGCCGACCCCGCGACCAATTCGCGCAAACGCGCCACGGTTAAGGCGCCTGTTTCGCGCTTGGCCGCCATGAAGCCCATGACTACATCGGCCTGCGCCTCTGTCAATCCAGCGCCATCGGTGAAGTCGCCACTCGCGTCTTTACGGCCCGCGCCAAGAAGTGCGCGCACGCCCGTTTCGCCTAGACGATCCAACTTATCAATCGCCCGCAAAACAATCCCGCGTTCGGCTTCAAACTTCTCCGGATCAGACGGGTCAAGAACTCCCGCGACTTCCATCACGCCGTTCAAAACTTTGCGGTTATTCACCCGCACAATATAATCCCCGCGCTCGATTCCGACCTGCTCAAGCGTGTCCGACAACATCGCGCAAATCTCGGCGTCAGCAGCAACACTCGCGGTGCCAACAGTATCCGCGTCGCACTGGTAAAACTGACGGAAACGCCCAGGTCCTGGCTTCTCATTGCGCCAAACTGGCCCCATCGCATAGCGGCGATACGGCGTGGGCAAATCATTGCGGTGCTGCGCGAAAACCCGTGCCAAGGGGGCGGTCATATCATAGCGCAGCGCCACCCAACCAGAATCCTCTTCTTCCCACGCAAAAACACCCGCATTCGGGCGCTCCACATCGGGAAGGAACTTGCCCAAAGCCTCAACCGTTTCAACAGCAGCAGTCTCAAGAGCATCAAATCCATAACGATGATACACTTCGGCAATCTGATCGAGCATCTGTTTGCGCGCCGTTACTTCGGCACCAAAATAATCGCGGAATCCCTTGGGAGTAATCGCCTTGGGACGCGGTTGTTTTTTCTGCTTGGCCATGTCTTGCCCTCATCGCAATGTTTACGCTTTGGGCTTTATCGCGCGACGCGCTTGGGAGCAAGGTAAAGGCTCTAGAATTCATCGATCTGTGGTGATATGGCAGGCCTATGAGCGAAAAACGTATCACGCAAATCGAAGAAGAGATGGCCCATTTGACCCGCGCGGTCGAGGACCTGTCCGATATTGTTGCGCGTATGGATACTGAAAACAGCCTTCTGAAGCACCGTGTGCAAATGCTCCTGCAACGCGAAGCGGAACGTGAATCTCAAGGGGGCGGCGGCGCCGTTCTTACGGACCAACGCCCGCCACATTGGTAGAAATCTAGCGTTATTTCACCAAGGTGCTCGCACGGATTTTACCATTGTGAAGCAAAACTTCAGCCCATTCTCCAACACCACCAAACGCTCCATAAAGTGTAACCAAAGCAGTTGATTTTGCGAGCGTATTCATTTTCTTCTCGCCACAGGCCACGCCCTTTCCGACGTTACATTTCTGCCCCTTGATGACCTCATAGGCCATGTCAGTATCGGAATAGGGGACCGATTTCTCTTTCACTTCATAGCGCATAATTTCATGCAATTGCAGGTCGCCAAACATCGCCACAGCGGCGGTAAATTTACGTGGGCAGTTGTCTGAAAAACCTGTGATGTAAAAATCATGTGGGGTTTTAGTGGATGGATTAGAATCATAGAGGAAAAGTTTCGAGCCCTTTGCCGGATACCCTTCGATTTTCGTTCCCATCGCTCTTTTAGAAATCCCGCAAGCTTTGATAGCCACGCCCAGCGGCGCAGGCCCCGTTGCAATTGTGGCCTCCGCATCATTGGCTTTATTTCCAGATAGGCGCGAAAAGAAGCTCTGTTCATTTGGATCGGCAACTAGGGAGGTTTTCGCGCCGCTTGGCGCTCCTTCAAGTTGGCTGATTGTCGTGATCTCTTGGTCTGGCGCGTCTGATTCTTGCACCGGCGTTGTCGTCGCCTGACAGCCAGCCAAGAAGATGATCATTGCGCAAACGCATGGTTTCGCGAGCAGTTTTAACGTCATTCTATCCCCCAAAAGAGGCGCGGAGCTGGTTTCCCCAGCCTTCTTTGCCCTCAATTCACGGTGTTTTTACGTGAATTTTGGTTCACAAAGCAATAACCACGTTTAAAACTCGGCGATTAAACGCCTTCAGGTGCCCCGAAGTTTGCCTATGTAAACTCTTCCACCGTCACCACACCGCCCAGCGATTTGAGCGCGCTTTTGATCTGCGGGCTTACAGGATATTCTTTGCCCAACTCCATCTCAACCTCCCCTGGAAGGCTCGGATCGAGCAAGCAAAAAGAGATCGGCCCGCGATTGCGATTGGCTTTATCATCAAGCGCGCGCTCCAAAACCGACGCAACCGAAGTTGCCGCTTCCACGGTCTCGATAAACACTTTCAAACCCTTGGTGCCAGCCTCCGCGACGACCCCGTCGATGGGCGTCACGCTGCGGGCGATAGGATCAAACTGACCGTCCTCGAATTTCGCCTCAATGGTCATCACAACGCGGGATGTTTTCTCCAATACCGCGCGGGTCGCCTCAAAATCTTTGCAAAACATCGCCATGCCCGAGATCTGGCTTGTTGGGTCAGAAATATTCATCCTAAAAAACTGAGTGCCGCGTCCAGATTTGCGTTGCTGAAGGCCCGAAACGATCACCCCGACTTTGCAAATTGCCGCCCCTGTTCGCTCGGCTTTCTCCCGCGCTTCATCGAGGGAAATCACGCCTTTGCGCTTAAGCGGCGCCATATAATCATCCAGCGGGTGGCCCGACAGATAAAAGCCAATCGCTTTATTTTCCTCAGACAAACGATCGTCAGAATTCCAGTCTTCGACGCCTGAAAGGCGCGGTTCGGGCAAATCGTCGCCCGCCTCGCCAAAGAGCGAAACCTGATTTGACGCGCGCTGTTCGTGTATGGCGGCGGAGTAGCCCACCAACACATCAAGGCTTTCAAAAACCCGCCGCCGATTGGGATCAAGTTGATCAAACGCCCCTGCCCGTGCAAGCATTTCAAGAGGGCGTTTCCCGACGCGTTTCATGTCGGCCCGACGTGCGAAATCATAGAGCGTCGCAAATGGCTTGCCACCTGCCCCGTCTGGTCCCGGCTCGCGGGCCTTAACGATCAGCCCCATCGCATCCGCACCCACGTTTTTCAATCCGCCCAGCGCATAAACGACTTTACCCTCGTAAACGGTAAACGTCTCCAACGAACGGTTCACACAGGGCGGGATAATTTCGATATCCAACCCGCGCCGCACCTCTTCGGCATAGACCGAAAGCTTGTCCGTAAGGTGCAAATCACAGTTCATCACACCGGCCATAAATTCGACGGGATGGTTCGCTTTTAGCCACGCTGTTTGATAGGACACAACCGCATAGGCCGCTGCGTGGGATTTGTTGAAACCATAGTTGGCAAATTTCTCAAGAAGGTCGAAAACCTCGCTGGCCTTCTTCTTGGCAACGCCGTTCTCGCCCGCGCCTTTTTCGAATTTCGGCCGCTCGGCGTCCATCGCCTCTTTGATCTTTTTACCCATCGCGCGGCGCAGCAAATCCGCGCCCCCAAGCGAGTAGCCAGCCATGACCTGCGCAATCTGCATCACCTGTTCCTGATAGACGATAATCCCTTGAGTTTCCTCAAGAATATGGTCAATCAGCGGGTGAACGGATTCAATTTCCTTCAGGCCATTTTTGACCTCACAATAGGTCGGAATATTTTCCATCGGACCGGGCCGATAGAGCGCAACAAGCGCCACGATATCCTCAATACAGTTGGGCTTCATACGCCGAAGCGCATCCATCATCCCCGAGCTCTCAACCTGAAAAACCGCGACGGTTTTCGCGCTGGCATAAAGCTTGTAAGTCAGCTCATCGTCCAAAGGAATCGTGCCGATATCGACGTCAATTCCGCGAAGTTTCAGTAAGTTGAGCGCGGACTGAATGACCGTCAGAGTTTTAAGGCCCAAAAAGTCGAATTTCACCAATCCGGCTTGCTCAACCCATTTCATATTAAACTGGGTCGCGGGCATATCTGAACGCGGATCTTGATAGAGCGGAACGAGTTGATCAAGAGGGCGATCCCCGATCACAACACCCGCCGCGTGGGTCGAGGCATTGCGCAACAACCCCTCGACTTGCTGGGCATAATCCAACAGCCGCGCAACAACTTCTTCGGTGCGCGCTTCTTCACGCAAACGCGGCTCGTCCTTTAGGGCCTGAGCGATCGAAACCGGCTTAACCCCCTCCACGGGGATCAGTTTTGACAGACGATCGACCTGCCCATAGGGCATCTGCAAAACGCGCCCAATATCGCGGATGGCGGCCTTACTCAGAAGGGCCCCGAATGTGATGATTTGCCCAACTTTATCGCGGCCATATTTTTGCTGTACATAGCGGATCACCTCTTCGCGGCGGTCCATGCAAAAATCGATATCGAAATCCGGCATCGAGACCCGCTCTGGGTTCAAAAACCGTTCAAAAAGAAGGGAGTAGCGCAGCGGATCAAGGTCGGTAATGGTCAGCGCATAAGCCACCAACGACCCCGCGCCAGACCCTCGACCCGGACCTACCGGAATGTCATGTTCCTTGGCCCAGTGGATGAAGTCGGCAACGATCAAAAAATAGCCAGGGAACCCCATGCCCTCAATAATACCCAACTCAAAATCCAGCCGCTCTTGGTAGGCTTCCAAACTCACAGCATGAGGAATAATCGCGAGCCGTGCCTGTAGGCCCTCATTCGCTTGACGGCGCAACTCCACGACTTCATCGTCGGCGAATTTTGGCAAAATTGGATCCCGCAGCGCCGCCTTAAAGGCACAGCGTTTTGCAATTTCAACGGTATTTTCAATCGCCTCGGGAAGGTCCGCAAACAGGGTGATCATCTCCTGTTGCGACTTAAAATAATGCTGCGGTGTTAGCTTGCGGCGGGGTTGTTGCTGGTCAACATAGGCCCCCTCAGAGATGCAAATAAGCGCATCATGCGCCGCGTACATGTCGGATTTAGGAAAGTAGACATCATTGGTCGCCACCAGCGGCAAATTCCGCGCATAGGCCATCTCGACAAACCCGCGCTCGGTACCTTGTTCGGCCTCTGTTGTTTGGCCGCCCTCTCCGGGATGGCGTTGCAATTCCACATAGAGGCGACCGTCGTAAATCTGGGCCAAACGCGCCATCAGCGCCTCGGCTTTTGGGCGTTGCGATGCTTGTAAAAGCTTGCCAACCGCCCCCTCAGCTCCCCCCGTCAAACAAATCAGCCCAGCGCCATATTGCTCCAGTTGATCCAGTGAAACCTGCGGTACTTCGCCATTACTGTCGATATAAAGACAGCTCGAAAGATGCATCAGGTTTTCGTAACCTGCCTCATTTTGCGCCAACAAGACCACAGGAGCAGGCAGGCGCGGTTTTTCTCCGGGAGCGGCGGGATCATAGGTGATATCCATCTGGCACCCCAGAATCGGCTGGATGCCATAACTGCTCGCGGTGACGGAAAACTCAAGCGCGGCGAACATCGAATTAGTATCCGTCAACGCCACCGCAGGCATGTTGTTTTGCTCGCAAAATCCCGAGAGTTTCTTGACTGGAACCGCCCCCTCAAGGAGCGAGTATTCTGAATGCAGGCGAAGGTGAATAAACTGTGGTTCTGACATCCAGCAAAACTATCCTCCTTCCTCAGTAAGGGAAACGTCCAATCGCGCATACCTAGGAAAAAACTCACCAGAAATCGGATTATCGCATAAAACAGATAGCTCTTTCTTCACCCGTTTGTGAAAGATTTCTTGCCAGACACCCCTAAACTACGCTTTGCTACAAAAATACTGGGAGCATCTCTGTTTTACGCCACATCGGGCAGGGTGCAAAAATTCCAATGATGAAAAGAAAGTGGCGGGTTTTCGCATGGGTATCACGTTTCTTCTCAACGGAGAAACTGTGCAGCTACAAGAGGTCGCGGCAACGCAGACATTGCTTGATTGGCTGCGCGAAACGCAACAAATGACCGGAACAAAGGAGGGCTGCAACGAAGGCGATTGCGGCGCGTGTTCCGTTATGATCACGGATGACAAAGGTGTCCGTGCGCAAAACGCGTGCATTCTCTTTATGCCCCAACTCAACGGTAAAGCCGTGCGCACCGTCGAGGGGATTTCCGCCCCCGACGGTGCCTTGCATCCTGTTCAATCCGCCATGGTCGAGCATCACGGCAGCCAATGCGGCTTTTGCACCCCCGGATTTGTGGTCTCTCTCGCGGCGGCCCATGTCAACGGCACCACAACCCATGACGAAACGCTGGCGGGCAACCTCTGTCGCTGCACCGGCTATGCGCCGATCATTCGCGCTGCCGAAGCATCGCAATCCGCGCCCATCCCGCCCCATATGATTGAAACGCCCCCCGCCCCCACAACCACCCATTCGGGCGCAAACTGGGTGCAACCCACCTCCAGCGATGATCTTGCGCAATGGTATTTGAAGAATCCCGATGCCACCCTTGTGGGCGGCGCAACGGATATCGGTCTTTGGGTGACAAAACACCTCAAGACACCCGAAAAAATTGCTTTCCTCGGTCAAGTTAAAGACCTTCAAGTTGGCGAAGAATCCCCCAGCCACCTCCACTTTGGTGCGGGCGTAACGATCACCGATTTCGCCACAACCATCCGGCCGCATTTTGCACATTTCGCCCGCATGCTCGCGCGTTATGGCTCAACGCAGGTCCGCAATGCCGCAACCATCGGCGGCAATATCGCCAATGGTTCGCCCATTGGCGACGGCCCTCCCGCACTAATCGCACTTGGTGCAAGTCTCCACCTGCGGCGCGGCGATGAAATCCGCAACATCCCGCTTGAGGACTTCTTTATCGACTATGGCAAACAGGATCGCCAAGAGGGTGAATTTGTCATCGGTATTTCGATCCCCAAACAGCCAGACATGCTACGCTGCTACAAGCTGTCCAAGCGGTTTGATCAGGATATTTCCGCCGTTTTGGGCTGCTTCAACATCATACAAGACGGGACCACAATCACCGAAGCACGCATCGCCTTTGGCGGTATGGCAGGCACCCCCAAGCGGGCGAGTTCCGTGGAAGCCGCGCTTATCGGCCAGCCTTGGACCCGCGCCACGATAGACACTGCAATGAAAGCTTTCGCCCAAGATTTCACCCCAATGTCGGATGCCCGTGCAAGTGCGGCCTACCGTCTGGAAACCGCGCGAAACATGCTCCTGCGGGCTTTCCTTGAGGGCTCAGGCCAAGCCGTAGATCTACACGAGGTGACCGCATGAGCGCCCACACCCCCCTTCCCCACGACGCCGCAACCTTGCACGTAACAGGGGCCGCGCGTTACGTGGACGATATCCCAACACCCGTTGGAACCCTCCACCTTGCCTTCGGCCTTTCCACGATTGCTTGCGGAAAAATCACATCCATCGACCTCACCGCAGTGCGGACTGCCGAAGGCGTCACAGACGTCCTTGTGGCTGGGGATCTCCCGTTCACAAACGATGTCTCGCCCTCCATCCACGACGAGCCTTTGCTGGCCATCGGCAAAGTACATTACGTTGGGCAACCGATTTTCCTCGTGGTTGCCAAAACCCACCTACTGGCCCGCAAGGCGGCCCGCTTGGCCGACATCACCTATGCACAAACCGACGCCCTACTCACCATCGACCAAGCCTTAAACGCGGACAGCCGCTTTGAGGAAGGCCCCCGCATTTATACCAACGGTAACCCACTTGATGCCCTCAAGTCCGCGCGTCACCGAGTGACCGGAACCATTGAGATGGGCGGCCAAGAGCATTTCTATCTCGAAGGCCAAGCCGCCCTTGCCCAGCCCCAAGACAACGGCGATATGGTGGTGAATTCCAGCACCCAACATCCAACCGAAATTCAACACAAAGTTGCCGAAGCTCTCGGCATGCCCATGCACAGTGTGCGCGTTGAAATTCGGCGTATGGGTGGCGGGTTTGGCGGCAAAGAGAGCCAAGGAAACGCGCTCGCTGTGGCCTGTGCCATTGCCGGTCAACGTTCTGGTCGGCCCTGCAAAATGCGCTATGATCGCGACGATGACATGATCATCACTGGAAAACGTCACGATTTCCGCATTTCCTATACCGTCGGATTTTCCGATAGCGGCAAAATCGACGCCGTTGATTTCCTGCATCTGTGCCGCTGTGGCTGGGCCCAAGACCTCAGTTTACCCGTCGCTGACCGCGCTATGCTCCATGCCGACAACGCCTATTTCCTGCCGAATGTGCGTATTGAGAGTCACCGCCTGCGCACCAACACCCAATCCGCAACCGCCTATCGCGGCTTTGGCGGACCACAAGGGGTTTTGGGCATCGAACGCGTGCTCGACCACATCGCCTACAGCCTCGGCAAAGACCCCCTCGAGGTGCGGCGCGTGAACTTTTATCGCGATGCGCCCCAAGATGGAGTCACCAAACCCACGGGCCAAGAAACACCCTATCGCCAAAAAGTCATCGATTGTGTAATCAACCAACTTGTCGATGACCTTGCAGAATCGTCCGACTACAAGGCCCGTCGCGCCGCAGTTAACGTTTGGAACGCTCAAAACGATATCCTCAAAAAGGGTCTCGCCCTCACGCCTGTAAAATTTGGCATTAGCTTCACCCTGACCCACCTCAACCAAGCGGGTGCCTTGGTGCATATCTATCAGGATGGTTCCGTCGCGCTCAATCATGGTGGCACAGAAATGGGCCAAGGCCTGTTTCAGAAAGTCGCCCAAGTTGCCGCGCAAGCGTTGGGCATCCCCATGAAACGCATCCGTATCACCGCAACCGACACCGCCAAAGTGCCCAACACATCGGCCACCGCCGCAAGCTCGGGCACCGATCTGAATGGCATGGCCGTCTATGCGGCGTGTCGTGAATTGCGCAGCCGTTTGGCGGAATTTTTGACGCCCGATGGCACTGGTGTCACCTTTAGTGAGGATAAAGTCTGGCACAACGGTACTGCCCGCGATTGGTGTGATGTTGTAAAATCCGCCTATGAAAACCGCATCAGCCTCTCGGCCACGGGCTTTTATAAAACCCCCGAAATCAAGTGGGACCGTATCGCCGGCAAAGGCCGCCCCTTCTACTATTTCGCCTATGGCGCCGCCGTTTCCGAAGTTGTCGTTGACCGTCTGACTGGTGAAAACCGCATCCTGCGCACCGACATCCTGCATGACGCGGGCAGTTCGATCAATCCGGCGATTGATATCGGCCAAATTGAGGGCGGCTTTGTGCAAGGTGCAGGCTGGCTCACTACCGAAGAATTGGTTTGGAACGACCAAGGCCGTTTGCTGACGCATGCGCCTTCGACCTATAAAATTCCCGCCTGTTCGGACCGTCCAGATATCCTCAATGTTGCCTTATTCGATCGACCCAATCCCATCGAAACGATCTCGCGCTCCAAGGCCGTGGGCGAACCGCCGTTCATGCACGGTATTTCGGTTATGATGGCCCTTTCCGATGCCATCGCAGCCTGTGGCGCGACCTATCCGTCGCTGAATGCGCCCGCCACGGCGGAAGGCATTTTGGCCGCGATCAATCGGGTAAGAGTATGAGTTTCGACCTCGAAACGCTTACCCAGCTGTGCCACTCCCACGGGCCTGTTGCCCGTGTGGTTGTTGTCGATGTGAAAGGCTCCGCGCCGCGCGAAGCGGGGGCCGAAGTCTTTGTTTGGCAAGACGATCAACTCGGCAGCATTGGTGGCGGTGCGCTTGAATTCCAAGCGGTCAACGATGCTCGCGCAGCCCTCCTCCACCAGCCCCGCCCCACTGTGCGCCGCATTCCCCTTGGCCCCGATCTGGGTCAATGTTGCGGCGGCTCCGTGACCCTCGTGACCGAGGTTTTCAAAACGGAAACCCTACCCCAAGGCCGCCAATTCGCCCGCCCCATCGCCGACCAAGCCGCCACAACACAGCCCGCAAAAACGGGCCTAAGCGAAGGCTGGCTGGTTGAAGATGTCAGCCCGTCCAAAACGCCCGTCTGGATTTGGGGCGCAGGCCACGTTGGGCGCGCCCTTGCGGCAACCCTCGCGCCTTTACCCCAGTTCGCAGTCACCCTGATCGACACCACCCAAAACCGCTTTCCAAACCCCATTCCAAATGTCGCGCCCCTCATGGCTGCCGACTTGCCAACGCTTGTGCCCTACGCCCCTGCGACCGCACGCCACTTGGTCATGACCTATGATCACGCGATTGATCTCGCCCTCTGCGCCGCCCTCCTAAAGGTCCCGCATCGGGACATCGGCCTGATTGGTTCAGCCACGAAATGGGCCCGCTTCAAGCGTCGCCTTTCAAGGTTCGGATTTGAAACTGCACAAATAAACGGCATTGCCTGCCCAATAGGTGATCCAAGCACTGGCAAACATCCACAGGCCATTGCCGTATCGGTTGCCGCCGCGCTATTGCTGGATGGTCAAAGCAAAAAACACGTCCCAGATTCACAAAAAGGGGCGGCATGACAATGGGGAAGATGACATGACACAAGACACACTCTTATCGGTCAACGGGCTGACCAAAGCCTATCCCGGGGTGATTGCCAACAGCGATGTCTCCTTTTCGATCAAAGCCGGTGAAGTGCATGCTTTGCTTGGGGAAAATGGCGCGGGGAAGTCAACCCTCGTGAAAATGATCTACGGGCTTGTGCGTCCTGATAGTGGCTATATGGAACTCTCGGGCGCGCCTTATACCCCCGCCGAACCCCGCGCCGCACGCGCTTCTGGCGTTGCGATGGTGTTTCAACATTTCTCGCTTTTCAACGCGCTTTCGGTGGCGGAAAATATCGCCTTAGGCATGGAAAACCCGCCCAAGCAAAACGTACTCAGCGTCCGCATCCGCGAAGTTTCCGAACTCTATGGTCTGCCGCTTGATCCTGAACGTATTGTCGGAGAACTCTCAGCGGGCGAGCGCCAGCGCGTTGAAATCATTCGCTGTCTTCTGCAAAATCCCAAAATCCTGATCATGGATGAGCCAACTTCGGTTTTGACCCCGCAAGAAGTCGATATCTTGTTTGAAACCCTGCGTAAACTCTCGTCCGAGGGCACGTCGATCCTGTATATATCCCACAAGCTCGACGAAATTCGCAGCCTTTGTGATAGCGCTACAATCCTGCGCCTTGGAAAAGTCGTCGATATTTGTAATCCGCGCGAAAAAACCTCCCGCGAACTTGCGGAAATGATGGTGGGCCAAACGCTCCACACCCCCGAGCGCGTTCCCCACGACTTCAAAGACGTTGTAATCGAAGTGCGCGACCTGTCCATGCGTGCCCCCACCGCCTTTGGAACCGCCCTCAAGGATGTATCGTTCAAGGTACACGCGGGTGAAATTCTCGGAATTGGCGGCGTCGCGGGCAATGGCCAAGACGAGTTACTCGCAGCGATTTCGGGCGAAACCAGCCCTAGCAAAGGCGCCGTTTTGGTCAATGGAACAGAAGTCCAACATATGAGGCCGAACGCACGCCGCAAGCTCGCCATTCTTACCGCCCCCGAAGAGCGCCTCGGCCACGCCGCCGCCCCCGACATGTCCCTCATTGAAAACGCACTCATGACAGGGGCCATTCGCGAAGGCCTGACCAATCGCGGCTTCATAAAATGGGGCGCGGCACGAAGTTTTGCCGAAAAAATCATCGCCGATTTTGACGTCCGCACGCCCGGCCCAAATAATGCCGCGCGCGCCCTTTCGGGTGGCAACCTCCAGAAATTTGTCGTGGGTCGCGAAATCCTCCAACGTCCGGACGTGCTTGTTGTTAACCAACCCACATGGGGTGTTGACGCCGCCGCCGCCGCCGATATTCGCCAAGCGTTGCTCGATCTCGCAGCCACAGGCTCGGCGGTCATTGTCATCTCGCAAGACCTCGATGAGCTTATGGAAATCTCCGACAATTTCTCTGCCCTCAACGAAGGCCGTCTCTCCGATCCACGCCCCGTACAGGGTCTGACGGTCGACGAAATCGGCTTAATGATGGGCGGCGCACACGGGATGGAGGCCGCTCATGTTTAACGCTCGCTGCCACGCACAAACCAAACTCACAGGAAATGGGCCCCACCAATGATCCGTCTCGAAAAACGCCCCACCCCGTCACGCACGTGGACTCTGGTAACCCCTATTATCGCCGTTCTCTTAACCATGATCGCCGGCGGTATACTGTTTGCTTTCCTTGGCAAAGACCCCTTCATCGTCATCCGCACCATCTTTTGGGATCCGCTGTTTCATCCCGATTTTGCCGCCTATTCGCGCCCACAATTGCTGGTTAAGGCCGGCCCTTTGATCCTCATTGCTATCGGTCTCTCTATCGGGTTTCGCGCAGGCATCTGGAACATTGGCGCCGAGGGGCAATATATTATTGGCGCGATCTGTGGTGCCTCAGTTGGGCTCGCGTTTTACCCATTGGATGCGTGGTATGTCTTCCCTTTAATGGTGCTTGCGGGAGCGGTCGGTGGCTTTCTCTGGGCTATGATTCCCGCCCTCCTCAAGACCAAATTCGGAACCAACGAAATCCTTGTGTCGCTCATGTTGGTCTATGTGGCCGTCAACGAACTTTCCTCTGTTTCTCAAGGTCTTCTGCGTAACCCTGACGGCATGGGGTTTCCCGGCTCACGGAATTTCCAACAATATCCTGCCGTTTATAATGCGGAACTTATTTCTGGAACGGGCATGCATTGGGGGGTTCTGACGGCTTTTGTCGCTGTGATCGCCGCCTATATTCTGCTCAATCGCCACCTGCTTGGATTTCAAATCCGCCTTACGGGTGAAAGTCCCCGCGCGGCACGGTTTTCGGGCGTGCGTCCAAAACTTCTGATCATCATTTGTATGGGGATTTCTGGTCTCACCGCAGGCCTCGCTGGTATTTTTGAGGTTGCTGGTCCGTCGGGTCAGCTCAACACTAGCTTTGCCGCAGGCTATGGCTTTACCGCCATTATCGTGGCTTTCCTCGGGCGTCTGCATCCCGTCGGCATCCTGTTTGCGGGCCTTTTGTTGGCGCTCACCTATATCGGCGGGGAATTGGCCCAGCTCATGCTCAACCTTCCCGCCGCCGCGATACAGGTGTTCCAAGGGATGCTGTTGTTCTTCCTCTTGGCGATGGATGTTTTCACCAATTTCCGCGTCCGCATCGGGAAGTCGGAAACCGTATGACACGCGCCCACAACCCTGATTTCTGGCCGCGTATATTCACGCTCGTCATCTTTCTCTTGTTTGGCGGATTGATTGGCACGATGGGGCGCGCCATTGCTTTACAGCTTGGGATGGGTTTTTTCACCGGCCCAATCTGGCTGAGCGGAATGATCTTTGTTTACGTTGGCACCACCATGTTTGGACACACAATGCTGCGCAATTTTGCCGACTGGTTTCGCTTGCCCATAATTGTGCCTGAACCCGACCCCGCCACACGCCGCCTCTCGGCGTTTGTCTGGTCTATCTTCCTCATCGGGAGCCTCACGGGCTACCTGCTCACGACGCTCATCCTTAAAGGAGTTTCATAATGGATCTCTCGTCCGTTAATTTCGCAGCGCTTTTGGCGTCCCTTATGGTCGCCGCAACCCCGATCCTTCTTGCCGCTATTGGCGAAATGGTGGTGGAAAAAGCGGGCATTCTGAACCTCGGCGTCGAGGGGATGATGATCACGGGGGCCGTCTCGGGTTTTGCCGTGGCCTACACGACCGGAAGCCCTTTGCTTGGGTTCATCTTTGCCGCTACGGCCTCCGCCGCCCTCAGTATGATTTTCGCGTTCCTGACACTCAAGCTCATGTCCAATCAGGTGGCGACGGGCCTTGCGCTCACGCTCTTTGGCCTCGGCCTCTCGGCCCTCATCGGGCAATCCTTTGCCGAGGCGCGCCCGCCTGTAACCCCAAAACTCGACATCCCTGTCTTGTCGGATCTCCCGTTCTTTGGCCGCGTGCTCTTTTCGCATGATCCCATCGTCTATTTCTCGCTCTTCCTGCTCGTCGCGGTTTGGGCCTTCCTGAAATATTCGCGCATGGGGCTTGTCCTTCGGGCTGTTGGTGAAAACCACGACGCCGCTCACGCACTTGGTTATAAAGTCGTGCGCATTCGCTTCGCTGCCATTGCATTTGGCGGCGCTTGTGCGGGCCTTGGCGGCGCGCATCTTTCACTGGTGCGGGTCGCGCAATGGACTGACGGCATGACTGCGGGGGCTGGTTGGATCGCCCTTGCGATTGTGGTATTTGCCAGCTGGAAAGCCCAGCGTGTCCTCTTTGGCGCCTACCTGTTTGGCGGCATCACCGTGCTACAACTCAACCTTCAGGTCGCCGGAATACCGGTGCCGGTAGAGTACCTGTCGATGAGCCCATATATTATCACAATCATCGTTCTGGTCTTGATTTCCCGCAGTTCCTCGGCAGCCCCAGCGTCCCTTGGTAAATCCTTCCACGCGACCTCCTAAGGCCTCTATGACCCGCGCGAAAATTATCCATATTCTTGACGGAACTGACCCCGCGTTCGGAACTTCGGTTGCGTGGTTTCTGAACGTCGTGATCGGTGTTTCTGCGGCAGCAATTGCGTTGGAAACCATGCCCGGCCTCTCGCCTGCGCTCTACACGACGCTCAGTATCGTCGAGTGGTTCGTACTGGTAGTTTTCACTTTGGAATACCTGACGCGCCTCATTTGTTCGCCCAACCCACTGCGCTATGCGATCAGCTTTTGGGGGATCATTGATCTGTTGTCCTGCTTGCCCATTCTCTCGGTGGTCAAACCCGAATGGGCGGTCCTACGCAGCTTTAGACTGTTGCGGGCATTGCGCCTGTTAAAACTGTTTCGCAGCTCTCGTGCGCTTGATCGATTGGCCCATGCCCTCGACGAAGTCCGCGACGAATTGCTGCTGTTTGTGGTCTTGGCCGTCATCATGCTCTACGTCAGCGCGGTGGGGATCTATGTCTTTGAAAACGAAGCTCAACCCGATGTTTTCTCCTCTATTCCGCATAGCTTCTGGTGGGCCATCGCCTCCTTTACCACGGTGGGATACGGCGATATGGTTCCCATAACGCTTGGGGGTCGAGTCTTTACCAGTTTTATACTGTTTATCGGTCTAGGTGTTGTTGCGGTTCCGGCCGCGATTGTCACCACGGCCTTGCTTGAGGTGGAAACCAATATCCACCCACGGCACCCGTCGAAGAAGAAACCAAAAACTTAAGTCCACTAGGGGAGTACCTAAATGAAACTAATGAAAACACTCGCAACTGCGGCGCTCGCGCTCGGCGTTGCTTTGCCATCCATGGCCGACACCACAAAGGTTGGCTTTGTCTACGTCGGCACGCCAGGCGATGGCGGCTGGACATATGAGCACGATCAAGCGCGCAAAGAAGTCGAAGCCCATTTTGGCGACCAAGTCGAAACAACCTTCGTTGAAAGTGTTGCTGAAGGCCCCGACGCTGAACGCGTTCTAACGCAAATGGCGCTGTCCGGTCACGACTTGATCTTCACCACATCCTTTGGTTACATGGACCAAACAAACAATGTTGCGGCCAAATTCCCTGATATTAAGTTTGAGCACGCAACAGGTTATATCCGCGCGCATCCAAACGTTTCCACCTATGGCGCACGTTTCTACGAAGGCCGCGCCGTCATCGGAACCATTGCGGGTCGCATGACCAAATCCAACAAGATCGGCTATATCGCGTCCTTCCCGATTCCTGAAGTTATTCGCGGCATCAACTCCGCCTATATCCACGCTAAAAAGGTAAACCCAGAAGTCGAAATGAAAGTCGTTTGGGTTTTCTCATGGTTTGATCCTGCAAAAGAAGCAGACGCCGCCGCCGCGCTCATCGAGCAAGGTGTTGACGTGATCATGCAGCACACAGACTCCACCGCTCCAATGGCAAAAGCCGCCGAAACCGAAGGCGTTATCGCATTCGGTCAAGCGTCTGATATGGGCCAATACGCTCCGTCGCCACGTGTTTCCTCTATCATCGACAACTGGGCGCCCTACTATATTGAGCGCACACAAGCGGTTATCGACGGTACATGGGAAAGCGTTGATACATGGAATGGTATCGGTTCTGGCATGGTAAAAATCGGCGACTTCACTGACGTACTTCCAGCACCTGTTCAGGACGAAGCCAATGCCCTCAAAGACGCGCTTGCGGATGGCTCCTACCACGCGTTCACAGGACCTTTGAACAAACAGGACGGCACCCCTTGGCTCGCCGAAGGCGAAACTGCCAATGATGGCGACCTTGCAAGCATGAACTTCTATGTCGAAGGCATTGATGCAGAACTACCTAACTAAAAACGGCTCAATCGGATGAGAAAAAGCCCGGGGGAAACCTCGGGCTTTTTGCGTTTGTCTTGTTCTGGATCAAAGTGTCGCTACACTTTCTCATGTTTAAAACCAGAAACATCAGCAAAAGGAATTCGTATGGACTGGAAAGATTTCATGGGCGGGATGAAGCGTAATATCCGCAGCTTTAACGCCGCTGTTCCGGAAACCTCTGCAGGTTTTAGTACCCTCACAAAGGCCGCGAAATCAAGCCAACACGTCGACGATAAAACACTAGAGTTTGTTGCCCTTGGCATTTCCGTCGCGGAACGTTGCGAGCCTTGCATCGGCTTTCACATCGAGGCCCTCATCAAATGCGGCGCCACCCGCGAAGAAGTCGCGGATGTGCTTGGCATGGCGTTGCAAATGGGCGGCGGCCCGTCCCTGATGTATGCGTCCAAAGCCTTGGACTGCTGGGACCAAATGACCGCCTAACCGTTCTGGCGGATCGTCGCATTTGAGGGGTCGTAGGGGCTGTCTTCGACAATCTCGGCGTCCCACAATTGATCAAACATTTTGACCTTCAGTTTGTTGCCAACTTCGGCGTGTTCAGGTTTCACATACCCCATGCCGATGCTTTTCCCAAAGGCCACAGAATACCCACCAGACGTCAGCCGCCCAACCCGCACATCCCCCGCATAGAGCACTTCGCGCCCCCACGGATCGGCATCCTCAGGCCCCTCAATCAACAGCGTCACACATTGGCTGCGAATACCGGTTTTGAGCATCGCATCCTTGCCGTAAAAATCCTTCTCCAGATCAATAAACCGATCTAACCCCGCCTCTTGCGGCGTGGCATCACGGCCCAATTCCGTCCCGAACGCGCGATAGGATTTCTCCTGCCGAAGCCAGTTCTGCGCCCGTGCGCCCACCAGCTTGAGGCCAAATTCTTCGCCCGCCGCCATAAGCAAATCATAGAGGTAATTCTGCATCTCAACCGGGTGATGCAACTCCCACCCAAGTTCGCCGGTATAGGCCACACGGATCGCCATCACAGGGCACATTTTGAGTTCAATCGGCTTGGCCGAAAGCCACGGGAAGTTCTTGTTCATAAAGAACGCCTCGGGGTCGGCGTCATTCACCAGCTTCTTGAGCAAGTCCCGCGAACGTGGTCCCGCAAGGGCAAAAACCCCTGTCTGCGTGGTGGTGTTTTGCACCTCAATGCGGCCAAACTCGGCTTCTTTATCCTCCACCGCTTTGCGCAAATAGTCGCTGTCATAGGAGGTCCAAGCTCCCGCAGAAATCAGGTGATAAATATCCTCGGCCTCGCGTACGATGGTATATTCCGTGCGCACAGTGCCATGGCTCGTCAGGGCATAAGTCAGGTTGATCCGTCCAACCCGTGGCAACTTATTACAGGTAAACCAATCCAGAAATGCCGTCGCCCCCGCGCCCTTCACCACATGTTTGGTAAAGGCAGAAGCGTCAATCATTCCAACGCCTTCGCGCATGGCTTTCGCCTCTTTAACCGCATATTGCCACCAGCCCCCACGCCGGAAACTGCGCGCGTCATGGTCGCTAAACTCTAGCGGCGCAAAGTAGTTTGGCCGCTCCCATCCGTTCACATGTCCAAATTGCGCACCCGCCGCCTTTTGCCGATCATAGGCGGGACTGGTCCGCAAGGGCCGCGCTGCTGGGCGCTCCTCATCGGGATGGTGCAACACATAAACGTGGTCATAGGCCTCTTCGTTCTTACGCGCCGCATATTCGGTCGTCATCCAACTGCCAAATCGTTTGGGATCAAGGCTCGCCATATCGATCTCGGCCTCGCCCTCCACCATCAAGTCCGCGAGGTATTTACCCGCCCCGCCAGCCGCCGTAATGCCAAAACTAAACCCTTCAGCAAGCCACATATTGCGCAGTCCCGGCGCAGGCCCAATCAACGGATTTCCGTCGGGTGTATAACAAATCGGCCCGTTGAAATCATCTTTCAAACCGACCGTTTCCGACGACGGAATGCGGTGGATCATGCTCAGGTATTCTTCCTCAATCCGTTCCAAATCCAGCGGGAACAGATCGGCGCGGAAACTGTCCGGAACGCCATATTCAAACCGCGCCGGAGCCCCCTCTTCATAGGGCCCCAAAATCCAGCCACCGCGCTCCTCGCGCACATACCATTTGGCATCCGCATCGCGCAAAACAGGATGCTCGCCGTGGGTTTTGCGATACTCAACAAGCGCCGCATCGGGCTCGGTCACAATGAACTGATGCTCCACCGGAATCGCCGGAATCTTAATCCCCAAAAGGCGCGCCGTGCGTTGCGCATGGTTTCCCGTCGCCGTCACAACATGCTCGGCGGTAATTTCAATCTGCTCCTCCGACGGCACCAAATTCCCGCCCCGCTCAACCATTTTCGTACAGGTCACAATCCACTCGGACCCCGCCCAACGATAGCCATCAACCTGCCAACGCCGCTCAATCACAACGCCCCGTTGCCGCGCGCCCTTGGCCATCGCCATCGTCACGTCGGCGGGGTTAATATAGCCGTCCGTTGGGTGAAAAATCGCGCCTTCAAGATCATCGGTCCGCACCAAAGGCCAACGATCTTTGACCTGCGCGGGCGTCATCCATTCATAGGGCACCCCACAGGTTTCCGCCGTCGATGCATAGAGCATATACTCATCCATCCGCGCCTTTGATTGCGCCATCCGAAGGTTCCCCACAACGGAAAATCCAGCGTTCAATCCGGTCTCTTCCTCCAGCGTTTTATAGAACTTGATCGAGTAATCATGGATATGGGTCGTGGCAAACGACATGTTGAAATACGGCAAAAGCCCCGCCGCATGCCACGTCGACCCACTAGTCAATTCGTCGCGTTCGAGCAACATCACGTCGTCCCAACCGGCGCGCGCCAAATGGTAGGCAATCGAGGTTCCAACGACTCCGCCGCCAACAACCAAAGCTTTTACATGGGTTTTCATAACGCGCACTCCTTTGACCGCCACATTGGCCTATCCTTGCGGATTTTACGCCCTTCTTCCGACGCAATAAATGCAAAAACCGACCCCCGTTTCTGAAAGGTCGGCTTCAGGTTATTTTTCCACTCAAAACGGCTCAATTTGTGCGGGCAACACACCGCTTAAAGGAGCTCCCGCTGCAGCTTCCTGATCCCAAACGGCGTACTTTTGGCTTCTCGGTATTGGGGGCGACCACGTCCTGCTCCGTTTCGACTTGCTCGACGACTCGCGCGGCAAGCATCGCCTGAATTTTCAGGGCCATTGCGGCGTAAACACTCGGACTTTCTGCCGCTTCCTGCTCCTTGTCCATCGCCAAAAACGCAATCTCTTGCATATTGCCAACGCCCTCGATGGGGGTTTCTACCATCCCGTTCAACCCGTCAAAATTGATGTCCGCCATCAAGGTTAAAATATCGGAACTCGGCCCAATTGCCCGCAAAACAATATCAATCTGCCGGCCAATATGTCCCGTTAATTCTCGGCTAAAGGCCTCATCCGCCCGCGTGGTTTCCTGAAACAACACGCCCCCCACACGGGCAAAATCGCTCTTGATTTCAGTCATCCGCATCATGTCCTGCATCATATTCAACTGTTCGCCGCCAACCATGGTCTGAAGGCGCGCGGGAATGAACCGCAACTCAAGCGCGATCATCGTGTCACCCTTCTCATAAACCCAAGTGCCTTTTTTTAATCCGCGCTCAAGATCCGCCTGCATAAGCTTCACAAACGGATTATTGTCTACATCTTTTACCGCCTCTAACTGCGCAAGTTGGTCCGCAGTCAGGGGTTTTTGCGGGCCAAAAAACAGGTCGCCATCGCCTACTGTCCACACGCGTTTTTCCCAATCCGCGGGATTGGGGGCGTAGTCATCAATATCATAGGTTATCGGGTCATTTTTGAACGCTGCATACCGCGCCTTCGCAGAGGCGAAATACTCCGACACCCCATAGGTTTCCCCTGTCGCCTTCGCAATCTGCTGGCGTTGGAAAAAATCAAACCCAAACGTCATCGAAAGGGCAATAAAGGCAAAAACAACTAGAAAGGCGCGCTGCATGACGGACTCCGGTAAAATACCCTCCACAAATGCCCTCCCAACTTGGGCAAATTGTGGCCGCGCGGGGGAATATTCGTGTTTTCAGCGCAAGCGACTTGCCGCGTTGCAGCGTGAAAGCTATGGTTCCGCCAACCAAGAGAAACGGGGGCACCAATGGAAATTTGTCGATCAATCCCGCAAATCCGCGCGTATGTGGCGTCTCTGCGCGCGGAGGGAAAAACCGTCGGTCTCGTTCCCACCATGGGCGCGCTGCACGCAGGACATATCGCCCTCGTCAAGGCTGCGGCCCGCCACGCGGACTACGTGATTGCAACGATTTTCGTCAATCCAACCCAATTCGGCGACGCCGCCGATCTTGCCAAATATCCCCGCACCGAAGACGCCGATCTCGCCCTTCTCAAGGCGGCAGGCGTCGCGGCAGTGTTCATGCCGCAGGTTGACGATATTTACCCCGATGGGGCGGAAACCATCGTCGAGACCACTGTACTTGCCAATATGCTACACGGCCTTGTGCGTCCGGGGCATTATCGCGGTGTCGCCACCGTCGTCACCAAGCTTTTCAACATCATCGGTCCCGATGTTGCCGCCTTTGGCGAGAAGGATTACCAACAGCTCCAAGTCATCCGCAAAATGGTGCGCGACTTGCACATACCGATCAAAATCCTGCCCATCCCCACAATCCGCGAGGCAGACGGTCTGGCCATGTCATCGCGCAACACCCGCCTAACGCCTGCCGACCGCGCCGCCGCCGTCATTCTGTCCCAAGCGCTTGATGTGACCGAAAAAGCGGTGCAGTCTGGAACCACGGTTTCGGACCTCGCCAAGAGCATCCGTGCCACAATCGCAACCCAGCCGCGAGGCACGCTTGAGGGGCTCGATATCGTCGATGATGAAACTCTTGCCCCAATTAGCGGGCCCATCACAGATCCAACCGCCATCATGATTTCCGTCCAATTTGGTGACATTCTCCTTATTGATCAACGTGTTGCAACCCCGAGGTAGCCATGTCTAAACAAGTCAAGACCCGTCGTACAACTGTCCCCCAAATCGCCGCGCGCAAAGGCGGTGACCCGATTGTCTCCCTCACATCCTACCACGCCCACACGGCGGCCATCGTCGACAAACACGCCGATTTCATCCTTGTTGGCGACAGTTTGGGGATGGTGATGCACGGAATGGAAAGTACGGTCGGCGTGCCGCTTGACCTGATGATTATGCACGGTCGCGCCGTGGTAAAAGGCACGCAGAAAGCGCTCGTGGTGGTTGATATGCCCTTTGGCTCCTACGAGGAAAGCCCAAGTGTGGCCTTCCGAAATGCTGCCAAAATTATGAAAGAAACACAGTGCGGCGCGGTCAAGCTTGAGGGCGGAGCGCGCATGGCCGAAACCATCCGCTTCCTCACCGAACGCGGCATTCCCGTGATGGCCCACATCGGCCTCACCCCCCAATCCAGTCACGTCATGGGCGGCTTCAAAACCCAAGGCCGCGATGAGGATACATGGGCCGCCCACGAGGCCGACGCCCAAGCCGTTTCCGACGCGGGCGCCTTCGCGGTTGTGCTTGAGGGGATGGTCGAGCCTTTGGCGGCCAAAATCACCAAGCAAATCCCCATTCCCACCATCGGAATTGGCGCGTCTGCAGAGTGTGATGGGCAAATCCTTGTGCTCGAAGATATGCTCGGCCTCTCGCCGTGGACCCCAAAATTCGTCAAAGTTTACGGCAACTTGGGCGAAATGATCGAAAAAGCGGTCGAGGAATACGCCACAGACGTCAAATCCCGCGCCTTCCCAAGCGAGGACCAAATCTATCGCTAAAACACGGGGATTTTAGGCGGCAAATCCGCCCGCAGGAACAGGTAAGACAGCGTTGATTTTCCAACCTTCGCTGTCTGGCACCAATTCGTAATCCAGCACAAAACTTTCGCCCGATTTGGACTTCACAAGTACCTTCTGCCAAACCGAGCGACCCTCGGGCCGGTTATCAAGGAACGTCACATCCTCGGGGTCCACAACCATGGAAAACCCGCGCGCAACCATCATGCCAAACACTTCTGGACTGCCAAAATAACGCTGAATATCGTCCGATGCAAACTCGAATGCAGCCGTCAGGTCGCCGTCGCGAAACGCTTCCATCTGCCCCAAAACGGTGCGTTCCAAGGCACCATAAGCGCGCGCTTGATCCCCAACTTGGGCCTGGGCCACAAGAGGGTTCATAACCGCGACAATCGCCAATATCTTTAGAAAACGCATAATTTCACCTGTAAAGACACATCTCAAGGATGCGCCTTCACAGGCCTCGCGCCAAGTCACGATTTCGTTACGTGGCGAGTTTCCCCGCCAAACCGTCCTCAATCAGCGTGATGCTTTCGTCCACACCATACAGGGCGATAAAGCCCCCAAACCGTGGCCCTTGGCTCGCGCCCAGCAACACTTCGTAAAGCGCCTTGAACCAGTCACGCAACTGTTCAAACCCGTGCTCTTTGCCCACCGAAAACACCAAAGTCTGAAGCGCATCCGCATCCGCGCCGCCCTCCCAGGTCTTCAACCGCGCCGCAAGATCCGCAAACGCCGCAATCTCAGTGCCCTCGGCCAAACGATAGGTCTTGGCTGGCTTCACAAAGTCGTTGTAATACCGCACCGCAAATCCGGCGGCCGCATCCATCGCAGGGTTGCTCTCGGGCGTTGCATCTGGCGCATAGCGTTGAATGAATCCCCACATTTGCGCCTTATCTTCTGCCGCCGAAACCGACGCCAAATTAAGCAACATCGCAAACGGAACCAGCATATCTGACGCCGGAACATTGTGCCCATGCATGTGGTAAACGGGGTTCGACAGGCGCGCTTTTTCGTCCTGATCGCCGTAGGCCCGCAACTGCTGGTGGTACTCATCTACCGCCTTAGGGATCACATCAAAATGCAAACGCTTGGCCGATTTCGGCTTCAAATACATGAAATATTGCAACGATTCCGGCGCCGCATATTTCAGCCACTCTTCCATCGACAACCCATTGCCTTTGGACTTGGAAATCTTCTGGCCCAACTCATCATTGAACAACTCATAGGTCAAACATTCGGGCGGCTGCGCCCCCAACGCGCGGCAAATTTTCGTCGCCTGTGTCACCGAATCGATCAAATCTTTGCCCGACATCTCGTAATCAACGCCAAGGGCCGCCCAACGCATCGCCCAATCAGGCTTCCATTGCATCTTCACATTGCCGCCAGTTACCGCCAATTCAATGCGCTCGCCGGTTGGCTCATCATAGGTCACCGTGCCCTTCTCGGCGTTCACTTCCACCATCGGAACTTGCAAAACATGCCCCGTCAACGGCGAGATCGGCAAGAACGGCGAATAGGTCGCCTGACGGTCCGCACCAAGGGTTGGCAACATGATCGCCATGATCTTGTCATAGACCCGGCAAGCCTGCAGCAACGCCTCATCAAAACGCCCCGAAGTGTAATACTCGGTCGAGCTGGCAAACTCATACTCAAACCCGAAGCTATCAAGGAAATCACACAAACGCGCGTTATTATGCTGGGCAAAACCGGCGTGCGTGCCAAACGGATCGCGCACTTTTGTCAGCGGCAAATTCAGGTCTTGCTTCAATTCTTCCTGCATCGGAACATTGGTCGGCACCTTGCGAAAACCGTCCATATCGTCCGAGAAACACAAAAGTTTGGTTGGAATATCACTGATCTGTTCAAACGCGCGGCGCACCATTGTTGTGCGCGCAACCTCGCCAAAGGTCCCGATATGCGGCAATCCCGACGGGCCATAGCCGGTTTGGAACAACACATATCCCTTCTCGGGCGGCTGCTTGGAATAGCGTTTCAAAACCCGACGCGCTTCTTCAAAGGGCCAGGCTTTCGAACTCATCGCAGTTTCGCGCAGATCAGACATTTCAACACTCGTCTCGTTAATATGAGGCCCAATGCCTCATCCACCCTGTCTCCTATTGCGCCCCACCTGCCGCGTCAATATTCTACACACGAAAACACGTAGATCGGAGATCTCACATGAACGATTTTACCCACTCTTGGAGTCATCAGGACGCCCTTGTCGCAATGATGATTGCTGTTTCTGCAAGCGATGAAAACATCCGCACATCCGAACTTGTAACCATCCAACGGATTGTGAATCACCTACCCGTTTTTGCGGATTTTGACCAAGACCGTATGGCGGGCATTTCTAAAACCGTGCTTGACCTTTTTACCGAAGAAGACGGCCTCGACGCGCTGTTTGGTTTGATCCGCGAAAGCTTGGACGAAAAACTGTTTGAAACCGCTTATGCGCTCGCTTGCGATGTTGCTGCCTCGGACGGAAAACTCACCGATCAAGAACTGCGCATTCTAGAAGAAATGCGCTACGAGCTTGATCTTGATCGCCTGCATGCTGCCGCCATTGAGCGCGGAAGCCGCGCGCGCCACACCACGCTTTAACTGGCGTAGGTTCGCGCCCAACCCTGCAGTAATTCCTGTTGCATTTTACGGGAGTTCTGCGCCCATGCGCGGCCTCCAGCGGGCCGTTCACGTTCGCTTTTGCCGATCTGGGTCCGCTTTTTAAGGTCTGCTGTGAAAATCGCAAAGGCTAAAACCCGTCCATTAGGCAGGGTGATATATCCTGCTAAAGCACTGACAAAATTGAGGGTTCCGGTTTTGGCGCGCACTGTCGCTGGGGCATTGTTGAGCTTTTTCCCGTCGGGACTCTTCAGGACGATATTTTTCATCAATCCGTGCAATGCGCCATTGGGTTTGGCCGCAACAAGGGCCGAGACCATCTCGCTCGCGGGAACTCTTGAATCGCCGCTCAAGCCTGAGTGGTCGACAAATTTCGCCGTGTTCATCCCCAGCGCAGGCCCCGCCCAGCTTGACATTTTGGCGCCCGAGGTCGCAAGGTTGCGCGGAGAAATGCCCCGCCCACGGGTCGCCGAAAGGCCGATGACCTCCGCTGTGATGTTGGTCGAATATTTCAACATATCGCGTACAATCAACTGCAATTTCTCGCTTTGCACCTGCGCGACCACGGACCCTTTTGGCAGGGTCGCGGTCGCACGTTCTTTGCCCAATTTGATACCTTGCGAACGCGCCATTGTGCTAAAAACATCCGCCGCATACAGCTCGGGTTTGCGCACCGGAAGCCAACGGCTCCCCCCGTCCCCCAGCGCGCCACTCGCCACCGTCCATTGCTCACTGTCTTTACCGTCCGCATAGGTATAAATCGGCGTCGCGCGTTTTTTGACCACCATTTTGGCCATATGAACCTCGGGACGGTATTTGTCGCTACGGGCGTCCATCGCGACGGAATAGCCCGAATTGGCCCGTTTCCACTCAAAATGCACGCGGTTAAAATTCAGGTTCAGCCCCGAAACCGCGGGGTTATACCCAAGGTGATCGGGCTGTTCTTTATCAATCGAGCGCACATAGGGCAGGACCGCCGAATGCACGAGAAAATCCCCTGTCACCTCTCGCACCCCTGCGTTTTTCAACCCCTGCGCTAGCACCGCCAAGGCATCCGTGTTCAAGGTCGGGTCGCCACCCCCCAAAAGCACCAAATCGCCGTTCAAAATGCCGTTGGAAATCGGTCCCGTGGCCACCAATCGTGTGCTAAATTCATACCCCAAGCCCAACGCCTGCAGCGCATAAAGCGCCGTGATCGCCTTCGCCACCGACGCAGGCGGCATCGCCAAACCTGCGTTGCGGCTTTCCAAAATCTCGCCCGTCGTCGCATCCGCGACCACAAATCCGACGTCGCCGCTAAAACCCGCGCCCGCAACAATCCGCTCGGTCGGGTTAGCGACGGATTTCGCGAAATTCTTGGGTTTTACGGGTGGAAATAGCGACGTTTCTGGCGCGCCAGCCTGTGCAAGGACCGCGCTGCCGCTCATCAATCCGGCGAGGATAAATCGTCTAGAATACTGTTGGCTCATAAAAGCATATAACCCTCAGATTGGCGGCGAAACAAGCGCTTGAATACAGTAATCGCCAATGGCGCGCTAGCGTTTCCAACCACCGTTGGCGCGCAGTTGCGTCGACGAAATATCCACCATCGGCAAATTCACAAAACACCACGCAGGGGGCTGCGCCTTCGCAAGCAACATCCGCTCGCTTTCCGGCAAACGCGCGGTGCGAAACCGTCGCGCAGTCGGGCTGCACAGGGCCCGCAACCGATCTCTCGGACGCGCCAAAACCCCCACGCGTACGTTTTTCATGATCCAGTCCCATTGCCCCCAAAGGTGGAATTCCGCGAGGTTATCCGCCCCCATAAGCCATGTAAAATCCACCTTAGGATATTCCGCGAACAACACCTTGAGCGTCGCCGCGGTATAGCGAGTGCCCGCTTGGGCCTCAAAATCCGTCACCTTGATCCGCGGGTGCGTAATCATCGCATTTGCCGTCGCCATCCGCCGCGCAATCGGGGCGGGTCCGGTGGATTTCAACGGATTTCCCGGCGACACCAACCACCAAACTTCATCCAGTCCAAACCGCTTTAACGCCGCGCGTGAAATATGTACATGCCCCGCGTGGGGCGGATCAAACGACCCTCCCAGCAATCCGATTTTCGCACCAGCGCGCGCAGAGGGAATGTCATACCGCATAGGGGTCTCTACCCTTAAACCACCGAAAATCAAACAAAAAACGGCCGCAAGCTGCCTTGCGACCGATGTGAACACATCTCAAATAGCGCCTAATCGGTCGATGACGACTTGGCCCAAAGGTTGATATTGGCTTCGCCCGAAAGACGGTCGATTTCCACCAATTCCGCATCGGTAAAGTTAAGATTATCCACCGCCCCGACGCAGTCAATCACTTGGCTCGGCTTGCTCGCGCCAATGAGCGCCGTCGTGATGCCACCCCCGCGCAGAACCCATGCAATCGCCATTTGCGCCAGTGTTTGCCCACGACCTTCGGCCATTTCGTTGAGCGATTTGATGCTCGCCAAAGTGTTGTCATTCAGGAATTCTGGGCGCAAAGATTTACCCTGTGTCGCGCGGCTACCTTCGGGAATACCGCCCACATATTTCTTGGTTAACATCCCCTGCGCCAGCGGCGTAAACGCGATCGATCCGACGCCCAATTCCTGCAACGTGTCCTTCAAACCATCGGTCTCGACCCAGCGGTTGAACATATTATACGACGGTTGGTGGATCACACAGGGCGTGCCCAGATCGTTCAAAATCGCCACGGCTTCGCGGGTTTTTTCTGAGTTATATGACGAAATCCCTGCATAAAGCGCGCGCCCCGACCGCACGATATAATCCAATGCGCCCATAGTTTCTTCGAGCGGTGTTTCGGGATCAAAACGGTGCGAATAGAAGATATCGACGTAATCAAGTCCCATCCGTTTGAGGCTCTGATCACAGGACGACACCAGATATTTTCGGCTGCCGAATTCGCCGTAAGGGCCGGGCCACATCAAGTACCCCGCCTTGCTTGAAATGATCATCTCGTCGCGATATCCCGCGAAATCTTCACGCATAATTTCGCCAAACGCGGTCTCTGCGGAGCCGGGAGGGGGGCCGTAATTATTCGCCAAATCAAAGTGAGTGATACCATTGTCAAACGCTGTTTGCAGGATGGCGCGCTTGGTCGCATGCGGCGTGTCACCGCCAAAATTGTGCCACAGGCCAAGCGACAGCGCTGGCAGCTTTAGTCCGGATTTTCCACAGCGGCGGTATTGCATTTTTTCATAGCGGTTTTCGGCGGGGGTATATCCCATGGAAATATCCTTTATTTGAGTAGCCTTAGGAGGGAAGCGCCCTCCTAAGGCATGATTTATTACAGGCTGGCGTTACAGGTTTTCGCCGCTTCGATGGCTTTTAACGTGCCGTCGAGATTGATCGTAAAGGCAAATTCCGACTCTGGAAACACAGTCATTTCATACTGCTGCATGAGGTCTGTCACGAATTTTGGATCGTCCGAAAGGATGTATCCGCCCGAATATCCGTCGGTGATATTGCCGCGCATCCCCGTACTTTCGCCAAGGTAAATATTGTCACCAATCAAGATGCCAATCTCACTTGTTTCGCCCGCTACGATGTTGGTTTCTTGTGTGGTAAAAACGCCGAGGTACCCAACTGCGCGGTCCTCAGTTAGGCCCATTTGGACCACATTTCCGTCTGAATCCGCTTTTTCAATAAAGCAGGAGAGTTTTTCGATATCTTCAAAGATATTCCACCCCTCGACCGTTTCATAAAAGGCGAATTCATCCGCGGCATAAGCTTGCGTCGCAGTCAATGTCACTGCCGCGGCCATTGCAAGATTTTTCAATGAGATCATTTTATATTCCTTTTTAAGAATGCACCCCAAAACAATGCTGGGTCAGAGAAATTCGTAGTGGGTATCGGTGGTTGAAGTCTAGAGCCAAAAGGTAATCCTTGCCAAATTTTAGGGCAAAGAGTGGCGCGGGGCACCGCTCCTCCGACATAAAAATGGCCCCACATACAGAAGGGCCACCATTTTCTAAAACGCGCGGGTTCTAGAAGCTCGCCATGCACTTACGTGCGGCTTCCATGCCCCTCATCGTCCCATCCAGATTGATCTCTAGCGCGTAAGATCTTCCCGAAAAAACAGACATAACATATTGTTGTGCAATATCTTCTGCGAGTTGTTCGTTGTCATACAAGAAATAGCGCCCCATGTAACCGTTGCTTAATTTCCCACGAACGCTTTTGGATTTACTTTTATAAGAATGATCGCCGACGACGATTTGAATCTCTTGAATTTCGCCGTCTTTAAGGCCAATTTCTGTTTGGGTGAACACCCCGACATAGTCAAATAAATTGTCAGTCGTCCGCCCCATTTGCACAACGTTATTCAAGTCATCCTTGCGTTCCATAAAACAGGTTTTAGCTTCGAGATCTTTCCAAATATTCCACCCCGCAACGGAGACAACTCCTTCAAAACGATTTTGAGCAAAGGCACCGGTTACACTCATTGAAACGAGTGCAGCTACGGATATAATTTTAAACACGGACATAATAATTTTCCCTTAATACGCGCCCATTGGCAGCAATAGGCCGCCACACAGCGACCCTACTCCCCGACCGGCAGCTGATCAAACTTTTTTCTCCCTCGCCCCGCAAACCCTTTGCCCCCTTGCCCTCAACCCCCACAAACTATACGAAAAGCCAACCCACCTTTACCTCGGAGAACCCTCATGGCCGCTTATCAATATGTCTACTTCATGGACGGAGTCTCCAAAACCTACCCCGGTGGTAAAAAGTGTTTTGAAAACATCCGTCTAAACTTCCTTCCCGGCGTGAAAATCGGTGTCGTTGGCTCCAACGGATCGGGTAAATCGACCCTCATGCGCATCATGGCGGGCATGGACAAGGATTTCGTGGGCGAAGCATGGCTCGCCGAAGGTGCCCGCGTCGGCTACCTCCCCCAAGAACCAACCCTCGACGAAACCCTCGATGTGCGCGGCAACGTGATGCTCGGTGTGGCCGAGAAAAAAGCCATCCTTGATCGCTACAACGAACTCGCGATGAACTACTCCGAAGAAACCGCCGAAGAAATGGCCGCCCTTCAGGATGAGATCGACAGCCAAAACCTCTGGGATCTCGACGCCCAAATCGACGTCTCCATGGAAGCCCTGCGCTGCCCCCCCGATGACGCCGATGTCTCCACCCTCTCCGGTGGTGAAAAACGCCGCGTCGCCCTGTGCAAACTCCTCCTCGAAGCTCCCGATATGCTGCTCCTCGATGAGCCAACCAACCACCTCGACGCCGAAACAATCGCATGGCTCCAACAACATCTGATCGACTACAAGGGCACCATCCTCTGCGTCACCCACGACCGTTATTTCCTCGACGACATCACGGGCTGGATCTTGGAACTCGACCGCGGCGCAGGCATCCCCTATGAGGGCAACTACTCCGCATGGCTTGAGCAAAAAGCAAAACGTCTTGAAAAAGAAGCCAAAGAAGACAAATCCAAGCAACAAACCCTCGAGCGCGAACTCGAATGGATGCGTCAATCGCCAAAAGCCCGCCAAGCCAAATCCAAAGCGCGGATCAACTCCTACAACGACCTCGCCAATCAATCCGAGCGTGAAAAAGTCGGCAAAGCCCAGATCATCATCCCCAACGGCCCCCGCCTTGGCACCAAAGTGATCGAAGTCGAAGGCCTCAAAAAGGCCATGGGCGACAAACTCCTCGTCGAAGACCTCACCTTCGCCCTGCCCCCCGGTGGCATCGTCGGCGTGATCGGCCCCAACGGCGCGGGTAAAACCACCCTGTTCCGCATGTTCACCGGCCAAGAAAAACCGGACGAGGGCACCGTCGAATTCGGCGATACCGTCAAACTCTCCTACGTCGACCAAAACCGCGACGACCTTGACCCAAACGCCACCGTGTTTGAGGCCATCGGCGACGGCGGCGAAATCATCAAACTCGGCGACGCCGAAGTCAACGCCCGCGCCTACTGCTCCTCCTTCAACTTCAAAGGCGGCGATCAACAGAAAAAACTCGGCATGTTGTCGGGCGGCGAACGCAACCGCGTCCACATGGCGCGCCTGCTAAAAGAAGGCGGCAACGTCCTCCTCCTCGATGAGCCAACCAACGACCTCGACGTCGAAACCCTCCGCGCCCTTGAAGACGCCCTCGTCGATTTCGCAGGCTGCGCCGTCGTCATCTCCCACGACCGCTTCTTCCTCGACCGCATCTGTACGCATATTCTAGCATTCGAAGGCGACGCCCACGTCGAATGGTTCGAAGGCAACTTTGAGGATTATGAGGAAGACAAAAAACGTCGTCTCGGCGCGAATGCCTTGGAGCCTACACGGATGAAGCATAAAAAATTCGTACGTTGATTTTGCAAAGCAAAAGTAACGGGGGCGCGGCAGCGGGTTTGGCAACAAACCTGCCTGCGCACTCCGCTGGAGTTTCAAAATAGCCGCGTTGCAATCCGCTACAGGCTATACCTACCCCTCCATCCGAATGACATTTCGCCAATCCAGATCGAACTCGCTCATGAGAGCGCTATACCCCTTGCTTGCACGCAAAGCCTCGTATGTTTTTTGGATAGAATCCATAGACGGATACCCCACTGCCAACAAACGACGCCCGGCTGCCGGACCTGTTAATATGGTGCAATAGCGCATGATCATAGCTCCGTTTTTCTCAAAGTGCGGAACTTCAGCGCTCATTGCCTTTAGTTTCAAATCCTTGCATCCCCACCGAGTCACCACTCCGTAGGCAGGAACCTCCATAGAGGTTTTGGACAATCCAAGGTCCTCTATTTTCAGTATATTGCGGAGCGTAACCGAGACATTTCCGTCTGCCACAAGCTCTTTATAGGCTGCCGATTTTGCATAAACATTAAAGGCTCCATCAATACCGTTCAGCTCTTCGTAACTCTGAAACAAGATCAATTGCCCAGTTTGCTCGCCCGTCGCGAGAACTCCGAACCGTGTGGTCAGCGCTCCGGCATCGCTCTTTAATTCACTACAGAGTTTGGACAGAAGTTTAAGGGCTTGCCCCACAAAGGGCTGCTTACAGGCAGCAACAGTAACCATCATATATCTTGGAGTAGTCATACTATTCTCCTAATAATTGTTGTTTACAAAAATACTGCCCTTAAGAAATGCCGTTGCCTACCTCGATAATTGTCGCCCCTACTCTTTGAAACCTGCGGAAAGGTTGATGAGACTATAGCACAATTCCATTCAGTTTTCTCGTTCTTAAACTAAGACCCGCACAGTCGAGCTTTCATACTGCTTGAATCGAACAGATCCTCAAACCGCCCGTCCCTCCTCATCCCGATCTTCCCGCGCCTCGATCACCTTGCTCAACCGCAACTCCGCAAACAGCGCCAGCACATCATTCATCACCTTCTGATACCCCGCCCCATACGCGCGGTAGTATTTCAGCACAGGCTCCTCCAGCAAAAGCGTCACCCGCGCATTGCGCGGCGTGAACCCAAACGCCTCCGAAATCTCTTCCCAATCCTCTGGGATAAATTCCGACCGCAGTTCCGCCGCCCGCACCGCCGTACTCACCCGTGCCAACGTATTCTTCGCCATCCGCACATGCCGATGCTGTTCCTTCGTCGCCCGTCGATCCGACGCAGGCTCAATCCTATCCCGAGTATTTTTGTTATGTGGCGTGACCATCGCGGCCTCCATTCTTTGTGAAATATGGCCCCATCCTCCCACCAAATCGTTAACGCCTGCGCAAACCTGCGGCCGCACATCCCGCCCCTATGGAAATCATATGCAAAACATATGCGAATAACGTCCCGCCTTTTGCCGTTGCCACACCGCGTTAAGACAGCGCCCAAAAATCATGCAACACGCCCCTTTTTGCCCGATTTTCGCCCACAACCCCGCAATCCCCCGCACCCATATCTCGCCCTATCTGTCCCTTCGCGCGCGCCGCGTCTACACCGTGATATGGCCCAAAAATTGCGCATAACCATCCTAGAATCCGATCCCGAGCGTGCCCGCATGATCGTCGACGGACTCTGCGACGCGGGCGATTTCACCATCACCGTCCTAGGCAATGAAACCTCCTTAAATCAACGCCTTAGCGAGCTAGACCCTCACGTCGTCCTCGTCGATATCGCCAATCCCAGCCGCGACACCCTCGAAAGTCTCTCCCTCGCCTCAGGGGCCAATAAACGCCCCGTCGCCATGTTCGTAGACCGCTCCGACCCCGAGCTAACCAAAGCCGCGATCGACGCGGGCCTTTCCGCCTATGTCGTTGACGGCCTTACAAAAAATCGCATCAAACCCATCCTCGACGCGGCCATCGCCCGCTTCAATATGGTCTCGCAAATCCGCAATGAACGCGACGCCGCCAAGGCCGCGCTGGCCGAACGCAAAACCATCGACCGCGCCAAGGGCCTGCTGATCGCCGCCAAGGGCATTTCCGAAGAAGAAGCCTACGCCCTCCTGCGCAAAACCGCGATGAACCAAGGCCGCAAAACCGCCGACATCGCCCACGCCCTCGTCACCGCCAGCGAGCTGCTAAAATGACCCCCCTCTCCTGCGCCTTCGTCCCCCTCGTCGACTCCGCCCCCCTCATCGTCGCCCACGAACTCGGCTTCGCTCGCGCCAACGCTCTCAAGCTCAATCTGGTGAAACATCCCAGTTGGTCCTCCCTCCGCGATAGTCTCGCCCTAGGGCAAGTCGACGCGGCGCAAATGCTCTCGCCTACGCCCATCGCCACCTCGCTAAATCTTGGGAATCTCCCAGTAAAAATTGATGTTTTGATGGTGCTTTCGGTCAATGGCAATAACATCGGCGTTGCACCAAAACTGGCGCAGAAGATGCGCGGCAACGGCTGGAGTGGGGCCTTCCAAGCCCCGCGCGAGACGGGCCTTCACCTGATCAAATCCGCGGGCGAAGCCCTGCGGGTGGGCATCCCTTTTCCCTTCGCTATGCACGTCGAACTGCTACACCACTGGCTCAGCGCCCTCGGCCTCCCAGAGCGTGCCCTCGACATCAAAGTCGTCCCTCCACCCCGCATGCCCGACGCCATCGCCAATGATGAAATCGATGCCTTTTGTGTTGGAGAACCTTGGGGGTCCCTCGCCGTCGAACAAGGTGTTGCCGAACTCATCCTTCCCGGCTCTGCCATTTGGAATTTCGCCCCCGAAAAAGTCCTCGCAACCCGCCACGACTGGACACAAAACCACCCCGAAGAAACCAAATCCCTGATGCGCGCTACCTATCAAGCCGCCTGCTGGCTCGAAGACCCGTCCAACCGTATGGTCGCCGCCGACCTCCTCGCAAGCGCAGAATACCTCGACCTCCCCGAACACCTGATTGACCGCGCATTGACAGGGCAAATTGCCCCGACGCGCAACGCTCAACCCCAATACGTTCCACAGTTCCAACAGTTCCACGGAACCGCCGCAAATTTCCCGTGGCGCAGCCAAGCCGCATGGATCGCGACGCGATTAGCTAAGCGGTACAGTCTTGACCCCGTTCATGCTCGTTCGGTTGCACGCAACTGTTTTCGCACAGATTTATACCGCCACAACCTTGAAGGCCTGGGGGTGGACATGCCCGCAGCCTCTGAAAAACTGGAGGGCTCCCTTGCTGCTCCAACGCTCGTTGCCTCAACCCGTGGAGAGATGATTCTGGGGCCAGATGCATTCTTTGATGGCGAAATTTTCGACCTCAACGCCTAATTGCGCCCATTTATTATGCAGTCGCAGAATTTGACGGAAAATTCGGCCACAAAGCCTCGCCGCACCGCAGCAACCCTCGTACAAATAGACCAACGCTGAGCAACGCCGCTTAGTCAATACCGTCCAGCGATGGACGACATGAGCAAAGCCGCTCGATTCTTCTGACATGTCCTCCCGTGTCTCTTGAATCGTGCGGCTTTTTTCGTTCTTGCCCCTTCCTCCAACATTATCGGGGGCGCAATACAGAAGGAATTATTCGATGAAATATGCACTTAGCATGGCCGTGGCGACGAGCTTTGCCCTCGCGGCTCCCTCATGGGCTGAAATGCTGGACCTCGAAAAAGATGAGCTTACAATCGGCTTCATCAAACTCACGGACATGGCTCCGTTGGCAGTGGCCTACGAACTTGGATATTTTGAGGACGAAGGCCTCTATGTCACATTGGAACCGCAAGCCAACTGGAAAGTGCTTCTAGACCGTGTGATCGACGGCCAACTCGACGGCGCGCACATGCTTGCAGGGCAACCTATCGCGGCGACTATTGGCTATGGCACAGAGGCCCACATCATCACCCCCTTCTCGATGGATTTGAACGGCAACGGCATCACGGTTTCCAATGCCATTTGGGAAAAGATGCTGCCACACGTTCCAATGGACGACGCGGGCAAACCCGTTCACCCAATTTCTGCCGCCTCGTTGAAACCTGTTGTTACCGAGTTCGCCGACAAGGGCGAGCCTTTCAAAATGGGCATGGTTTTTCCTGTTTCTACTCATAACTATGAGTTGCGCTACTGGCTGGCTGCGGGTGGGATTGAGCCGGGATATTACTCACCCGACGACGTTTCCGGCCAAATCGCGGCTGATGTTCTACTCTCCGTCACCCCCCCGCCACAGATGCCCGCGACCCTCGAAGCGGGTACAATCCATGGATATTGCGTGGGCGAGCCATGGAACCAAGCGGCGGTCTTTAAAGGCATCGGCGTCCCTGTTGTGACCGATTATGAAATCTGGAAAAACAACCCAGAGAAAGTCTTCGGCATCACAGCAGAATTCGCAGAAGAAAACCCAAACACAACACTTGCCGTCACCAAAGCCCTCATCCGCGCTGCGATGTGGCTGGATGCAAACGACAATGCCAACCGTCCAGCAGCGGTGGAAATCCTGTCGCGCTCTGACTATGTTGGTGCGGATTACGACGTGATCGCGGCCTCGATGACCGGCACATTTGAATACGAAAAAGGCGACGTGCGCGACGTGCCTGATTTCAATGTTTTCTTCCGGTATTTCGCGACGTACCCCTATTATTCCGACGCGGTTTGGTACCTGACCCAAATGCGCCGATGGGGCCAAATACCTGAAGGCAAATCCGATGCTTGGTACGATGAAACAGCAAAAAGCATCTATAAACCAGAGATTTACCTCGCCGCAGCAAAGCTCTTGATTGAAGAAGATCTCGCAGCTGAAACTGACTTCCCATGGGACACTGATGGCTACCGCGTCGAGACACCCGAAGGCGATATCATCGACGGCGTTGTCTATGACGGGCGCACCCCCAACGCCTATATCGACAGCCTGATCATCGGCCTCAAAGGCGAGCAAACCGTTCAGCCCAGCGGCATCACTAATTAAAAATACCTCCCCCAGCTCCCCTCAGGGAGCTGGGTTTCTTCACTTGAAACTATACGCCAGATTGGAGACGGTCAGATGACCACAGTCGAGCCCGAATTCGCCGCAAATATCGAAAAAGAAGCCAAACGCGCGCGCCTTTTCACACGTATCAACAAAGCCGACGCATGGTTCTCTGTGCTGGGCCTTGCGTGGATGACCCCCATTCTGAAAGCCTTCGCTGGAGACAACCCACGGGCCCAAATGAAGCAAATCTGGTTGCTCTTGGGCGTTCCGCTGTTGTCGATCGTGTTGTTTTTGGCTGCTTGGGGCGCCCTCGCACCCAAAGTGCAAACCTCCCTTGGGGCTGTTCCTGGTCCTGCGCAGGTTTGGGAGCAAGCCAAAGTGCTCCATGCGGACGCCATTCGCGAAGGTCAAAAAGAAAAACAATTCTATGAGCGCCTAGCAGTCCGCAACGAGAAACTGATTGCTGAAGGTAAATCGGACCAGATTAAAGACCGCGCCTATACGGGCAAACCGACGTATTACGACCAAATATGGACCTCCATCCAAACCGTCTTCTTTGGCTTTCTCATTGCCTCGGCGATTGCAATCCCCCTCGGAATTGCGGCGGGTCTCTCGCCTATCGTGAATGCAGCGATTAACCCCCTCATCCAGATTTTCAAGCCCGTATCCCCCCTCGCGTGGCTCCCCATCGTGACCATCATCATATCAGCCACCTATGCTACCAACGACGGCCTGTTCTCAAAATCCTTTCTCACCTCAGCGATCACGGTAACGCTGTGCTCCCTCTGGCCCACCCTTATCAACACAAGCCTCGGGGTCGCGAGCATCGACAAAGACCTGATTTCCGTGAGCAAAGTCCTCAAGCTCTCGACGTTCACCAAAATCACCAAGCTCGTACTTCCTTCGGCCCTGCCCCTGATTTTTACCGGATTACGCCTGTCCCTCGGTGTGGGCTGGATGGTTTTGATCGCGGCGGAAATGCTGGCTCAAACCCCCGGACTTGGGAAATTCGTCTGGGATGAATTCCAAAATGGCTCCTCGCAATCCCTCGCAAAAATCATGGTTGCGGTCCTGACCATCGGCGTTATCGGCTTCTTACTCGACCGTCTGATGTTCACAATCCAATCGCTCTTTACCTTCTCAGAGAACAGGTGATCGACATGGCAGTTGTAGAATTCAAGAATGTTTCCAAAGGCTTTGGCATCGGCACCGCCCATGTCGACGTGTTGCGCGATCTGAGCCTTAAAGTGGAGGAAGGTGAATTCCTAGCCATCCTCGGATTTTCCGGCACAGGGAAATCCACGCTGATGAACATGGTCGCGGGCCTCACAACTCCTGACAATGGCGAAGTCCTTTTCCGAGACGCGCCCATCACCGGCCCCGGCCCTGAACGTGGCCTCGTGTTTCAAAGCTATTCCTTGATGCCGTGGTTGACGGTATCTGGAAATGTTGCCCTCGCGGTGGACTCGGTTTTCAAAAGCAAAAGCAAAGCCGAACGCGCCGCAATCGTCGCCAAATACATCGAAATGGTGGGGCTCTCCCACGCCGGAGATCGCCGCCCCGCAGAGCTTTCAGGCGGTATGCGCCAGCGGGTTTCGGTGGCCCGTGCGCTGGCGATGAACCCCGAAGTGTTACTCTTGGACGAGCCATTGTCAGCACTTGATGCCCTCACCCGCGCCAATCTCGCGGATGAAATCCTCGACATTTGGAACGCCGACAAAAAGACCGTGATCCTGATCACCAATGACGTGGACGAGGCGATCATCATGGCCGACCGCATCATCGCCCTCAACCCTGATGGAACACTGTCCGAACCCTTCAAAGTGAACATCCCGCGCCCGCGCGACCGTATTGAGATGAACGATGATGTCGTGTTCAAAAAACTTCGCGCGAAAATCACCCAACACCTGATGGATGTGGGGATAACAGGCCGCGTTGAAGGGACCCGCACCCTCCCTGACGTCACCCCCATTCACGGAGTTCCCGCCGCCGTCGCCAAAGCCCAAGAAGGCCTCATTGAGGAACGTTTCCTCGACTTCTCGCAACTGCATAAAATCTATCCCACCCCCAAAGGCCCCCTCACCGTGGTTGAGGATTTTGACCTTAAAGTGAACCGTGGCGAATTTATCTCGCTCATCGGGCACTCTGGCTGCGGTAAATCCACTGTTCTGACCATGGCTGCAGGCCTCAATGATATCTCAAAAGGCGGTATTCGTCTGGATGGCCGCCACGTCCAAGGGGCCGATCCTGAACGCGCCGTGGTGTTTCAGTCGCCCAACCTGTTCCCGTGGTTGACCGCCAAAGAGAACGTCTCGATTGGGGTTGATAAAGTCTACCCAAAAGCCTCCATGGCCGAACGCCAAGACGTCGTGGAATACTACCTTGAGCGCGTCGGTTTGACGGATTCCATGGACAAAATGGCGACCTCCATGTCCAACGGGATGAAGCAACGCGTCGGCATCGCCCGCGCCTTTGCCTTGTCGCCCAAACTGCTTCTTCTGGACGAGCCCTTTGGCATGCTCGACAGCCTCACCCGCTGGGAATTGCAGGAAGTTTTGATGGAAGTCTGGTCGCGCACAAAGGTAACCGCCGTTTGTGTCACCCACGATGTTGACGAAGCCATTTTGCTGGCGGATCGCGTGGTCATGATGACCAACGGCCCCCAAGCGACCATCGGAAAAATCGTCGACGTTGATTTGCCACGGCCGCGCACCCGCAAGGCCCTGCTAGCCCATCCCGACTATTATAACTACCGCGCCGAGGTTCTTGATTTCCTTGAGGAATATGAACACGGCAAGAACTTAAAGAAAGCGAAAGAGGAGGCGGCATGATGGCCCAGAAACTCGTTATTATCGGCGCCGGAATGGCGTCAGGACGGGCCTTAGAAGAGTTGATTAAACTCGACCCTAGCGCCTACGATGTCACGCTTTTCAACGCGGAAGCGCGTGGAAATTATGACCGTATCATGCTGTCGCCTGTCCTCTCTGGGGACAAGGCCTTTGACGACATCATCATCCATACCTCCGACTGGTACGCAGAAAATGGTGTGACGTGCCGCTTTGGCGAGAAGGTCGCGAAAGTGGATCGGGAACGTAAGATTGTGGTTGCCGAAAACGGCGACGAAGTGCCCTATGACAAGCTGATTTTTGGCACCGGTTCAAACCCTTTCATCATCCCGCTTCCCGGGCATAATCTGGAAGGCGTAATCGCCTATCGCGACCTTGAAGACACAAATAAAATGATTGGCCTTGGTGCGAAAAAAGACGCCAAAGCCGTGGTGATTGGTGGCGGTTTGCTGGGTCTTGAAGCAGCGGCGGGTTTGGCCCTGCGCGGCGTCGACGTCACGGTTGTTCACATCATGGGCCACTTGATGGAACGGCAACTTGATGAGGCCGCAGGATACCTGTTGCGCAAAGCGTTGATCGACAAAGGCATCACCGTGCTTTGCTCTGCCAACTCAAAGGAAATCACTGGCGAAAACGGCCACGTGAAGGCGTTGATGCTGGATGACGGCACCGAACTTCCTTGTGATTTACTGGTTATGGCCGTGGGCATTCGTCCCAATGTCGCCCTCGCCAACGAGGCAGGATTGATGGTGGGCAAAGGCATCCATGTGGACGATCAAATGATCACGTCGGACGCCGATATTTTTGCCGTTGGCGAATGTGTGGAACATGACGGCGCGATCTTTGGTCTAGTGGCGCCGCTCTATGACCAAGCCAAGGTTTTGGCGCGCACGTTGGTCGATCAAGACGCAAAATTCGTTCAGCGCGAGATTTCGACCAAGCTCAAAGTAACGGGCTGTGACCTCTTTTCGGCAGGCGATTTTGCCGAAGCCAGCGACCGCGAAGACATCGTTTTCCGCGACCCGTCGCGCGGCGTTTACAAACGGTTGGTGCTCAAGGAAAACGCCGTGATCGGCGCGGTGATGTACGGCGACACGGCCGACAGCAACTGGTTCTTTGGCCTGATCAAATCGAGGGAGGACATCAGCGAGATGCGAGACACGCTGATCTTTGGCCCTGCCTTTCAAGGGGGTGCCCCCTTGGACCCTATGGCGGCCGTTGCAGCCTTACCAGATGACGCTGAAATCTGTGGTTGTAACGGCATTTCCAAAGGCGAGATTATCGCCGTAATTAACGCAGGCTCCAACTCATTGGACCTTGTAAAGGTGACGTCCAAAGCGGGATCATCCTGTGGCTCCTGTGTGGGTCTTGTGAGCCAAGTCTTGGGCCTCACCCTTGGCGACGCGTTCCAAATGCCCGAGAAGGGAACGATCTGTAAATGTTCAGACCTCTCGCATGACGATGTGCGCAAATTGATCATCGCCAAGGAGCTAAAATCCATCCCTGCCGCGATGCAGGAGTTGGATTGGAAGACGTCCTGTGGTTGTCACGTGTGCCGCCCCGCGCTCAACTATTACATGGTTTGCGCATGGCCCGGCGAAGAAGTGGATGACTCGCGCTCGCGCTTTATCAACGAACGTGTGCACGCCAACATTCAAAAAGACGGAACCTATTCCGTCGTGCCTCGCATGTTGGGCGGCATCACCACACCCAATGAATTGCGCGCAATTGCTGACGCCGCTGACAAGTACAACGTGCCAACGGTGAAAGTCACAGGCGGGCAACGGATCGACTTACTGGGCATCAAAAAAGAAGATTTGCCCGCCATTTGGTATGATTTGGGCGAGGCGGGCATGATCTCAGGGCAAGCCTATGCCAAAGGATTGCGCACGGTAAAAACCTGCGTTGGTACCGATCATTGCCGCTTTGGCACGCAAGATTCAACAGGGCTTGGCATCAAAATCGAGAAGGAAATGTGGGGTGCATGGTCACCGCATAAATTCAAGCTCGCGGTGTCTGGCTGTCCGCGCAATTGTGCGGAAAGCACCTGCAAAGACCTCGGGATAATCTGCGTCGATAGCGGCTATCAAATCTTGGTAGGGGGGGCCGCAGGCCTTGACCTTCGCCAAACGGAATTGCTGATGGTGGCCAAAACCGAGGAGGAAGCCATCGACGTTGCTTGCGCCTTCTACCAGCTCTATCGCGAAGGCGCGCAATACCTGCACCGCCCCTACAAATGGATCGACAAAGTCGGCCTTGATTGGGTCAAAGAACAGGTTGTGGACGACTTGGAAAACCGCGGAGCGTTGGCCGCCCGCTTCCGCTACTCCCAGCAGTTTTATCAGATAGATCCATGGGCAGAACGTGCGAAAAAAGGCGTTGATGCGCATGAGTTTGAACCCCTCGCAGATTTCACAAAGGTAGCCGCAGAATGACACAGTTTATCGACATCGGAGCCACAACTGACATCCCCGTTCGCGGTGCACGGATCGTGCGGACTCTGCGAGGCGACATTGCGCTTTTTCACACAGCATCGGGCGCAATCTATGCTGTAGACGAGTATCTCGAGGGCAAAGCGGGCCCCCTCTCCAACGGCATCCAGCACGACGAAAAAGTGACCGATCCCATGCGAAATTGGATCTTTGATTTGGCCACGGGCGAAGCCCAAGGCGCGGATGAAGGATGCGTCGGCACCTATGAAGTCAAGGTCGAGAATGGACGCGTCCTCCTTGCGGCTTCTGCAGTCTTGGCACAGGTGGCGGCTGAATGAAGGCCGTTAAAACAACCTGTCCCTATTGCGGGGTTGGCTGCGGGGTTTTGGCCTTCGCTGACGGCACAATTAAAGGCGACCCCGACCACCCTGCGAATTTCGGGCACCTGTGTTCCAAGGGATCGGCGCTCGGCGAAACCCTCGATTTCGAGGGTCGTCTTCTCGCACCGCAGATCGGCAAACGGGACGCAAGTTGGAACGAAGCACTCGATCTGGTTGCAAGCAAATTTCGCGACGCAATCGACGAACACGGCCCCGATTCCGTGGCGTTTTACGTTTCAGGGCAATTGCTGACCGAAGATTACTACGTCGCCAACAAGTTGATGAAGGGCTATATTGGAAGCGCCAACATCGACACCAATTCGCGCCTGTGCATGGCGAGTTCGGTGGCGGGCCACAAGCGTGCATTCGGCACCGATACCGTGCCCGGAAATTATGAAGACCTCGATCAAGCCGACCTTGTTGTTCTGGTGGGAAGTAACCTCGCGTGGTGCCACCCAATCCTGTTTCAGCGCCTTGTTGCAGCCAAAGCCGAACGCCCTAACATGCGCGTCGTCAACATAGACCCAAGGCGCACAGCCACCAGTGATCTGGCCGACCTCCACCTTGCGATTAGACCCGATGGTGATGCCGCCCTCTTTAACGCGCTTTTGACCGAAATTGAGGCCCGAGGTGCCGTCAATACCCCTTATGTCGCTGCACATGTTACAGGCTTTGACGCGACCCTAACTGAGGCCCGCGTTAGCAACCCTAAAGATTGCGGTTTGACCCATGCGGAAATCGCAGAATTCATCGATCTTTGGATCGGAACTGAAAAAACCGTCACCATTTATTCGCAAGGCGTTAACCAATCCGCCGTCGGGACAGATAAGGTTAATGCCATTCTCAATTGCCACCTTGCAACAGGCCGAATTGGCCGTGCCGGAATGGGCCCCTTCAGCGTCACTGGCCAACCAAACGCTATGGGGGGACGGGAAGTAGGCGGGCTTGCAAATATGCTCGCGAACCACCTTGATTTAGAAAACCCCGCCCACCGAGACGCCGTGCAAACCGCATGGAACGCGCCGGTAATGGCCGACCATGCGGGTCTCAAAGCGGTCGACTTATTTCAGGCTTGCGCGGACGGTAAAATCAAGGCGCTCTGGGTGATTTCAACCAACCCCGCGGTGTCGATGCCAAATTCGGCGTTTGTCTCGCAAGCGTTTGAAAATGTAACCTTTACCGTTGTGTCGGATATTATAGAGCATACCGACACGGGGGCGCTTGCTGATGTTTTACTTCCCGCCACAGGCTGGGGCGAAAAATCAGGGACTGTTACGAATTCCGAACGCCGCATAAGCCGCCAAAGGCCGTTTATTCCTGGCCCAAAAGAAGCCCGCCCAGACTGGCGCATCCTCTGTGATGTGGCCAAACGCATGGGCTATGTTGAGGGGTTCAATTTCACCAGTCCCGCACAAATTTTCGACGAATACGCCAAGCTTTCGACCGCCACAGGACACTTCGGCAAAGACTTTAACATTTCCGGTCTCGCGGGCCTAAGCGAAGCAGATTACGACACACTTGCCCCCGTGCAATGGCCCATAAAAACAGGGCAAATCCCAAAGGAACGGTTTTTCGCCAATGGCGGTTTCTATCACACTGACGGCAAGGCAAAAATGATCCCGATTACGCCGCCAAAACCCGCTATTTCTGCGCATAGTTTCCGGCTAAATTCCGGCCGTATCCGCGACCAATGGCACACGATGACCCGAACCGGAAAAACGGCGCGTTTGGGTCAACATATTTCCGAACCCTTCGCCGAAATCCACCCGCTTGATGCCGAAAAAATCGGTGTATCCGATGCAACCCTTTTGCGTATTTCCGGTCAAAACGGCAGTGCAATTTTGCGAGTCATGATTTCGGAACGCGCCCAGATCGGCAGCCTGTTTGCGCCGATGCATTGGACCGCCAGCTTCTCGAAAACTGGGCGCATTAATGATGCTGGCGACTCGCAAGTTGATCCAATTTCGGGCCAACCTGCGCTCAAGGGTGCACAAGTGACCGCGCAAGCGTTTGAAGCTGGATGGTATGCCTTTGCCGCGACCGATCATGAAATTCAATCCAACCGCCCCTATGTTGCAAAAATGCGCAGCGATACGGGATGGCGTGCTGAAATCGCTGGCGTAAAACCACCCACGTGTTGGGAGCAGGAAGCACGCGAAACGCTTGCGCTCCCGATGGGCGACGCGATGGTTTTTGAGGATATCAATCGTGGCACTGTCCGCGTCGCAATTGTCGAGAACGGCATCCTTAGAGGCGCATTTTTTGCCGCAAAATCGCCCGTCGCGGTGGCGCGTGGATTTGTTATTTCGCTCATCGGATCAAAGGGTGCGACCCATGTTTTAGCCGGCGTTCCTGGCGCGGACCAGCCAGATCCGGGCGCGACGGTTTGTGCCTGTATGAACGTCGGGATAAATACCCTTCGCGCCGCGATCGATGCGGGATCAATGACTGTCGAGGCCCTTGGAAACTGCACGGGCGCGGGAACGAACTGCGGCTCTTGCAAGCCAGAACTTCAAGCTTTACTAAGAGATGTACCCTCATTGAAAGTAGCCGCTGAATGACAAAACTTGCCCCCTATGTCCGAATACTTGGGCGGGGGCCGGGACGTTCCCGCTCTCTTACTCAAGAGGAAGCCTTTGAAGCGTTTTCCCTCGTTCTAAGCGGGGATTGCGCGCCTGAGTCCGTCGGGGCCCTGTTGATGCTCATGCGGTTACGAGGCGAGAACAGCGCCGAAATCGCAGGCTGTGTTCAAGCCCTAAGAGCACGCATTTCAGGCTGGGAAACGGTGCCTGTCTCTCTGGATTGGCCGACCTATGCGGCGGGACGCACACGTGGCTTGCCCTACTTCCTACTGGCGGCAAAACTGGTAGCTCAAAGTGGAGAAACTGTGCTTTTGCATGGCTGGAATTCGCATCAAAACCCGTTGGCCTCCGTACGCGAACAACTCGCTCCACTGGGCATTGCGTCCGTCACAACCCCGCAACAAGCCCGCGATGCTCTGCAACACAATGGCGTGGCCTATGCCCCCCTTGAAGACCTCTCGCCTGAAGCCTTTAGAGTTCTGAAGTTGCGGGATGTTTTTGGACTTCGCTCGGCTGTGAACACCACGTTGCGGGTCTTTAATCCAACGGGGGCACTGGCTTCTGTTCAGGGAGTTTTCCATCCATCCTACCGCGAATTGCAAGCCGATGCAGGCGCGCTTTTGGGCCTCCCCTCTCTCTCTGTTATCAAAGGCGGCGGCGGCGAATTTGAGCGCCATCCGTCCAAGGATGTTCAAGCCTTTGGATTGCGAGAAACAGTCGCATGGGAGGGGATCGCCCCTGCCCTCATGCAGGAAACCCGCAAGCTGGCAGAAGACGCGCCAGAGCCCAACAACCTCGCGGCTTTCTGGCGCGGCGATATCACCGATCCTTTTGCCGAAGCCATCGTAACGGGTACAACGGGGCTCGCCTTGCTAACGCTTGGAAAAGCCGCGACAATCCAACAAGCGGACGAACGCGCACGGCAACTTTGGGCCGCACGCACACCGTCCATGTAGGAGAAATCGGTGAAAACATTTCCAATGTTCCTGACAGTCGCTGGGCGTCGCATCGTTATTTGTGGCGGCGGCGAACAAGCGGCGCAAAAATGTCGGCTGGCTTTAAAAACCGAAGCGCAAATTGTGATCGCCGCCGGCGGCGAACTTGACGACGAACTCGCAGGTATAATCGCCCAAGGGCAAGCAGAACTTCATAGCACGGACGTAACCGTCGAGGTGTTTGAAGGCGCGGCTTTGGTCTTTATCGCAACGGGCTGCAAAGGGGCGGACGGAGCTCTTCATGCCATTGCGAAAGCGGCTGGCGCAGTTGTAAACGTTGTTGATCAGCCTGCGCTTTGCGATGCGATGACCCCTTCTATTGTGGATCGAGATCCCGTTGTGGTAGCTATCGGCACTGAGGGGACCGCGCCCGTTTTAGCGCGGCAAATCAAGACCCGCATGGAGGAGTTGCTCGAACCAAACCTCGGCGATTTGGCCGCCCTTGTTGGACGGCTCCGCGACAGCGCGGCGCATCATCTCGGTCCCATTCAACGGCGCGATCTTTGGCGCTGGGTGTTTACGGCCAGCCCGCGTGCGGATTTCACCGCAGGACGCGAACGGCCCGCCGCTCTGGCGATCAAAAATGCCATTGCGAACGGCGGCGCACCTGCCCAAGATTTACCAGGGCTTTGTTTGGTTTCGACGGGACAAGGCGGGCGGGATATGATGACGTTGCGGTCGGTCAAACGGCTTCAGGACGCGGACGTCATTTTCTACGATGGGGCCTTTGATCGCAGCTACCTTGAGTTCGCGCGGCGCGATGCCGAACGCGTGGAAGCGCCGCGAGATCAGCCCATTGAAACGACATCAGAACAATTGATCAAGGAGGCGCGGGCCAATCGGCGGGTTGTGTGGTTAACCCACGAAAACCCCGAAACCTGTGTGCAATGTGGGGCGCTTAAATCGGCCTTCGCAAGCGCCGAACTTAAGTGTGAAACGGTGGCCGGCGTGTTTTCACCAGCCACCGAATAGGTCATTCCGCCGCGTCGAGATAGCTTTCGAGCGGTGGGCAGGTACAGATCAAATTCCGATCCCCAAAGACGTTGTCGATCCGCCCAACAGGTGGCCAATATTTGTCGACTTTGAACGATCCGGGAGGGAAACAACCCTGCTCACGCGTGTAGGGGCGATCCCAGTCGCCAACCAGCGATGCAACCGTATGTGGCGCATGTTTGAGCGGGTTGTTGTCGGCATCCATTTCACCGGATTCAATCGCTGCAATCTCAGCACGAATTGAAAGCATCGCATCGATAAAGCGATCTAACTCGGCCTTTGTCTCGGACTCGGTTGGCTCAATCATCAGCGTGCCCGCTACGGGCCAACTCATGGTGGGCGCGTGGAAACCGCTGTCCATTAGGCGCTTGGCGATATCATCCACAGTCACATGCGCAGATTCCGCAAACGGGCGCGTATCAAGGATACACTCGTGTGCGACGTTGCCGCCCTTGCCCGTAAACAAAACGTCATAGGCCCCCGATAGGCGCGCACGAATGTAGTTGGCATTGAGAATGGCAACTTTGGTCGCGTTGGTGATCCCTTCGCCGCCCATCATCAAGCAATATGCCCAGCTGATTGGCAGGATGGAAGCCGAGCCAAATTGTGCTGCGGAAACAGGGCCTTCGCCGCCACCAGGCATTTCTGGATGTCCTGGAAGGAAAGGCTCAAGGTGCTTGCGAACACCGATTGGGCCCATTCCGGGACCACCACCGCCGTGCGGGATGCAGAAGGTTTTGTGCAGGTTCAGGTGGCTTACGTCGCCACCCAATTTCCCCGGTTGAGCCAGACCGACCATCGCGTTGAGGTTCGCGCCGTCGATATAAACCTGGCCGCCGTAGGAGTGGGTGATTTCGCACACGTCCTTGATTGTTTTTTCAAACACGCCATGGGTGGAGGGATAGGTGATCATACAGGCAGCGAGATTGTCGCCCGCGGCTTCGGCTTTGGCGCGGAAATCTTCCACGTCGATGTCGCCGTTTTCTGCGGATTTCACCACAACAACCTTCATGCCCACCATTTGCGCAGAGGCCGGGTTTGTACCATGCGCAGAGACCGGAATGAGGCAGACGTCGCGGTTCATATCGCCGTTTGAGCGGTGGTAGGCGGCGATGGCAAGCAGCCCCGCGTATTCGCCCTGCGCGCCGGAATTTGGCTGCATCGACATCGCGTCATAGCCGGTAATCGTACAAAGCCGCTCCGACAGATCCTTGATCATTTCAAGGTAACCCGCGGTTTGATCGACAGGCGCGAAGGGGTGAATGGAGTTGAATTCCGGCCATGTCACCGGCATCATTTCAACCGCCGCATTGAGCTTCATAGTGCACGATCCAAGCGGGATCATCGTGCGATCAAGCGCCAAATCACGGTCCGCGAGGCGACGCATATAGCGCATCATTTCCGCTTCGGCACGGTTCATGTGGAAAATCGGGTGAGTTAGGAAATCGCTGGTCCGCAGAAGCGCATCAGGGAAGTTTTGCGACAGGGTTTCGGAAGTGTTCGCCTGCCACTCTGTAGCCTTTGTGTCCAATCCAAAGGCACGCCAAACGCCTTCAATAACCGCGGCGTCAACAACCTCATCCACAGAAATTCCGACACGAGTTGTCCCAACTTTCCGCAGGTTAATCCCTTCGGCCTCGGCGTTCTTCAATATCGCATTTTGGAATGCACCGACTTCGACTGTGACGGTGTCAAAGAAGGATTTGGTCTCAACTCCAAAGCCCGCGTCCGTCAGGCCTTTGGCCAAGGCTTGCGCATTAAAATGCACCATTTCCGCGATAGATTTCAGACCTTTGGGGCCGTGGAACACGGCAAAGAAACTCGCCATAACGGCCAGCAAGGCTTGGGCTGTACAAACGTTCGACGTGGCTTTTTCGCGGCGGATATGTTGCTCTCGAGTTTGCAGACTGAGTCGGTAAGCCTTGTTACCTTGGGAGTCGATTGAGACCCCAACAATCCGGCCCGGCATAGAGCGTTTGAAGTTGTCCGCACAGGACATGAAGGCCGCGTGTGGGCCGCCAAAACCGAGAGGCACGCCAAAGCGCTGCGCCGACCCAACGGCGATATCCGCCCCCATCGCGCCGGGTTCTTTGAGCATGGTCAATGCCAAAAGGTCGGTCGCCATTGTTGCGCCGGCTTTGGCCGCGTGAAGCGCTTCGATCTCAGGGGTGAAATCCCGCAAGACGCCGAAGGTTCCAGGGTATTGGAAGATCGCGCCAAAGACTTCATCCGCCTTAAGATCATCCACATTGCCAACAATCACTTCGATCCCCAAGGGGGCCGCACGTGTTTGAATAACGGCAATATTTTGGGGATGACAATTTTCGTCCACAAAGAAGGCTTTGGCTTTGGATTTAACCACGCGTTGCGTCATGACCATCGCTTCGGCACAGGCCGTAGCTTCGTCCAAAAGCGACGCATTCGCGACCGGCAAACCAGTCAAATCCGACACCACAGTCTGGAAGTTGAGCAACGCCTCAAGACGGCCCTGGGCAATCTCTGGTTGGTAGGGCGTATAGGCCGTGTACCAAGCGGGATTTTCCAGAATGTTGCGTTGAATCGCGGGGGGTGTCACGGTACCGTAATACCCCTGCCCGATCAGATTGGTCATCACCTTATTTTTCTTTGCCGTCACACGCATTTTCGCAAGTAAACCGTGCTCTGTCATGGGCGCCCAAGGCAAGGGCTCCGTTTGACGAATACTGTCAGGAACCGTTGCATCAATCAGCGCATCAAGCGACGGATATCCGATCACCTCAAGCATCTGCGCCATTTCTTCTGGCGATGGGCCAATATGGCGACGGTTGGCGAAATCGTAGGTGTTATAACCAGTGGTTTGATAGGGCATTTTTTTCCTTAACCGATAAAGGCTTTATAAGCCGCTTCGTCCATCATGTCGTCCATCGGGCCGAGATCGTCGACCTTAAGCTTCACGAACCAAGCGTCATTTTCAGGGTCGTCGTTTACTTTGCCCGGCTCGTTTACGATCGAGTCGTTCACTTCCATGATTTCACCGTCGATGGGCGCAAGAATGTCGGACGCCGCTTTCACGCTTTCGATCACAACGATTTCGTCGTCTTTTACGACCATAGTGCCAACTTCGGGCAATTCAACAAAGACAACATCGCCAAGTTGCTCTGCGGCGTGGGCCGTAATGCCAACAACAACAAGGTCGTCTTCGATGCGTAGCCATTCGTGTTCTTCGGTGTATTTCATAGGGTCTCTCCTGTTGGATTTTAGCGTTTATAAGTGGATGGGCGGAACGGCATGTCGGCCACGGTTGCAGGCACGCGTTTGCCGCGCAGTTCGGCGAAAATCTTGGTGCCCGTTTGCGCGAATTCAGTGGCCACATAGCCCATCGACATCGGGCCTTCGATGCTCGGACCGAAGGCACCGGAGGTCACTTCTCCCATAGATTCTGTGGCAGTTTCATCGGCGAATAGAAGTGTATGCGCGCGCATGGGGGCGCGGCCCTCGGGAAGGATGCCCACACGGCGGCGACTTGCGCCCGTTTCAAATTGCGCAAGGATGACCTGCGCGCCGGGGAAACCGCCTTCGCGCGCGCCACCGTTACGGCGCGCTTTTTGAACGGCCCATTCCAGAGCGGCCTCAACCGGTGTTGTTGTTGTGTCGATGTCGTTACCATAGAGGCAAAGTCCGGCTTCAAGACGCAAGCTGTCGCGCGCGCCAAGGCCGATCGGTTCCACATCATCCTGCGCGAGTAAAGCTTTTGCAAACTCAACGGCATTTTCATTTGAAACTGAAATTTCATACCCGTCTTCGCCCGTATATCCCGAACGGGAAATCCACAATTCGCCATAGTCTGAAGCAACCACTGACACATCCATAAACACCATCTCGGCGGCCGAAGGCACAAGCGCCGAAAGGGCCGCCTCGGCTGCTGGACCTTGCAAAGCCAGAAGCGCACGGTCCTTAATTACTTCGATCTCACAATCAGGCAATCCAGCTTTCATATGCGCAATATCGGCGTCTTTACAGGAGGCGTTAACCACCAAAAACAAATGATCGCCACGGTTAGCAACCATAAGGTCGTCCAAAATTCCGCCATCTTCATTGGTGAACATCGCATAGCGCTGACGCCCTTCAGCCAGTGGAATAAGCGACACAGGTACCAAACGCTCAAGGGATTCAGCCGGATTATCGCCATGAAGCAAAACTTGCCCCATGTGGCTCACATCAAATAGCCCCGCTTTGGTGCGTGTATGCAAATGCTCTTTCATCACGCCCAGCGGATATTGCACGGGCATTGCGTATCCTGCGAAGGGCACCATTTTGGCCCCAAGCTCGACGTGTAAATCATGAAAAACGGTCTGTTCTAATACGGCATCAGTCATCTGGCGTCCCCATTCTCTGATGCACGTGCAAGCGCGCGGCACCATTCAAAGCCCGCCCGATGCGTGCCTTTCTGATGCCCCCTCTGTCTTTTGCGCCTGAGATCGTTATCCCTTCGGCGGGCCTTGCGACCACTCTCCAGAGTTTTCGTACATCCCCGTGGTCCTGATGCCTGAGAGTTTACCGGGGCGGTTGCTCCTTCGGCACTATGCAACGCGAACGTTGCATAGATTCTCCCACTGAGATGCCAAATTAATACCGTTGAATTGCGCATCCGACAAGGGGTTGTATTCGGCCGCATACTGCGTAAATGCTGGGATATGAAAAATCCATTCTTTTTTGGCTATGGCTCGCTGGTTAATAAATCGACCCATTTGTATGAAAACGCCCACACGGCCCGAATCTCAGGCTGGCGTCGCACATGGCGGCATACGCCGCATCATCCGGTGTCTTTGCTCACAGCAACCCCTTGTGCGGCAAGCGAAATTGACGGGCTAATTGCGGAAGTTCCCAACGCCAATTGGCAGGCCTTAGACGAGCGCGAAAGCGGTTATGATCGCCACGTCGCGACCACGGTGGCGCATCCCCTTTCGCACACTCCCGAAATTGCGATCTATGCCGTGCCTCTTCAAGTCCCGTTCCAATCGCCCCATGCCCCAAGGATACTTTTGAGCTATCTGGATGTCGTGGTTCAGGGTTTTTTGCTTGAATATGGCGAGGAAGGCGTCGCGAGGTTTTTTGCGACCACCGATGGCTGGGACACTCCGATCCTGAACGATCGCGCCACGCCGCAATACCCCCGCGCCCGCATTCTCAGTCCAGATCAAACAGCATTGGTGGATGATTTCATAGCCCGTCTAGCGATGAAACCGCAGCAGGCTTAACTGACGCGCTTGACGTGCGAACGGTTCTGGTTGGATCACGATACCCCCGTCGCCCGTTGTGGTTTTTCTAATTACTTTTCGCACGAGAACCAGCGCGACAATAGCAAAAACAATTCCCCCGAGCGCTTGCCCGATCAGAATGCCTTTGGCACCATACCAAGCACTCCCTAACAGGACAAAGGGGATCGTTCCCAACGTGTGGCGCAGCCAGTTCACCCAAGTGGAGTAGAACGGGTGCCCAAGATTATTGAACGCCGCATTTGCCACGAAAATCACCCCGTTAAAGAACCACAACAATGCGAGCGGCCCACAGAACAACAAGATCAATTCCGCCGTCAAACCGTCTGCGTTAAACAATGCCAAAATCGGCCCACGCAAAGCAAAAAGGACGCCTGCTGCCAGCACCGTATAGATAGCAATAAACAGCAACCCGTCTTTCACAGCTTGGCGCACGCGATCAAACAATCCCGCCCCATAGTTCTGTCCGATGATCGGTCCAATTGCACCAGACAGGGCAAAAATAACCGCGAATGATAAGGGCACAAGGCGCGAAACAACGGCCATTCCCGCCACGGCCTCTTCTCCATATTCCGCCATGCTAGCAATCACATAGGCTTGGCCGATGGGGGTGGAAAGTTGGGTCAAGACTGCTGGGATAGCAATTTGAAAGAGGGCGGGGAAATCGGCGCTAAATTCCACTTTTGTTGGCTTTTGCAGCCCCCCGTGATGCTTGTAAATCATGATCAATGCATAGGCCGCCATAGCAACCCGTGCGGCAACTGAAGCCATTGCAGCCCCTGTCAATTCAAGGTCAAACCCGAAGATCAAAATCGGGTCCAAAATCGCGTTAACGAAGCCGCCCATGATCGTGGCCATCATCGAGTGACGCGCCGCCCCATGCGCACGTAAAACCGCACCGCCAGCCATGCCAACAATCAGGAAAGGGAGACTCGGAACGATGATCCGCAAATAGGTGACCGTCAGCCCGTGAACCTCGCCCGTGGCTCCCATCCAAGCTGCAAAAACAGGTACGAAATACCAAACAATCGCGGCGAAAATGGCGCCTAAAATCACACCATAAAGCAAGGCCGTCCCCGCGCGGCGGCTGGCCATATTAGCATCTCCAGACCCTAAAGCCCGTGAGACCAAAGCCCCCGCAGCGATCGCCATGCCAATCCCAAAGGAACTGGTGAAAAACAAAATCGCTCCTGCATAGCCCACGGCCGCCGCTAGTTCTGCCTTGCCTAGCATTGAGATGAAAATCATATCGACAAAGTCGACCAAAAATACCGCCATCAGCCCAAGACTGGCCGTAACGGACATTACGGTGACATGACGAAACAAGTTCCCTGTAAGGAAGGTGGCCTGAGCAGCAGGGGACGACATTTGAAAATCCGATCAATTTTCTGCGACTATACCGCCGCAGAAATCAAAAGAAAGCGTCCAAAATTCACACGTCACTCTGCGCTGGCGCACAGAGTTTAGGATTTTGCGCGAATAACCTGCAATAATGGAAGGACTGTTTTCATGTCCGGACCGTGTTCCATGCCAGTCAGTGCCTTGCGTAATGGCATAAACAATCCGCGTCCTTTGCGTCCCGTTGCTTCCTTAACGGCTGTGGTCCAAGCGCTCCATGTGTCACGATCAAACGGCCCGTCGGGCAACAACGCCATGGCTTCGCGCACAAACTCCGTATCCTCAGCTTCAATGACGGGATCACAACCCTCGCTAAATAAGGCCCACCACGGTGCCAGATCACGCATGGTGGCGATGTTTTCACGGATTGCCTCCCAGAAATCAGCCGCGATATCGTCTGGCACTCCCAGCGCCGCGATAGCATCCGCAACTTTCTCGAACGGTTGTTCGGCAAGGAGCTTGGCAGTCAAAGGTTTTAGGTCTTCTGAGTCGAATTTTGTTGGTGCGGCCCCAAAATTGGAAATATCGAAACCGGCAATCAAATCGCTCATTTCACTGCGCAATTCCACCGGATCAGATGACCCGAGCCGCGCCATCAAACTCAGGATAGCCATCGGTGCGATTCCCGCGGCGCGCATATCGCGTAGGGAAAGTGTTCCCAAACGCTTAGACAAGGCTTCGCCCTGTGGCCCCGTCAAAAGGGAGTGGTGCGCAAAGCTTGGAACGGTGCCGCCCAAAGCCTCGATAATTTGGATTTGGGTGGCGGTATTGGTCACGTGGTCGGAGCCACGCACCACGTTGGTCACGCCGTAATCAACATCATCGCAAACGGACGCCAAAGTATAAAGGAACTGCCCGTCGCCCTTGATCAAAACCGGATCGGAAACGCTCGCCGCGTCGATAGACAAATCGCCGAGGATACCGTCGTTCCAGTTGATGCGCTCTTGCTTGAGCTTAAACCGCCAGTGCCCGCCACGTTCCGCCCGAAGCGCGTCTTTTTCCGCCTCCGAAAGTGCCAAAGCCGAGCGATCATACACAGGGGGTTTCCCCATGTTGAGTTGCTTTTTACGTTTTAGATCAAGTTCTACCGGTGTTTCGAAACATTCGTAAAGGCGACCATCATCGCGCAACTTCTGCGCCGCTTCTTCATAGCGATCAATCCGCGCGGACTGGCGTTCGGTCCGGTCCCAAGTGAGGCCCAGCCACGTCAAATCTTCTTTGAGCGCATCCACATATTCTTGCTTGCTGCGCTCTGGGTCGGTGTCGTCAATCCGAAGGATAAATTCTCCCCCCGCAGCCCGTGCGATCATGAAGTTAAACAGCGCCGTGCGCAGGTTACCAATGTGGATATAGCCAGTGGGGCTTGGAGCAAAACGAGTGGTTGTCATGGGACTGCCTTTAAGTAGGGTTGGTCCCTTCTACGATGCAATTTTAGTCTGAGCAAGCGAACGACCCAACGTTAGGGGCGCAATTCAATGCAAAATGTGGCATTGGAATCAAAAAACGGGGGTCTCATGACAGATACATACATTATGCGGACGTATAAAAAGGCTCTCAAGCTTCCTTATGGGGCGCAGCTTTTTTCGGCCTACGCAGCCCGCAAGGCTCCGTATTTCAAAACCGTCCGCCCCCTCGTGACGCGGCTTGAGCCTCATCGCTGTGATATTCTGATCAAGAAACGGCGTGCGGTCCAAAACCATATTGGCACAATGCATGTGATTGCGATTGCAAACGGTCTGGAAATGGCGATGGGCTTTATGGCGGAAGCCTCGGTTCCCGCGAATTTTCGGTGGATTCCCAAGGGTATGACGTTGGAATACCCTGCAAAAGCGAATACGGATTTGACCTGCACGGCAAGCGTTGATCCATCAGCGTGGAAAGTGGGAAATTTGGACGTGACCGTGGTGGCGCATGATACGCAGGGGGTGGCTGTGGTGACGGGCACGATCCATTTATGGATCAGTGAGAAGCCTGCGCGTTAACTTGAGTTAAGGGGCCAACGGGTATTTAAATCCTTCAACCCCGCGCTGATTAGGCGCTCAAGAATCGCGACATCTATATCCGCCAACTTATTGAAATAAAGGCAGGACTTTCCAATTTTAAATTTTCCGAGGCTTGCGAGAATATCGCTAAAATCGGCATACCCCGGAAGAATATATATCGAGAAATTCGCCTTGCGCGGTGAGAACCCCGTCGCCAAAAAATCACCTTCGCGACCACTTTCGTATTGGTAATGATACCGCCCATAACCAACAATACTGGGGCCCCACATCACCGGATCAAACCCCGTCACGCGCCGAAAAAGTGCGTCGAGTTCAACGGCGTCGGCGCGTTTTTTTCTGGGAGGGAACGGCGGCCAAAAAATCGTCAACCGGTACATCGGTGGGTAGCGTTTTATTGGCCATAATGCTCTCCCTTTTCGCAAATGCCGCTTAGCCTTCGTCGCGCCAACGGTTCACTATGGGGTAGCGTCGATCCAACCAGAAAGCCCCCTTGGTGAGGCGGGTTCCCGGAGCGGATTGGAAGCGTTTATACTCGGAAATATACAGCAGGTGTTCGACTTTTTTAACCGTCTCGCGCGCATGACCTTGAGCCACGATTTCGGCGACAGAGAGGTCGTTGTCCACCAGCCCTGTTAAGATCGCATCGAGCACTTCATAGGGCGGCAAGCTGTCTTCGTCTTTTTGATCAGGTCGCAATTCCGCGCTTGGTGGCTTATCGATAATAGACACGGGAATGACCGCGCCTTTGGGCCCCATCATCCAGTCACGGTGCTGGGCGTTGCGCCAACGGCATTGCTCAAACACACGCGTTTTATACATATCTTTTATGGGGTTATATCCACCAGCCATATCACCATAGATCGTGGCATATCCTACGGCGACCTCGGATTTATTGCCCGTTGTCAAAAGCATTTCGCCAAATTTATTCGACATGGCCATCAGTAAAAGCCCACGCAAACGCGATTGGATATTCTCTTCGGCAAGGCCCGCCTCAAAGCCTTGGAACAGCGGCGCTAAGGTCTCTGTTATGGCGGCACGACCTTGCGCGATGGGGACAAAATCATAATGGCAGCCCAGATTTTCAGCTGCTTCTTTGGCGTCGTCAAGCGAGCCCTGTGACGTATATTCACTCGGCAACATGACACAACGTACGTTCTGTGGGCCAAGCGCATCTACGGCGATTGTCGCCACAATCGCACTGTCAATTCCGCCAGACATACCTAGCAAGATTTTCTTAAAACCGGTCTTGGACATGTAATCGCGCAGCGACAGAACCATCGCGTGATAATCCTGTTCCCATTCATCCGGATGCTTCGAAACTTGCCCCTTCGCAACGTTCCACTGACCATCGGTATTCACAAAATCAATGTGGCGAATTTCTTCGGAAAACACAGGCATACAATCAACAACGTGGCCATCCGTATCGACGACGAAAGTGCCGCCATCAAAGACCTGATCGTCTTGGCCACCAACCATGTTAAGATAGATTAACGGCGTGCCCGTCGCCGCCACCCGCGCGCGCATGTGCTTTAGGCGCGTCGGAAACTTGTTGCGATAATAGGGCGAACCATTGGGCACGAGGGTAATTTCGGCCCCCTGCCCGGCCAAGCTTTCCGCAACACCCGCGTGCCAACTGTCTTCGCAAATCGGACTACCGATAGTCATCGGGCCAATTTTATATGGCCTATTCTCGCGTGCGGGTTCAAAGATTCGCACTTCGTCGAACACTGTCTCGTTCGGCAGGTGACTCTTGAGGACCCGATGCGCAATTCTACCCTGTTCGAGGATATAATAGGCGTTGAACAGATTCGTGCCGTCAAAATAAGGCCCGCCAATGCCAATCGCCGGACCCTCTGCGCAGCTTTCCGCCAAGCCCTCAATCGCCTGCATTGCGTGCAGGTAAAACGCGGGTTTCCGCACTAAGTCTTGGGTCTGATAGCCCACCGCGAACATCTCAGGCAGTGCCAGCATGTGCGCCTTAGCTTCACGGGCGATTTCCCATGCATCACGGGCTTTTTGAATGTTGGCGGCTATGGCCCCGACAGTTGGATTAAGTTGCGCGAGGGTCAAACGAAATGTCACGGGCCAGTCCTGCTTTTTGCGAGTAATAGAGGTTGTTTACCCCTGTGCGACCGCGAGGGAAAGACCCGCATCTGGCTTTCGGGTTAAGAGTGTTGCAAAACGCATTGCCCCCTGATGCAGCCTCGCCTAAGCTATCGCTTGGTAATCCCTTGGGATGACCAATGGAATATCCTGCCACCCAAGAGGATTAGCTGTGCCCTACGCGACAACCGTTAAAAAATTTCAGCCCATTTTTTCCGACATTTTCGGAGCCTCAACCGCCCTCCTTTGCGCGGCGGTCCTTGTTGTGGGCCTCGTCCCCACACTTGCCTTTGGGCAGGAGGAAGCCGCCAAGGAATATTCAAATGGAGGTCTCTATGAGGGCACTTTCGTTGATGGAAAACAGCACGGTCGCGGGCATTATACCCTCCCCAACGGCTATGTTTACGACGGAGAGTGGTTTGAGGGCGAAATCCGTGGTCTTGGGATTGCGCAATTCCCCGGTGGATCGGTTTACGAAGGTAATTTCTCTAAAGGCCGCCCAAATGGATTTGGCAAAATCACTTTTGCCGATGGCGGTACCTATGAAGGCGACTGGGTTGATGGCGAAATCACCGGTAATGGCGTGGTTGAATATGCCAACGGGGTGACCTTTCAGGGCGGTTTGAAAAACGCGTTGCACCACGGCGTCGGCACCATGCAAAGCCCCAACGGGTATGTTTACGCGGGCGAATGGCAAGACGGCGCAAAACACGGCATGGGCAAAATCAACTACCCCGATGGTGCGATCTACGAGGGACTTCTTTCTGAAGGTCTGCGCGCGGGGCTAGGCACTCTTACGATGGCCGACGGGCTTGTCTATACGGGCACTTGGCAGAACGATCAATTTCACGGCGAAGGTGTTCTGACGCAAGCCAATGGCGATGTCTACACGGGTACATTTGTGGCCGGAGCGCGCGAGGGCGAAGGAAGTGTGGCCTATGCAAACGGCGACACGTTTGTGGGCACCTTTAAGGCGGATAATCGCGAAGGCCTTGGTACCTTTACGGGATCTGAGGGCTATCGTTACACGGGTGCGTGGCGTGCAGGGAAAATCGAGGGCAAGGGCGAAATTACGTATCCCGACGGATCTGTTTACACTGGCGGCTTTCTAGACGGCCTGCCGCATGGCAACGGAAGTATCAAGTATTCTGACGGTGGGTCCTATGACGGCGGTTGGAGCAAAGGTGTCATTCAAGGCGAGGGCCGCGCGGCCCAGTCAAATGGTCTAATCTATGAGGGCGGCTTTGTTGACGCACAATACGATGGGACCGGCAAAATGACTTACCCAAGCGGCTATGAATATATTGGCGGCTGGAAAGCGGGAAAACGCTCTGGTGATGGCACGGTCAAATACGCTGATGGCTCTGTTTATACAGGCGAATTTCTAGACAACAAACGCGCGGGTATTGGCGAAATCACGATGCCGGACGGATTTAAATACTTTGGGTCTTGGGCGGATGGCGTGATGCATGGCCAAGGCGTGACGACCTATGCCAACGGTGATGTGTACACGGGGAACTTTGCTAGCGGCAAACGCCACGGCAAGGGCACAATGGCCTTTGCTTCAGGACAAGAACAAGCGGGCGAATGGACGAACGGGGCCTTCACGCCAAAAGACGTTGCCCCCGCGACCGACACACCTACCGAGGCCCCCGCATCCGAATAAACGGTCTCCGGATATTTTTTCAGAATTGCTCTTCCCTTTCGTCACTTGGCGGCTATGATCCCCCTATGAACGCAAACGCACATATTTCCATTATCGCAGACGCGCCCGTTTTGGGCCGTGCGCTTGGACTCCGTGCCCTCCTCCTTCTTAGCTGCCTCTGAGCGTGCCTGTTTGGCGCGAACGCTCAGGGGAGGACACGCGCCATGCACCGAAGCGATACGCTTCTTTCCAGACAGCTAAGAACGACGAAAGATTTCACACATGACAGATAAATCCAAACAAGACCAAGTCTTGATTTTTGACACCACTTTGCGTGACGGCGAACAAAGCCCTGGCGCGACCATGACCAACACCGAAAAGTTGGAAATCGCTGAGATGCTCGACGATATGGGCGTAGACATCATTGAAGCGGGCTTCCCCATTGCGTCCGAAGGTGACTTCGCCGCCGTGAGCGAGATTTCACGTCTTGCCAAACAATCGGTGATTTGCGGATTGGCGCGTGCCAACTTCAAAGACATTGATCGTTGCTGGGAAGCCGTCAAACACGCGGCACGCCCCCGCATCCACACGTTTATCGGTACGTCGCCCCTGCATCGCGCGATCCCGAACTTGAACAAAGACGAGATGGCCGAACGGATTCACGACACTGTCACCTATGCGCGCAACCTGTGTGACAATGTGCAATGGTCGCCGATGGATGCCACCCGCACCGAAGAGGACTACCTGTTCCGCGTAGTAGAAATCGCGATCAAGGCAGGCGCAACAACGATCAACATTCCCGACACCGTCGGCTATACCGCCCCGCGCGAAAGTGCGGAAATCATCCGCCGTTTGCTGGAAAATGTTCCAGGTGCGGATGAGGTCATTTTTGCCACGCATTGCCACAACGATCTTGGCATGGCGACGGCGAACTCTTTGGCGGCCGTCGAAGCGGGCGCGCGTCAAGTCGAGTGCACCATCAATGGACTGGGCGAACGCGCTGGGAATACTGCGTTAGAAGAAGTCGTGATGGCGCTCAAAGTCCGCAATGACATCATGCCCTATCAAACCCGCATCGATACCAAAAAGATCATGCAAATTTCGCGCCGCGTCGCCGCCGTTTCTGGCTTTGCTGTGCAATACAACAAAGCCATTGTTGGCAAGAACGCTTTCGCCCACGAGAGCGGCATCCACCAAGACGGCATGTTGAAAAACGCCGAAACCTTCGAGATCATGCGCCCCGAGGACGTGGGTTTGACCGAAACCAATCTTGTTATGGGCAAACACTCAGGCCGTGCCGCGTTGCGCTCGAAGTTGGCTGACCTCGGTTTTGAATTGGCCGACAATCAACTGAAGGACGTTTTCGTCCGGTTCAAGGAATTGGCGGATCGCAAGAAAGAAATCTTTGAGGATGACTTGATCGCCCTGATGCGCGACAGCGACGCCACAGAGCAGAATGACCGCATCAAGGTGAAATCCCTGCGTGTGGTTTGCGGCACAGAAGGCCCACAAGAAGCAGCCCTGACCCTCACAATCGACGGCGAAGATAAGGCAGTAACTGCCACTGGGGATGGTCCTGTTGACGCGTCGTTCAATGCTGTCAAAGCTCTGTTCCCTCATTCCGCGCGTTTGCAACTGTACCAAGTGCATGCGGTGACCGAGGGCACGGATGCACAAGCAACTGTCTCTGTGCGGATGGAAGAGGATGGCCGGATTTCCATAGGCCAGTCTGCGGACACCGATACGGTCGTCGCGAGCGTCAAAGCCTATGTCAACGCGCTCAACCGTCTGATCGTTCGCCGCGAGAAATCTGTGCCGAACGAGGACGTGAAATCGGTCAACTACAAAGATCGCGCCTAAAATTAGTTCTAGCTTGGGGTACAGAAAGTCGTTTTTCTGTACCCTTTTTCTGTCAAACGAGATGAGAAAATTTGCGGATTGTTGGATATGTGAAATTTTACAGCATTTTGACGCCAGTGTTCGGGCCCAAATGTTGCAAATGTATAAGCGGCAAGAACCCGCCAAATGAACTATAATGCGCCCTTTACCCCATAAACCATGAACGCCTATAACAGGTAAGCCTTTTGAGTCCGCGACTCGCGGGCTGGAACGGACTCAATTTAGGACACAACTTCATGGCAGGTTTTTTCGGACTGTTTTCAACAGATATGGCAATCGACCTCGGCACAGCGAACACGCTTGTCTATGTCAAAGGCAAAGGCATTATTCTGAACGAACCCTCGGTTGTGGCCTATCACGTCAAAGACGGGCGCAAACAGGTTTTGGCCGTCGGAGAAGACGCAAAACTGATGCTTGGTCGCACCCCCGGAAGCATTGAGGCCATCCGCCCGATGCGCGAGGGTGTCATTGCCGATTTTGACGTTGCCGAAGAGATGATTAAACACTTCATCCGCAAGGTCCACCGGCGCACGATGTTTAGCAAACCCAAGATTATCGTCTGTGTGCCCCATGGTGCGACCCCTGTTGAAAAACGCGCCATTCGCCAATCTGTTTTGTCGGCAGGCGCGCGCCGTGCGGGCTTGATCGCCGAACCCATTGCTGCGGCCATTGGTGCGGGGATGCCGATCACGGATCCAACTGGCAACATGGTTGTCGATATTGGCGGCGGTACGACCGAGGTGGCCGTGCTTTCCTTGGGCGATATCGTCTATGCGCGCTCGGTGCGCGTCGGCGGCGACCGTATGGACGAAGCGATCATCAACTACCTACGTCGCCAGCAGAACCTCCTGATCGGCGAAGCGACGGCAGAACGGATCAAAACCTCCATAGGTACGGCGCGGATGCCCGACGACGGGCGTGGGTTAAGCATGAAGATTCGGGGGCGTGACCTTTTGAATGGTGTTCCAAAAGAAATTGAAATCAACCAAGCGCAGGTCGCCGAAGCCCTCGCCGAACCCGTGCAGCAAATCTGTGAAGCCGTGATGACCGCGCTCGAAGCAACCCCTCCAGATTTGGCGGCGGATATTGTGGATCGGGGCGTTATGCTTACAGGCGGCGGCGCGCTTTTGGGTGAACTTGATCTAGCCTTGCGCGAGCAAACTGGCCTCGCGGTTTCGGTCGCAGACGAGAGTCTAAACTGTGTGGCTTTGGGAACGGGCAAAGCCCTAGAATACGAGAAGCAACTCCGCCACGTCATTGATTACGACAGCTAAATTCCCTTGGGGGGCACCGCTGTAATGGATAGAAATGCATCAGAATACTACACCCGCCCGATCAGACGCATTCTGGTCGGGATTATGGTTGTTCTGCTTCTGGTGCTCTTTCTGATTTGGCGGATCGACAACCCACGGATGGAGCGATTTCGCGCTCAATTTATTGACACAATTATTCCGAGTTTTTCGTGGGCAATGGCACCAGTTACGGCCGCGAGCAACATGATCGAGGATTTCCAAAGCTACACTAAAATATACGAGCAAAACCAAGAGTTGCGCCGAGAATTACAACAAATGAAAGCTTGGAAAGAAGCCGCGCTGCAACTGGAACAGAAGAATGCCCGCTTGCTTGATTTAAACAATGTGCGTCTTGATCCCAAATTGACCCACGTCACCGGCGTGGTTTTGGCCGACAGTGGCAGCCCGTTTCGCCAGTCGGTTTTGTTGAATGTTGGGTCGCGCGACGGGATTCATGATGGCTGGGCGACAATGGACGGCATTGGCCTTGTCGGGCGAATTTCTGGCGTCGGGAAGGACACATCGCGCGTCATTCTTTTGACCGATAGCAACAGTTCGATTCCCGTCACCATTCAACCCTCAGGGCAACGCGCCTTGCTCAATGGCGACAACTCAATCGCGCCGCTTTTGGAATTTGTCGAGAGCCCAGAGCTTGTCCGTCCGGGCGATCAAGTCGTCACTTCGGGCGATGGTAACGTTTTCCCAGCGGGGCTTTTGGTGGGGCAACTCGCGCTCGGACCGGATCGCCGCTTGCGAGTGCGACTCGCCGCTGACAATGAGCGGCTCGAGTTTTTGCGCGTCTTGCGCAGCGGTACAATCCATTCGTTGATGGAGAACGGCACGCTCATTTTGCCCAATGGAGAGGCGCTTCTACCTCCTCTCGTTGAGCCAGAACTTCCCCTGCCGGAGGTCGCGATCAGTGAGTGAGCACTCGGAAACTGGCAATTGGGTTTATGTGATCCTATATGTAGGCATTGCTGGAATTGCCCTATTCTTGCATCTGTTACCCCTTTCAACTGCCCCCTCAAGTTGGGCTGGACCTGATGTGATACTCTGTTTGACCTATGTTCTTGTAATGCGCCGACCGAAGACCATTCCGATTGGGCTTATCGCGGGTGTTTTTATTATTCTTGACCTCTTTCTTTTGCGCCCCCCGGGGTTGCTGACGGCCTATGTTGTGATTGGGGCCGAATTTTTGCGCAGCCGCGCGCGCGTAAATAGCGAGTTGCCGTTTTTCGTCGAATGGGCGCTGGTTGCGAGTGTCATTTGCGCGGTACTTTTGGGCTATCGGTTCACGTTGTTCATTGTCGCAATCGACCTCTCAACACTCGGTCTCAGCCTTCAACACTTAATCGGCACTGTTTTGCTGTATCCGGTTTTTACCGTCCTTTTGGGATGGCTCACCCTTCTTGGCACAACCGGTAAACTTGCGGAATCCAAAGGGAGGTCGTCATGAGGCGGCCTCCAAAAGATACAGAGGAAAGCGCGCGCAAAATCACGCGGCGTGGCCTTATTCTGGGAGCGAGTCAGGTTGGTTTCATGGGGCTTTTGGTTCTGCGGATGCGGCAATTGCAAGTGGATCAAGCAGACCAGTTCCGCAACCTCGCAGAAGAAAACCGCGTCAACATGCACCTTTTGGCCCCCGCACGCGGGCTGATCTATGACCGCAACGGCAACGTCATTGCGCAAAACCAGCAAAACTATCGCGTGGTGGTGCGTAAGGAAGACAGCCGCGATTTGGATGTTGTGTTGGAGCGGCTGTCCCACATCGTTGTCCTGACGCCCAGTGATATCGCGCGGATTAAAAAAGAGTTGCGCAATGCGGGACCATCCGCGCCCGTTACAATCGCGGACCGCCTCTCGTGGGAAGCCTTCGCCAAAATCGCCGTGAACGCGCCCGCCTTGCCGGGGATCACGCCCGAAGTTGGCCTCTCGCGCGCCTACCCCTATGGCGCGGATTTCGCCCATGTGGTTGGATATGTTGGGCCCGTGAGCGACTATGATTTGCAACGCATAGATGACGGAGATCCCTTGCTGCGCATCCCTCGTTTCCAGATCGGAAAATTCGGAACAGAAGCAAAAACCGAGAAAACCTTGCGCGGATCAGCGGGTGTAAAACGGGTAGAAGTCAACGCTACGGGACGTATTATTCGCGAAATTGACCGCGAAGAGGGCCAAGCGGGCAAGGCGATTCAACTGACGTTGGACGCGAACCTTCAGAAGTATTGCTTAGCGCGAATGGAAGGGCTGAGTGCCTCGGCAATTGTGATCGATGTTGAGAATGGTGACGTGGTGGCCTGCGCTTCGGCACCTTCCTTTGATCCGAACCTGTTTGTAAAAGGGATCTCAGTGAAGGATTATTCAACCCTCACCCAAGACCCCTATCGCCCCCTCGCGAGTAAAACCGTACAAGACCGCTACCCTCCCGGATCGACCTTCAAAATGGTGACGGCTCTTGCCGCCCTAGAGGCAGGCGTCATCACTCCCCAAGAAACAATCCGCTGTCGAGGCTATGTTGAAGTTGGCGGGCGTCGGTTTCACTGTTGGAAACGCGCAGGGCACGGGAATGTGAATCTTCACAACTCCCTAAAAATGTCCTGTGACGTGTATTACTACGAAGTCGCACAGCGTGTCGGGATCGACAACATTGCCGCAATGGCACGTCGTCTTGGGTACGGCAAAAAATTTGACATCCCAATGTCAGCGGTTTCGGCTGGTGTGGCACCGGACAAAGCGTGGAAACGCGAGGAACTTGGCAAAGAGTGGGTCATTGGCGACAGTTTGAACGTCTCGATCGGACAGGGCCTCGTCCTTGCCACCCCGCTTCAAGTGGCCGTCATGTCAGCACGTTTGGCCACCGGAAAATCCGTAGAACCTCGGATGATTGCATCGCTGGATGGGATCAAACAACCCGAACTTGGCGGCACGGATATGGGGATCAATGAAAACCATTTGCGGGCGGTACGAAAAGCCATGTTCGCCGTTTCAAACGAATCCGGCGGCACGGGGTATGGGTCGCGGATTGTCGAGGATTCCATGCGCATTGCGGGGAAATCTGGCACGTCCCAGTCGGGAAACAGTATTGTGCGCAATGCCGATGTCGAGTGGGACAAACGCGACCACGCGTTGTTTACGGGGTTCGCCCCATATGAAACGCCAAAATACGCGATTTCTGTTGTGGTTGAACACGGCGGTGGCGGGTCGTCGACGGCCGCTCCGATCCTGCGTGACATTGCGTTGCAGGCTCTTTATGGCGGCACGCCCCCGCTCGAAGCCTATCCCAGCAACGACCGCGCCACCATCCGCACCCAACAACTTCGTATCCAAGCCCTCGACCCCAACCAACTCGAAGCTGAGCAAGATCCAGTATGAGTTATCTTGAGTATAACGTCAAAACGACGCCACGGGGTTTTCGCAAAATCCTCTATTTCAACTGGCCTCTTTTGCTGTTGCTAGCTACGGTGTGCTGTGTCGGATTTATGATGCTTTATTCAGTGGCTGGTGGTTCCATGTTCCCATGGGCTGAGCCGCAAATAAAACGGTTTGGCCTTGGTATCGTGCTTATGTTTGCAATCGCAATGACGCCGATTTGGTTTTGGCGCAACATCGCGACGGTGGCCTATATTGGTACGCTTGTTTTGCTTGTTGTGGTGGATTTAATCGGCGATGAAAGCAAAGGATCGCAACGCTGGATTGATCTTGGTTTCATGCGCCTGCAACCATCCGAACTGATGAAAATCTCCCTCGTGATGCTGCTCGCTGCCTACTACGACTGGCTCGATATTAAGAAAACCTCACATCCCTTGTGGGTACTTTTCCCGCTCTTAGTAATCGCAGTCCCAACGGCTTTGGTATTGCGACAACCCGACTTGGGCACGTCGATCCTACTGGTCACGGGTGGGGCAATCGTGATGTTTTTGGCGGGGGTCAGCTGGTGGTATTTCGGCGCGGTAATCGCCCTTGTTGTGGGCGCAGTCACTGCAGTTTTTAAGGTGCGCGGAACGCCTTGGCAATTCCTTAAGGACTATCAATACCGTCGGATTGACACGTTTATCGACCCTTCATTTGACCCCTCTGGTGCGGGATATCACATCACACAATCCAAAATCGCTTTTGGGTCGGGGGGATGGACGGGGCGTGGCTTTATGCAGGGCACCCAAAGCCGCCTAAACTTCCTCCCCGAAAAACACACCGATTTTATTTTCACGACTCTCGCCGAGGAATTCGGCTTTATTGGCGGTTTTTCCCTCCTTAGTATCTATTTGCTCATCATTATATTTTGCATGGTATCGGCCTTCCAAAACAAAGACCGATTTGCATCGCTGCTCACTCTCGGAATTTCTGCCGCCTTCTTTCTGTATTTTGCTGTGAATATGTCGATGGTAATGGGCCTTGCCCCTGTGGTCGGCGTCCCCCTGCCCTTGGTTTCCTACGGCGGATCTGCGATGATCGTTTTGCTCGCCGCATTTGGCCTCGTCCAAAGCGCCCATATCCACCGTCCGAGATAGGATTCCCCATGATTAATGTACTCTTTTCCGCGAAACCTGAGCGGTGGGGTTTTTATAAGGACGCCCTTAAATCAAGCTTCCAGAAAGCTGGTTTGGATGTGGATTTACGCTGCGAATTTGAAGACCCCGCGAGTGTGGACTATCTGGTTTTTGCGCCCAATGGTCCGGTTTCGGATTTCACCCCGTTCACGGGTGCGAAAGCCGTTCTTAACCTCTGGGCTGGAGTAGAGAATCTGACGAGAAATCCTACCCTCAACATCCCGCTGGCCCGCATGGTTGACACCGGCCTTACCGAAGGTATGCGCGAGTATGTTTGCGGGCATGTGCTGCGTCACCATCTCGGAATGGATACCTATATTCAGGCTAAACCTTTGGACTGGAAACAAAGTGTTCCACCTTTGGCGCGAAATCGAACTGTTGGAATTTTGGGGCTTGGCGCGCTTGGCCAAGATTGTGCGCGTAGTCTTGCCGCCCTAAATTTCAATGTATTGGGCTGGAGCCGCCGCCCCAAGGACATTGACGGAATTACCAGTTTCTCGGGGGACGCGGGCTTAAAAGCCTTGCTCTCAGAGGCTGAAATTCTCGTCCTTCTCCTGCCCCACACCCCACAAACTGAAAAAATAGTCAATGCCGAGGCTCTGGCACTTTTGCCCAAAGGAGCGGTCATTATTAATCCGGGTCGCGGCGCACTGATTGATGACAACGCGCTGTTAAGTGCCCTCTCAAATGGGCAGGTCGCGCATGCGACGCTTGATGTGTTTTGGGTTGAACCTCTGCCCTCGGACCACCCCTATTGGGCGCATCCAAACGTCACCATCACCCCCCATATCGCCTCAGAAACCCGCGCCGATACCGCGAGTGAAATCATCGCCGACAACATCAAACGTGGCGAGGCGGGGCAAGAGTTTCTCTTCCTCGTGGACCGCACTGCGGGCTACTAACGTAGAATTGGCGGCTTGCTAGGGTCGGACCCTGGGGCCGCGATTTCAACAGCTTCGGCCCGTTCGGGTTGTGGCAGATCAAAGCTCAAGGCGACCCGCAACAAGGGCGCCGTCAACTCGTCGTCACGCCCCACAAACACGACATCCAACTCCCCCGCCTCAATGCCAGAGAAGGTCAGGGCTTCGCTCACGGCATTCGCCAGCGCTTCTTCGGCCCCGAGCTTTGCGTCTAAAAACGCCAAAAGATGCCCACGCCGCCCAGATTTATAAGTCACTGCGGCCAAATGCGCGGAGGTCGCAAGGCCAACGGCAGAGGGAAGTTTTCGATCTAACGCGCCGAGCAACACATCCGGCAAACCTTTGGGCGGGTTAAGCTCTTGCGGCACGTCCTCAACCTCTTCTGGCTTGTGATCGAGCGTTTGCAAAAGCCAGCCAAGTGCCTCTGAATCTAGAAGGTTTTCGCCCCCCTCAACCCCCAGATTAACGCCAAGCCCGATCCCCTGCTCCACAACCATATGCGCGATGATCCGCCCCGAGAGCGCCACATAGGGAGCCGCGTGTCCGGTGAAATCTACCAGACGTTCCTCACGATCAAAGGCCAAAACAAAACGCCCCTCCTCGGTTTCAAACAGCTCAGGTGAGATTTTGTCTGCATCCGCTTCCCTTTCAAGCAATAGGAACAACTCACTATCAGCAAGGCGCTCAAAATACGGCAACCGCGCGGTATCGCTTTCGGGGGTGGACAGCATAGCGGCATAGGCCACGTCGAGGGGAGTCTCAGTTTTCATTTAGCACCTCATGAACACGCGCGCGCAGGGCCGGAAGAAGGTCAGCCTCAAACCACGGGTTTTTCTTGATCCAGCCAGTATTGCGCCACGACGGATGTGGCAAGGGAAACACGTGCGGCGCATGACTGCGCCAATCTTGAACTGTCGCCGAGACGCTCGCGCCATTTGCGGCCCCAAGGTGGTATTTATGGGCGTAACCACCCACCAAAAGAGTTAATCGGGGCGATAAATGTTGCAAAATGTCAAGATGCCACGTTTTGCGACACACGGCAGGCGGTGGAAGATCGCTCCCTTTTTGGTCATACCCCGGAAAGCAAAACGCCATAGGGAGGATGGAAACTTGCGTGCGGTCATAAAACATTTCGCGTTCCACCCCCATCCAGTCTCGCAAGCGTTCGCCCGAGGGATCATCAAATGGGATACCGCTTTTATAAACCCGTGCTCCTGGTGCTTGGCCGGCAATCAAAATCGGGGCGCGACCATTCAACCAAATAATTGGACGTGGTTTATGGGCTGTTGAGGTTTGCGAAAAGCGCTCCTCGCACAGTACACAGCCTCGGATATTGCGGTCTAAATCTTGGAGGGTGCCAGTCATACGTTAGTTTTTCCCAATTTATGCGCGGCTTCAAGGGGCTTGACTAACTTCTATATTTCTACAATTATAGAAATATGAAAACAACTAATGCAAATCCCGATTCTCCGCTCGATATTCACGTGGCCGCCTCTAGCTTTGCGGCCCTTGGAAGCGAGCAACGCCTTGAAGTTTTACGCTGTTTAGTGCGCGCAGGACCGGAAGGCGCAACGATTGGCACCTTGGGCGAACGCAGTGGCGTAACGGGCTCCACCCTAACGCACCACCTGAAAATACTCACCCAAGCGGGCCTTGTAACGCAGGAGAAAAAGGGGCGCAGCGTTATTTGTGCTGCTGCGGCCTATTCCGAGATGCAAAAGCTTGCCGACTATCTCTTGCGCGAATGTTGCGCCGATTGCCCCTCTACAGACCACGAGCACAGCCATGTCTGAAACAACACACACCCATTCGCATACACCTTCCCCAAATGCGCCCCTCTGGAAACGCCTCGACATGGCGTGGGTGGCGATCCTCATCATCCCATTGCTCGTCGCTCTGTTCGATCCTGCACAATTTTTCCCGACTCTGAGCTTTGCCGGGTCTGCCATCCTTCACACGGGCGTTTTTATCGTTTTTGCTGTGCTGATGGTGGGATATCTCAAGGCCTCTGGCGCCGAAGCCCTGTTGGCGCGAGCCTTTGAAGGGCGCGAAGTTCGGATGATCTTTATGGCGGCGGCCCTTGGGGGCTTATCACCGTTTTGTTCCTGCGAAGTAATTCCTTTTATAGCAGCCCTTTTGGCGCTCGGCGCACCACTTTCGGCGGTTATGGCCTTTTGGCTGGCCTCTCCCTTGATGGATCCCGCCATGTTTTTGGTGACGGCGGGCACCCTTGGATGGGAATTTGCCTTTGCCAAAGGGATCGCCGCCATCAGCCTGGGGATCATGGGCGGCTTCACCGTAAAACTCTTTGCCAAAAGCGCCGTATTCGCAAACCCGTTGCGCAAAGCGGTCCAATCCTCGGGCTGTGGTTGCGGCCCCTCTCCTTTTGATGGCAAGCCCGTTTGGAAATTCTGGAAAGAAGCGCCAAGACGGACAGCATTTCGCCAAACCGTGGTCGAAAATGCGCTATTTTTGGGGAAATGGTTGTTGCTTGCGTATTTGATCGAAGCCCTGATGTTGAGCTATGTTCCGGCCGAAACCATCGCGAGCTTCCTTGGTGGCGAAGGTCTCAAACCTATCGCGCTCGGCGCTTTGATCGGAGCACCAGCTTATCTCAACGGTTTCGCCGCCGTGCCCCTCATCCACGCGCTTTTGGAACAAGGCATGAGCAACGGCGCGGCCATGTCCTTCGCGATCGCTGGGGGGGTAAGCTGCATCCCTGCGGCCCTCGCCGTCTGGGCCTTAGTCAAGCCGCGCGTGTTTGTGGCCTACCTCGGGATCGCCATGACGGGCGCGTTTGCAGCGGGGATTGTCTGGAATATTGTCGCTTGATTTTGTCAAGAAGTGCCACCTCTTTACAAGATGCGAGGTGGCACTTGTAGTTGCAAAATAGATTGATGCTAGCCCCAAGTTACGCCCATTTTCGCTTTTTCACTCAAAAATTCCACTTTGTCGTACCGAGCCAGAAAAGTTTGGCACACTCACTGACGGCTGACCGCAGACATGCTAGGCCTAAGGGAATCGAACAGTAGAGGAGAATTCAAGCTGTCAGGACATCATCATCATATTGACCCCAACTCTGGGAATACGCGGATTTTCTGGGCCATTACGGTCAATATTCTGCTGACAGTCGTGCAGATTATCGGTGGCATTTTGTCTGGTAGTTTGGCGTTGATTGCAGATGCAATTCACAATATGTCGGATGCACTCTCGCTTATTCTCGCTTTTGTGGCACGCAAGATCGCGCAAAGGCCCGCCGACGACACGATGACGTTTGGCTATGGCCGTGCGGAAATTGTGGCAGCTTTGATCAACTACACGACCCTCATCCTGCTCGGATTATATCTGACCTATGAGGCTGTGGCGCGGCTTTTCAATCCTGCCAGCGTTGACGGGTGGCTGGTAGTTGTCATCGCGTTTTTTGCGCTTTTAGTTGATGCTGCCACCGCTCTTCTGACCTACGCGTTGTCAAAACAAAGCATGAATATTCGCGCGGCGTTCCTCCACAATGTCGCTGATGCCCTTGGATCCGTTGCGGTCATCATCGCGGGCACCGTGATCATATTGTATGATTGGCGGCTGATTGACCCGCTTATTACGCTGGTAATTGCGGGCTATATCCTTTGGCAATCTGTGACTGAAATCGGCGGCGCGGTGCGTATCTTGATGCTCGGCAGCCCTCCTGATCTTGATACGCGCGCGATTTTAAAAGCCATACGCGCGGTATCGGGCGTGGAGGACGTGCATCATCTGCATCTGTGGCAAATGCAGGAACACGAGTCAGCTGTGGACGCGCATATTGTGATTAAGGCTGGCGTCTGGACCGAAGCAGACCGCGTGAAACTTGCAGTTAAGGACGCTTTGCGCGACGGGTTTGGACTGTCCCACATCACACTTGAATTGGAATGTCATGTCCATGCCTGCAAAGACCTTCAAGAAGTTGGACACATTGTCGCAAATTGATTTGGGTTGATTGAAATCAAAGTCAATTCGTATCGGGTTCAATACGCTTCCTCCATGATGGCGGACTTTCTCAGTGTCTTTTTTTGGGGTCTAATGAATGCGTGATGTCTTGATCTGGCTGAACGACCAGCTACTGCGCATGCAATGGCTTTCGGATTTGGTCACGTTACTGGTGCGCGAAGGTTTTGGCCTAAATCCCGCGAGCCAGATAGGGGGAAGCGTTCACTTCTTCATCTACGATGTTATTAAAATATTCATTCTGCTCTCGGTTCTGATCTTCAGCATTTCCTATGTGCAAAGCTATTTTCCTCCGGAACGCACCCGCCGCATTCTTGGGCAGCGGCAAGGTCTTGGGGCCAATGTTATGGCGGCTTTGCTTGGAACCATCACGCCATTTTGCTCCTGTTCCTCCATCCCGCTTTTTATTGGTTTTACGAGCGCGGGCCTGCCGCTAGCCGTAACTTTCTCGTTTCTGATTTCCTCGCCACTGGTCGATCTGGCCTCGGTGATACTCCTAGCCAGTATTTTCAACTGGAGTATCGCATTGGCTTATGTAGCGATTGGGTTGGTACTGGCCGTTCTTGGTGGAACCCTGATCGGCTATCTCAAGCTGGAAAATCAGGTTGAGGCCTTTGTCTATCAAAGCCCCGTCAGCGACCATGATAACAACGGCACAATAAGCCGTCGTGAACGACTGCGCTACGCCGCGGATCAAGTTATCGAAATTGTGCACCGTGTTTGGATCTATGTTTTGATCGGCGTCGGTATCGGCGCGGCCATCCACAACTGGATTCCGGAAACCTTCATTTCAGCCCTGCTAGGGCAGGATAAGTGGTGGTCGGTTTTGGTCGCGACATTCGCTGGCATTCCGATGTACGCCGATATTTTTGGCACGCTACCCATCGCGGAAGCCTTGGTGCAAAAGGGCGTTGGGTTGGGCACAGCGCTGACTTTCATGATGGCCGTTACAGCGCTGTCTTTACCGTCGATGATCATGCTTAAACGGGTAGTAAAACTGCCCCTGATGGCAGTGTTTGTCGGCATCGTCACCGTGGGGATTGTCCTGATCGGCTATATTTTCAATGCGACCGCACATCTATTCGTCTAAAAAGGGAGAGAAGAATGATCATCAAAATTTTGGGATCTGGCTGCAAAAAATGCGTGGCCTTGGCGGAGAATACCAAGACGGCTTTACAATCGGCCGCCTTGGATGCGGACATTGAGAAAGTGACCGATATTGTCGCCATCGCCAGTTATGGAATCATGTCCACACCCGGCCTCGTGATCGACGAAAAAGTCGTCTCAAGTGGGCGTGTTCTGAGCGCCTCTGAAATTGGGGCGTTGCTCAAGAGTATCTGAGATACTCAATCTAAAAACGACGACTGAACGAGTGCGCTTAGAAGACATGTAAAACTGGGAGATTTTCCACGCTCCTCGGGGTCCGAATATATTCGTCAAATCGGGCCGCAGAGTGCTTCAAGCTCAATTTTCAGGATAGCTATTGAACCTGGGAATTGGCAGGCACGCACCAGAACTCGACGGCCTTATCGAACTCTGCCGCGTAGAACGCCGAACTCTCGGGTCCGGAAGGGTCCCCGTGAAAGCGCCCAAAACGGCGTGCGCAATCGAAAAAGCCAGGCGCGGGCAACCCATCCCTCGCTTTGCTAACCACGAGGGCAGCGATCAACGGGCGCGCAGCAGCGACATCCTCCTCTATCAGGCACTCTAAAGCGACTGTAAGTTGATGGATCGTATTTGGCGGCGAGAGGTCTAAGGCCTTCGCTAAACCTTGATAGGTGATCGGAGGCGCTTGCTCGGCAACTCGACAAAGAAGTGACCGGACGCGCAATGCTAAACCGTTACCCGCAGTGACGCTCTCAGTTGAACCAACATGTTGCACTAAATTTCTCCCAATCACCTCCAACCTGCGACGTTCTTGCCAAAGTGTCAATTTCCGAAAAAGACCCGCGCTAAAAGTAGCGTATTTGAATGCTGAGCCTAAATGGGAAGAACCATATTTTTTCCCTTTGGCATTCAAATAAACAGGCATCAATCGATATGTGCTTTGGAGCGAAATACGAGAATGCGGCTTTCTAATAGAAGCACCGGCCCCTGACAAAAAAGGGCCACTTAGACACGGCGCTTATGTTTTTCTAACCTAAAAGGGGGCGACTTTTCCGAACCATTTCAGAATGGTGGTCGTTGAAGGGATGTCATTTCAAGGTGTTTCCGCAGGCAATAGTATTAATGAAGCATGGGGAACTATGTGTGCTATTTGTCAGGAGGAATTTCTAAAGGGCCGAGCGCGAACTGGTCGCTCAAGGGATGAATGCCGAGACTCAGTTCAATAATGGGTAAATTAAAACACAGCTGTCATGTTTGTCGCGTTCAGAGGTGCCAAGACACCAGAAGTTGCCAGCCGATTCACTACTCAAAGCACATGTAATACAAAGGTTTCTGGGCAAAAAAACTACCGACCCCACGCCGCATGCGGATATCTGAAATACTCCCACACCAGACCTGAAACAAGCGGTCAGCTGTCAGATCCCGAAACAAGTAAGTGTAAATCATATGCTGAAGGTGTTTGACGTCCGGCGCGCGTTTTAAAACATCGCGCACAACCAATTAACTTGTCTTGGATTAAAACTTGTCGATTGTGGCGTCTTCAACCGGCAAGGGCCACACTACCCTTGGTACCCCGCAGCCATACTCTTGATCGCTGGACGCTTCCACGCAAACTTGGCATTGGAAGCAGGCGAATGGTTCTTTCGCTTCGTCTATTTTACGTCGCTCCAATATGCCCATCCACCGTAGCTAGAGGCCCAAAACCCTTCTGCCACGCGAATTTCCGCCTCGGTCCAGCCAACACAGGCGCATCCTAATTCACGGTCGAATGCAAATTCCAGGACTTGTTCCGACCGGTATGCATATCATCCCTTTCTCCACTCCGCTTCTTGAAGGACGTGCGAAAGCTTGTCCACGAGTGCGCGGACGCGCCTTGGTTGTGCGCGGCTTGGCGGAAAAAGCATTTGCAACAGAGTCGGCGACGGCGGATGATTTTCCAAGAGCGCGACAAGGTTGCCCGCTTTGATCTCAGCACTTACATCCAACTCTGATTTCAGAATGATGCCATGCCCTTCAAGACACCACTGCTGCACGAGAGCACTGTCATTGGCCACGCGGTTACCCCGCACAGACACGATTTGTGGGAGGGGACTTGGTCCGAACTGCCAGACATTATCCAACTTCGCGCCAAATCGCATCACCAAGCAATTATGCTCCTTTAGATCGGCAGGGATTTGGGGGGCTCCGTGTTTTTCCAAATAGGAGGGAGACGCACAAACAAACCTGCGACTATGACCCAAACTTTTGGAGCGCAGGGAACTGTCTATTGCGGGGCCAAACCGAAACGCCATGTCAAACCCCTCCCCCACGAGATCGACGTATCCGTCCGAGAGCAGTAATTCGATCGAAATCGCAGGATGATCGGACAAGAATTCCGTGATTCCTCTTGAAATATGGGTTCGCCCAAGATTGCTTGGGGCGCTTATGCGGATTGGACCCGAAAGCGTTTGCGCCCCAAACCGGATACGCGCTTCAAGGTCCTCAACTTCTCCGAGTACCTGCTTGGCGCCATCAACAAGCGTGCGACCTTCTTCGGTAAGGCTGATTGCGCGCGTTGTACGATTCAAAAGAACGACCCCGAAATGCGCCTCCAAGGCGGCTAAGCGTTCGGAAACGGTGGTTGAGGATAGCCTCAATTCGCGGCCAGCAGCAGTGAGGCTGCCTTTTTCGACGATTTGCAAGAAGAGGGCGATATTATTGAGCAACATTGTACGGTTTCTCCGGATTATTATTCCGAATACTGCCCGTTTATCCGCCGCACGCAAGTCGTTAAGTGATGTCACACAACAACAATGGAAACGTCAAAATGCCCAAACTTACCATCGTCGCCAATATTAAGGCCAACCCAGATCAAGTCGAGTTGGTCAAAGCCGAGTTATTGAAACTCATCGATGCGACCCGCGCAGAGGCCGGTTGTGTCAACTATGACCTTCACCAAGACAACGAAAACCCCAGCCACTTCATGTTCTATGAAAACTGGGACACCCGCGAATTGTGGCAAACGCATTTGAACGCTCCGCATATTGGTGCCTATAAAAAAGCAACCGACGGTGCGGTTGCTGAATTCATTTTGAATGAGATGACAATCGTGAGCTAAACGATTGAAATTAGGAGAAATACCATGAAAGCTGTTGCCCTTACACATTACCTACCCATCGAAGATCCAAATTCGTTTTTAGATGTGGAGCGTCCCAAACCGACGGCGCTGGGACGTGATCTTTTGGTCGCGGTCAAAGCCATTTCCGTTAATCCCGTCGACACAAAAGTTCGCAGCCCCAAAGATACGGTGGAAGAAACGCCACGCGTTTTGGGCTGGGATGCGAGCGGTGTTGTTGAGGCCGTAGGGCCAGAAGTGACGCTTTTCAAACCGGGTGACGCGGTCTATTACGCTGGCGATATCACACGCGCGGGGTCGAATTCCGAGTTTCAACTCGTTGATGAGCGTATCGTCGGAATAAAGCCAAAATCTCTTAACTTTGCCGAAGCTGCGGCGTTGCCCCTCACAACAATCACAGCTTATGAATCGTTTTTTGATCGATTGGGGATCGACCGTGACGGTGCTAACAAGGGGCAAACCCTCTTGATTATTGGCGCGGGTGGGGGTGTTGGATCGATCGGCATTCAGCTCGCTAAAGCCGCGGGTCTTGTGGTCATTGCCACAGCGTCCCGTCCCGAAACGGTAAGCTGGGTTAAGGAACTTGGGGCGGATCACGTTGTGAACCATCGCCAACCAATGGTAGAGCAAGTCCGTGCCCTTGGCTTCCAACATGTTGATCATATTGCAATTTTCAATGACATGCGGCATTGGGATACAGCGGTTGAGCTTATTCGTCCCCAAGGAGCAATCGTCACAATCGACGACACCAATTTGCCGATGCCGATGGCGGGAATGAAAACCAAGGCTGCGAGTTTGCATTGGGAACTCATGTTCACACGCGCCATGTTTGAGACGCCCGACATGATAGAGCAGCACAAACTGCTCACCTATGTTTCGGGTGAAATCGACGCGGGGCGCATTCGGACGACCGTCAGCGAAATCCTCTCGCCGATCAACGCACAAAATATGCGTGCGGCCCACAAGCTCATTGAAACGGGCACTGCTAAAGGGAAAATTGTGGTCGAGGGTTTCTAGCGAACCTGTGCAACCAACCAATGGAAAAGGAGCTTCGCGGGGCTCCTTTTTTTCGGTTTTGGGCGACTTAAAGGGATGTATGTTTACGCCCTTTCAAATTTTCGCGCCCACCGAAAGCTCATCATGAGAAGGAACATGATCAAGAATTGCCCCGAAATGTCGCCGATCGAATAAGCGAGGGATGCGCGCAACATTTCCATCGGAGAAAGATCAAAATGATACAGGTTTAACGCCAGAGCATTGATCAACGATGCCATCACACCAACGATCAAGAGGCTGCGCCAATCGAAATTGGGTTTCCCACCATTACCCACAGCGTTTTTCAACTTTTCGTAAATCCAGAAACTCAAAGGGGCACACAAAAGGCTTGCACCCACGGAGATAAGATTAATTTCGGCCCCGCCTTTCCAACCGCTTAAGTAGTAGTGGGTTTGCAAGGTGGCCGGTGCTAGAAAGACAACCGCCTTCCAACCATAGAATCGGGCCACCAAAACCCGTACGCCATGCGGCAAGTACAATAAGCTCGCGTAAACCGGAATGGTTCCAAACACGGCATTCTGAAAAGGGAAAATAATGAGAAACGTCACATAAAAACAAACTAGATAAGCGGATGTGACCAAAATCATTGGCACAATCCAAGTGCTATCACGGAACATTTACAAACCATCCTATGCCCAAAGCACACCGCGCCAAAAACTTAAATAAACAATACTTTTCAATAAGATACCGGAAAATTCCCTCCCATTAAGCGCAGCCCGCCTTATGAGGTCTTAAAGTTAGCTTTCTTAAACCGATACAGACCCGTTTTCGTACCGTCTTCATGAATAATATACCCTTTTGAAACCAAGGATTTTAGGGCGCGATGGAATGTGGGTTTCGTCAAGCTGTCGGTCAACTCATGGGATTTTATCAAACTGGAATGAATTGCGCTTCCGCCTTCCAAATCGATGACAGCATACAAAATAGACTTCTCGGACTCCGACAACGTGTCAAACCCCAAGTCCTTCTCCATCCCGAGAAGCATTTTTTTCAGCTGAGCAGCAATTGCAAAAACCGACATAGGATAGGCCTACTCCTTAAGATTATGTCCCTTCATTTTGCCACCAAACTGTAAACAATCAAGGAAATTATATTATTTCAACGAATAGACTGCCGTTTGGGGAAAGGGTTGCACCGAAGCACAACCCTGATACTCGTCAATCATGCCCTAACAATTGAGCATGAGGATTCTAGGTTACAGTATCAAATTGAGAATTGGTACAATTTTCAATCCCTTGTGCCCTAACCAAAAACGTAGATTCATTTCTTCTTGGCCAAGGGGTCGGCCTCATCCGACCTTGGGGCTGGTTTTTCACTCAAGATAGCCGCGATTTCCGAGGTTAAATCCGCCGCCCACTCTTGTGCATATTCGCGGACTTTGGATGTGTAGGTGTCATTTTCTTCATAGGAAAGTTCCGGATCATAGTGCTCTGCCATAGCCAGAATTGATTTTCGGTCACTCACATCAAAGGCCTGACACGCACGATCCGCTTGCGCGCGTGTGGCCCCCAGAGCCTCCAAACCAGAGCGCCCCATGCGCAGGGAACTATCGTAGGTTTCACGGATAACGTCTCGACATCCAGCGAACCAAAGATCGTACACATGATTTCGATCGATGGCGCGCGCCACAACATGCACATGCGGATGCGTCTGTGTTACGTATTTCACCAGTTCCGTGATCGCTTCTTTGCCGTCGATGGCAACGACCAACATCTTGGCCTGATCAATCCCCGCCGAATGGAGCATATCGGGGCGCGTCGCGTCGCCGTAATAGGCCCGGACGCCAAATTTACTCAACATATCGAGCTGCTTGGAGCTAAAATCAATCACAGTCGGCGTATAACCTGCGCTTTGTAAAATCCGCGACACAATACCGCCAACACGGCCATGTCCGGCAATAATGATGTGGCTATTCTCGGGAACCTCATCCGCCTCTCGCTCCAAATCAACAAGGTAGCGCGGCGCAATCACACGATCGTACAGAATGAACAAAGCCGGCGTCAGAAGCATCGACAGCGCCACAACGAGCAACAACTGGTCCGCGATTTCTGCGGGAATGACGTTCGCGCCAACGGTGAAGGACAGTAAAACGAACCCAAACTCACCCGCCTGCGCAAGGCCCATCGCAAACAGCCAGCGATCACTTCCAGAGAGTTTAAACAAAACGCCCAGAACAAAGAGAACACCCGCTTTGATCGCAATCAATCCGAGCGTAAGGCCGATGATTGACCCGAGATTTGCAAACAGCAGGGGGAAATTTACGCTGGCACCAACGGTCATAAAGAAAAGACCGAGCAAAAGGCCTTTGAACGGTTCGATGTCGGACTCAAGCTCGTGGCGGTATGGGCTATTGGCCAAGACAACGCCGGCGAGAAACGTGCCCAACGCAGGCGAGAGGCCGACAAGAGACATGAGCAAAGCAATGCCGATCACAATCATCAACGCCGTTGCGGTAAACAACTCGCGCAATTGGGCACCCGCGATAAAGCGAAAAATCGGGCCTGTCAGATAATTGCCACCAATGGCGACGGCAGCAACGGCAGCAATCGTAACAAGCGTGGTTTGCCAAGCATTTAACTCGGCGACCAGACTCATCCCATCTTCATGTGCACCGGCGTCAGCGACCGATGCGGCGTGCTGCACCACATCTGTTAGGTCGGTAAGCGCCAACAAAGGAATGAGGGCCAGCATCGGGATCACGGCAATATCTTGGAACAGCAGCACAGAAAAACTGGCCTGCCCGCCATCGCTTTTCATCAACCCCTTTTCACCAAGGGTTTGCAGCACAATGGCGGTCGAGGACAGGGCAAAGACAAGCCCAATCGCGAGGGCAATACTCCACACATGGCCAAGTGCCATTGCCGCGAGCATCACAGCGCCCGTCGTAAAGGCAACTTGTGCGCCCCCAAGACCGAGGAGTTTTGCCCGCATAGCCCAGAGCAGTTTTGGCTCAAGCTCCAACCCGACGAGGAACAGCATCATAACAACCCCGAACTCGGCGAAATGCTGAATCGACACGACATCGACGTGCAGGAGCGCAAGCAAAGGAGAAATGAGGATACCCGCGATCAAATATCCAAGCACCGATCCCAACCCGAGCCGTGCCGCAATAGGTACCGAGAAGACCCCCGCGATGAGGAAGATAAAGGCGAGAAGTAAAAAATCTGTCATTTTTGGGCGTCCAATTTTTGGGGTCAGGTAAAACTAGCCGCGTTTTGGCACCAAAAATAGGAAAAACACTGTGCGTGCTTGCGCAATACGTGTGTGCGCGCCCGTTTCCCCGTTGCTACATGGGTTTCGCTAGGGCGTGAACAAGCCCGCGTTGCGCGCAATCATGGCCGCATGTGTACGATTGTTCGCCCCAATTTTTCGCGACAGGTTTTTCATATGGAGCTTTATCGTCACCTCGCGCAGATCCAATTCTCGCGCAATTTCCTTATTGGACAATCCGCGGCAAACCCCCTCAAGAACTTCACACTCACGTTGCGTAAAATCTTTAATTATCGGGTGGACTTCGGCCTTTTCGCCCGTGGATTCCATAAAGGCCGTAGGTAAGAATATTTCGCCCGACGCCATAAATCGCACGGCACTCACAAGCGATTTTGCATGCATCGTTTTTGGGACAAACCCAGCGGCCCCCGCGTTAATGGCCTCCACTGCGGTTTCTTTGCTGGCCACACCCGACATAATTGCCACGGGCTTGCCCTGAGAAACTTTGATCGCTGCGGCAAGGCCTTCAAGTCCGACCATCCCTGGCATACTAAAATCCAAAAGAGTGACATCATAAGGACGCCCTGTGTTGAGAAGCTCAAGCGCGGTTGGAAAATCCGTTGCCACAGCAACATCCATATCTGTCTCGTTGGCAAGAAGGGAAGAGATCATATCAAGCACCATTGTATGATCATCGATAACCAGAACGCGCAAAAATATCTCCTAGAAATCCATCAAAACCCGAAACTCTTCCGCGCAAGTCTTTACGCCGAAAAAAGAAAGCCAATACAAATCGCAAAAAAATTAGATACTATACAAAAGTATAGACAACTATCCCAAATTGCCAAAACATTTTTTATCGCAGAGACTATATAATGAAAACAATTGAAAAGGACGGTCAATGTATTTCAAACCGGTTTCCATAATTGGCACAGCTGCCATCTTCGCGATCTCACTCACGGGTATAACATACGCGAGTCAAGAGCAGCAGCCACATTCGGAAATTGTATTGACGGTGTCTGGGCAAAACATATTGGGGTATGAAAAGGAAGGGAGTGCTGCGTTTTCAATTGATATGCTCCAAGCACTCCCTAGCGAAACTTTTGTGACCTCGACAATATGGACTGAAGGCGTGCACCGGTTTAAAGGTGTCCCGCTCTCGACACTTCTTGCACAAGTTAAGTCGATTGATGGCGCTGAGCCGGTGACCCTGCGCGCGCGCGCAGCAAATGACTATGCCATCAATTTTCCAGCGCCGGAGGCTGACGATCTCTATCCTATTGTTGCGTATGAAATGGATAGAGAGCTTATGTCCTTGCGAGACAAAGGCCCACTTTGGATTGTTTATCCCTTTGATACTCAAAAAAAATACCGCACAGAGACCATTTATACTCGCAGCATTTGGCAACTCGAAGAAATTGAAGTCCTCGAGTAGTTTTTTCTCCTCAACGCGAAGATTGCACGCTAAGGTTGCTTTGCGGAAGCGCACCTCCGGAGTTTAGGCGCGAAACCTTCAAGGAGCCGAATGAGCAACATCCGAAAATTCGGCCTCCAACAGTGGCGTTTTGTTGTTCTGAGCCTAGCAATTTTTGGGCTTGTCGCGGCGGTTATCCCCCTGAGTCAATCAGTGCGCGACCATCTTGAACTGCTTGAGTCCTCTCCGAATGGTGGCTCACAATGGACACTAACGCAGCTGAACGTCGAGCAGGCTCGTCTGCAACAAGCTCTCCTTTTGGCAATGCGATCTCCAGATGCGGATTTGGCCCCCCTTCGGCGTAGATTTGATTTGTATTATTCGCGCTCAGAGACTGTTACTTCTATGCGGAGTTCCAAATATCTTACGCCAGATGCGCAGCTAATTGCGCTTCTGGATTCACTCCAAGCCCAAACAATTGAACTTGCAACGATCATCGACCAGCCGGATAAAGAACTGCGGTATGACCTTCCAATTCTATATGCGCAAATTGAGGCTCAGGACACGTTTTTGCAAGAGCTCTCAAGCAAAACAACCAAGATTTTTGCCAAAACTTCTGATGATCACCGCGCACAGTTGTCCAAACTTCTTATTCAAATTTTGGTCATCGCCCTCCTCCTGGCGGTTTCGTTTATTTCAGTCGTGGTCCTCCTCTATCGTTCCGTTCGTGAAGCACGGGCAACTCAAGTAACTCTGACCAATGTCACAGCGCGCCTGCAGTCGACCATCGGGGCGTCGCTTGATGCGGTAATTGTCAGCGATCAAAATGGTGTTCTCTTGGATTATAATGGCGCCGCCGAGCATGTTTTTGGCTATTCGCGCGACGAAGTTCTGGGCAAACAGGCCCTTCACTACCTTATCCCCGAAAGCAATCGATCGATCATGCGCTCGGAAATCCGTCAGCATTTGGAAACCGGCGAGAGCCCCCTTGTTGGAAAGGGGCTCCTGCAACTTAACGGGTTGAAAAAAGGGGGTGAAGTCATCCCAATCGAGGTTTCGATTGCACCCGCTGTCGATGGCGACCAAACGATTTTCATTTCCTTTGTGCGCGACATCTCGGAGCGCGAGGCCATCAAGGAAAATATCCTGCGGTCCCGCGACGAAGCCCTCAAAATGGCCAAGGCCAAATCCGACTTCATTACAATTATGAGCCACGAAATGCGTACGCCTTTAAATGGGGTCATTTCCGCACATGAAGTTTTGTCCTCCACGACGCTTACGCCCTATCAAAACAAATTCTTTTCCATCGCGCGCTCGTCGGCTGCCCATCTTTTAAGCCACGTCAATGATGTTCTAGACATCGCGAGCTTAGATGCCTCAGAAACGGCCCCGCGCAAAGACAGGTTTAGTCCGTTGGAAGTCATTGAGGACATTATAGAGAACGCCCAGTCTCTGGCCCGCGCGCGGGGGAATTCGTTGGGCGCTGATTTCACGGGGGCAGATGCCGGTTTTTACATTGGCGACAAAAGGCGTTTTCGGAGCATCCTAATTAATCTTTTGGGGAACGCAATCAAGTTCACTCAAAATGGGCACATCCAGATTGATTTTGGCACATTTTTGCAAGACAACGAAACTGTTTGCTTTGAGGTGCATGTGACTGACAACGGACTCGGCATTCCCAAAGACAAGCTAGAGGATATATTCAACGATTTCGTGCGGTTGAACACTGGATACGACCGTGACGCAGATGGAACCGGCCTTGGGCTCAGTATTACCCGCCGCATGGTTCAAACGATGAGCGGCGAGATGGGGGTTGAAAGCGAAGTCGGTGCGGGGAGTACATTTTGGGTAAAGCTTCCGTTTGTAAATTGCCCATCGCCAGAGACAAACCTAGGCGCGCCCGCCTTCAACGCGCCCCCGTCCGTTGGGAACCGTTCACAAGGAATTCGGGCCCTTTTAGTGGAGGATAATGCGATCAATAGGACGCTCATGCTGGAGTTTCTTGAGGATGTGGGCCTAGAGGTGCAGACTGCTGAAAACGGGCAAACGGGGGTCGAGGCGGCAAATGCAACGAAGTTTGACTATATATTCATGGATATCAGCATGCCGGTATTAGACGGCATCGCCGCCACGAAAATGCTCCGAGGGAATATGAAGGGCGCGTCTGCGGATGCAAAAATAATTGGGTTCACAGCCCATTCAAGCCAAGAAAGCCGTGATGATTGCCTTGCTGCGGGGATGTATGATGTTCTTGTTAAGCCAGTCAGCCGCGCAGGCATTCTCTCTGTTCTGGGATTTAAGCCCGTGGCAAAAACGGAGGCACCTTCCTTTGGAGACAAGCTTTTGGACCTCCAACAGATAGAAAGCATTAAGGACATCCTGGGGCCTGAACGCTTCGCAAAAACCTGCGCACGTTTTCGCAGTGAGATGAAAAAGGGGTTTCAGGATCTCGTCAAAGATTTAAGAAATCATCCGCCAGTTGGCCAACCCAAAGACCTTGTCATTCAAATTCACAGGCTTGCGGGCCTGAGCGCATCAATGGGAGCCAGCGCGCTTCACGCCAAATTAGCGGCAGCACAATCCGTAGCAGAGACTGACAATATTGACGCTCTTAGAGAGGAACTTAACGCAGCGGCAATTTGTTTGGAACTGACTTTGGGCGCAGAGGTCTATGATGAAGCGGTCACAGCCAATGCTGCCCCAAGGGAAAGGCCTCGTTAATCTTTTATGTGTTAGCATTTAAACAGCAATTTGAACTTGGGCCGCTAAAACACATGCTGGGTTCGAATATGATAAAGACCGCGATGCTGCGCCAACCAGCGAACATAATTGGGACACGTCGCGCAAATCTCACTTAGGTCCGAAATTGGGCAAAAACTATCAGTAGGAGCAAACAAACTGCCTCAAGACGCCTTAAACCGGAAAAACAGACTACGGTTTTTTCCGAAATTATCTTTATTGCCTGCCATTATTGCCGCGCTTCTGGTTGCGTCCGTTTGGTATGTGACGGAGCTTCAAACTAAAAAGATTTTTGCTCAGTCCTTGAGAGATGATGTCAGCACCCTAGCCAACGACGTACGTGCCAATCTTGAGATTCACCTCAACAGCGACCTCTACCTCGCGCAGGGTCTCGCAGCAGCGCTTTCGGTCGAACCCGACATGTCGCAGGAAAACTTTACTGAGCTTGCGGCGGAATTTTTCCGCAATAGTAAAAACGTTCGCAACGTGGCCGCCGCGCCAGACATGATAATCAAACTCGTTCACCCAACCAAGGGCAATGAGCCGACAATCGGCGTAGATTACAGAACGCTTCCGAATCAGCTGGCGTCCGTGCTGCAAGCTCGCGACACAAAAAAATTGGTTCTCACCGGGCCAGTCGAACTTGTTCAAGGAGGGCGGGCTTTTATTGGGCGCTACCCGATTTTCAACATGCACGCCCCGTCCGAACCCTTCTGGGGGGTCCTTGCAGCCGTCATTGATCTGGACCGTCTTTACTCAACGAGCGGCCTTTATGATCCGTATTCAAAAATCAGCATTGCCCTTGAAAGCCAAGATACTGTGAATGGCGAACGGAAGATGTTTTTTGGGAATATAGAAACAATTCAGAACACCCCCGTTCAAATGGAAGTTCGTCTTCTCACGGGCGCATGGCGAATTTCAGCGGTGCCAAAAGAGGGCTGGAAAACGATACCTCCAGCACTCTGGCTTCTTCGAAGTGCGTTTTTGGTTGCAGCCCTGATGATCATTGCGCCCATGCTTGCCTCCGCATTCCTCATACACCAGCGCCATGAGTATATTGATGTTCTTTCGGAGCAAAAGGGCGATCTACATCGGCAATCCCGACGCCTTCACCTCGCCATGGAAGCCGCTGGGGCTGGAGTTTGGGAATTTGATGTCGACAAAAAAACGATCATCTGGGATGCGCGGATGAATGAACTGTATGGATACCCCCCCTCCTTTAGGGAACACTACCATACTGATTGGGCGGCTCGCATTCACCCGGAAGATCGCGAACGAGCAGAAGCTGATTTTGAGGCTGGGGTTGGTGGGCGCGTTCATTTTAGATCCGTTTACCGAATCCTATTGCCAAATGGCGGCATTCGCCATGTCCGTTCTTTAGCAAACATAATTCAATTCAAAGGGCGTACAAAAATTGTTGGAGTAAATTGGGATGTTACCGAAGAAACAGAAATGCAAAAATCGATCGAGGCCGCAAATCAAAATTTAAAAGAGAAAAACTTTGAAATAGAACTGGCGAGACAGCGCGTAGAGTTCCTTGCTCACCACGACGCACTTACTGAACTTCCCAATCGTCGCTTCCTTGATCAACGCCTTGAAGAACACAAAGTGAGCTACGCCGCGGGCGAAGCTTTTGCTGGTGTTCTCCAGATAGATTTGGACGGATTTAAGACTGTAAATGACACATTAGGCCATTTCGCAGGTGACAATATTCTAAATCAAGTCGGCAATATCCTAAGAACTCTTATTGACGATCAAGATCATGTTATTAGACTCGGTGGAGATGAGTTCATCATTTTCATTAGCAGAAAAAGTAAGAGTTTTTTCGCGCAAGAGAACCATCTGCAAACCCTCGCGGAAAAAATAATCCGCCGATTATCCTTACCTCTCAGTGTTTCAAATGGAAAAATAACAATTGGGGCGTCGATCGGTATTGCTACGGACGCTATTTCCACGACAACTCCACAAAACATCCTAAGGGACTCCGATGTCGCATTATATGAGGCTAAAATCTTGGGAAGAGGCCAGTTTCAACTCTGCGACGCAGAACTTCGACGCACTTTAGATCGCAAAAATAGTTTTCTATCTGAGATAGAAATCGCGCTGACAGAAGGGCAAATGATACCCTATTATCAACCCCAATACAGCGGTTCGGATTTGTCGTTTTTTGGTGTCGAAGCGCTCGCCCGTTGGAACCACCCAACCCGTGGCCTTCTCACTCCCAAAGATTTTCTTGAAAACGCAAAAGAAATAGGAAGAGATGCCGATATTGACCGTGCAATACTTCTTTGTGTTTTAGCAGATCGCATTAGCTGGCAAAAGGCGGGAGCCATTGTACCAAGGATTTCGGTAAATGTGTCCGCGAGGCAGATAGCTAGTCCACATATTTTGGATGACCTCGCAAAACTGGATATTCCACGTGGTTCCATATGTTTTGAATTAGTAGAATCGATTTTTATGGATGATGAAAATCAAATGCTGAAAGATAATGTTGCAGGCATAAAGGACATGGGAATCGAAATTGAAATCGATGATTTTGGGACAGGGTTCGCGTCGATTGTTGCCCTACAAAAGCTTCGCCCCATGCGCCTTAAAATTGACAATCAACTTGTTACTCCAATTAGTTTCTCCCCGTCCGCGCGGAAAATTGTTGCTTCTCTAATTGAGATTGGGCGCTCCCTTGATATTGAAGTTATCGCTGAGGGCATTGAAACCCAATTTCACATCGACACCCTTCGAAGCATGGGATGTCACGCGCTCCAAGGCTACGCACTTTGTCGGCCGATGTCGGGGGATAGTTTTTTTGAACTCCTCTTGCGAGATAAAATTCATGTGGGAAAAGTGACGACCTCATAGAACAGGCCAACATTCGCAAATCTTTCACTGTCTTTAACTTAAAAATACAAAACTAAAATTTGGTCAGACCGACGCGCGCCTTTGTATTAGATCTAGAAAATTTTGGCATAAACAGTAATAAAACGCTTCCCAAGAAACCCTCGGACGGTCGTGATGTTCTAAACTACTCATGTTTTTTAGAAGCTTTGGTCCGTTTCCTGCATCAGTTTATTTAGCAATTAGCAGTAGTCCCCCCAATTATGAATGGACGATCAATTCAGTCGTTCATAGCAACACACGTGAAAGTTCACTAGACTTAGAGGCGTGCTTGAATGCAACTGCGTTCGCCTAAAGATGACCAGAAGTAGTCCGTGATTTCAAGTGAACCCTTGCAGTGTGGTCAGCATTAACGGCACCGAACTGAGAGGTAGCGCAATTCTGAAATGGCAGGAAGACCGCAAAGTCGAAGGGTATTAAATCGCCCATGGCAAACCAATGCAGAACGGATTTTTCCAAAGCTTCAATGGACGTATGACAGATGAATGCCCGAACGAGCACCTATTCGATAAACTGGGCCTGCCCGCAATCTAGTGGCGGCATAGTGCATCGCGACAACTAACACCGCCCGCATTCCAGCCTCGCTGGCATTTCACCAGCTGGATATGTTAACAGACCAAAGAAAGGCCAAACCTGAGCTGGACTAACTCACATTAGCGGCCACTTAGGGGAACAGGTCATTCAGTATACATGTGTATTTATGTTTATCGCATGATGCTACTTGGTTATGAATTTCCTGGGAACGGTTTTGACTCCCCACATAAGGATTCGCCTTTAGGGCAACCGATCATCAAGATTTTTTCTATTCCAAAAAGTCTGTGTTTTCTTCAAATTCATCGCTTGACCTTATCCAAACATTTACCTAAACAGCCATTCAGTATGGCGGAGTAGCTCAGTTGGTTAGAGCAGCGGAATCATAATCCGCGTGCCGGGGGTTCAAGTCCCTCCTCCGCTACCATAAATTCACATTTTATATCAGTAACTTAAGTAATTATTACACTTCATTGATGTGTATACTTAATGCTCTGGGTGACAATTTGGGTAACAGCCGACAGATTCCGGGTGTTTTCGTGAATGGTTTGCTAAGTGTGGATGCGAAAACTTTGATCCAATGATCCGCAAATTCGGATTCAAAACTCAAATCCCAGAAATTCCTGCCCTAGACTGCGGAAGGTTTAATGCAGACTTCTGGCCGGACTTTTTAGACTTTCATAAGACGGATAGTCCATTGAGGGTGGCGGTCTCAACCGGACATCCGCGGCGAATTCGGTTTGGCGCGTCTTGCGACTAATGGATTTGACCAATCTGTCAGCGCATAGGTCCGAATTCAGGAAAACCGGCCGTTCGCGACATCTAAGCCAGAGAAGGCTCAGCGACCTTCTTGCTCATGCAGCATTTGTTACTAAGGGCGGAGAGCCGACGTTCGCTGCGGTTTGCACAGAGGTCTGCTATGCGGACAAATCGCCATTTCGCTGCGGTCGCTATGAAGGTCTGCTTTGCTCACTTCGAGGCGGCGTGACTTGGTCGAAATATCTTGCCACTCTACTCGATGATCTGGAATGCATAACGAAGAACGGTTGCGATAGTGGCGTTATCAACCCCTTCTTTTTGCATCCGCATCGCCCCACCGTTTTGAGCATCGAAGTAGAGCGCCGCAGCGTCGGTTGGCATTTTAGCACTGCACTCCCCTTTGGATTTGGCGGTCTCGATCCAAGCCATATAGGTATCCAACACTTCATGGCGAAGCTGATCCACGCGTTCACCTGTAGCTGACCCGAGGCTATCGCGCTGCGCACGCATCGCGACGAACAGGCAACCCGACGGCATCCCCAGCGCCTCGCGGTCTTGCGTTGTGAACGCGACCAAGGCGGCCTTCGCAGCCGCGAAGCTCTGATCTCGTTTTAGAATGTCGAACAACGGCAACAGGGCCAAGCTGCGGTAAGCCTCAAGCGCGGCACGTTTCAAGCCATCATCGCTCCCAAACTCGCGGTAGATTCCGGGTTTTGAAGCGCCTGTCAATTTGCCAATCTCGCCGATGGAGACGTCGGTCGGGCTGAGATCCCAATACTGCATCAATGCAGTCTGTAGAACGTGTTCGCGGTCCAGAGTCTTTGGCCGCCCTCGTTTTTCTGCTTTTTTCATTACGGACTCCAAGGTATTTTAAATTGACTCGCACTTATCGTACCCATAGATACGAAATAAATATTGAAAACGCCATATACCCTACTGGAGTCAAAAAAAGATGCCAAAAAAACCGATTGGAATGCTGGGCCGCATGAACGCGGCAAGCTTGATGATGATGACGCCCGAGTTCTTCAAAGTGCGGCGTCTGCGTACGAAAGGGGCCGCAAAAATAAGCGAGGCCCCAGCGCGTTTTGCAATGAAGCCAGAACGTATGACCTTAGACGGTGTGGACATCCGCTTTGCGAGGGCTGGCAATCCGAAAGGTCCAACAGTGCTTCTTCTGAGCCCACTTCCGCAGAGCATCTTATGTTATGATAAGGTTTGGGACGCTCTTGCGGCTGACACTTATTTGATCGCGCTCGACCTGCCGGGCTTTGGCCGCAGCGCAGGTGACATGAGCTTTATGACCTTCGAGGCGCAAAGCGCATTCCTCGAAAAATTTGTCTTTGAAATGGGTCTGACGGACATTCATATTGTTGCTCCTGATATCGCGATGCCAGTGGCGCTGCATTATGTCATTCACCGTGATCATAAGGCGGCAAGCATTCTGGTCGGGGATGGACCGGGCATTCTGCCTTCGGACAACGGTAGCCTTGTCACCAAGATCATTCATTCCGGATTTTGGCGATCGATGGTGAAAATGACCGGCGCGCGCGCATTCATTGCTGGTGCCATCCAGCTTGGGTATTTGCACTACAGCCCATCAGCAGAGGAAGTCGCAGATTATGTAGCTTCCTACAGCGGGCGGATCGGTCAGGTTTGCTCATGGTTCAAGCATTACCCGGAAGGCTCCAAAGCTATTGATCCCCATCTGGATACACTCGATGTGCCGGTCCACGTTTTTTGGGGTGATCAAGACGCTTTCCTGACAACCGACAATGCAGAACGATTGCACAAACGGCTTCCCAAAAGTGCCTTGACCATTTTTGAAAACTGCGGCCATTTCTGTTACCAGGATAAGGGCCAGGAATTTACCCAACTGGTCCAAAACTGGATCACGGGTGGGTATCATTTGGGCGATTCGCATGGCTGATGTCTTTTACGTCTCGATCACTGGATTGCAGCTGAAAAGAGTGTGGCATGCGCCGACGTTCTGGCGTCATGCAGCCGCATCGATGTCGCAAGCAAAGTCAGCGGATGGATGCCTCTCGGCAGATGCACGCACAATCAATGGCGTTCATCACACTATAACTGTTTGGACTTCTCGCAAGGCAATGCTGGCCTACCTTTCAGAGGGTGCACACCTCAAGGCAATGAAGGCGTTCAAATCGTTTGCGACCGGTAAAGTGTATGGCTTTGAAACAGCAACGGTTCCCGAATGGGCAATAGCCCATACCCTCTGGCTCGAGAAAGGCCGGCAAGTCTGACGCGACGTCTCAGCGCTCAAGAAGCATGATGCATAAAGAGCAAGACCGACCTTTTTACACTGCGCGGCATCGGTCACTCTCCGCTGTCGTTCAATGCACCGCGCTTAGTGGTCCACTGGCGGTCGTTTTCTGCGATCTATGCGTAATATGCGAAGGGCCGCTTTGGAGCGTTGGTAGGACTTGCATCAAGTGAGTTGGTTAATTTGTCGCTTTCTCGTCGTATGCGTGCCGCGCAGAATCAATCATGGCGAGATTTTCCAGTGCCCAATAGCCCAAGGCACTGACGGGCTCTCGGAATGACTGACCCATATCAGTTAGATTGTATTCAACTTTTGGCGGGATTGTTGGGTGATAGGTTCGGTTCACAAGGCCGTCGCGTTCCAACTCTTTGAGGGTCAGGCTGAGCATCCGTTGCGAGATGCCCAGGTTGCGCTTGAGTTCATTAAACCGCAGCGTCCCGTATTCGGCCAAGGAGATCACGACAAGCACGCTCCACCGATCGCCAACACGCGACAGCACTTCGTTGATGCGTTTGCAATCCGGGCATTGTTTGTCGTCCAGCATGGCGGTTCCTTTTTTGTGACCGAGGTTCAGAAATGTGCCTTCTTGCAACATCATTTAGTACTCAATAGATAGTCGGTTACGAATATATACTGCCCTAATGGGGCGCTGACAATAGGATCAAGCATATGACCGCGAAACCACTCAACGATCTTTTGAACTGGCGCTACGCCACAAAGAAGATGGACCCGTCCAAAGATGTCCCGCAGGGCAAGGTTGATGCGATTATCGAGGCGATCCGCATGTCCCCAACATCCAGTGGTACGCAACCGTTCGAGTTGCTTGTTGTGACCAATCCGGACATTCGCAGCAAGATTGCTGAGGCTGCTGGCGGGCAAGTGCAGATCACTGATGGATCGCATCTGTTGGTCTTTGCGGCTTGGGATAATTACACGGCCGAACGGATCGACAACGTCGTCGACCTCAATGTAGCGGCACGTGGCGACCTACCGATGCTGCACGCCTATTACGACAATCTGAAGTCCAATTACCTGCCTCGTGAGGCGGAGGTCAATTACGCCCATGCCGCGCGCCAAGCCTACATCGCATTGGGTATTGCACTGGTCGCCGCCGCCGAGCAAGAGGTCGACAGCACGCCGATGGAAGGCTTTGATCCCGATGCCGTGGACAAAATCCTTGGCCTGAAAGAGCGCGGTTTGCGGTCAGTTGTGTTGCTGCCTCTAGGCTACCGCGACGAGGGCAGTGATTGGTTGCTGCCAATGGGCAAAGTACGCAAGTCCCGCGACACCATCGTCACTGAGGTCAACTGATATGAGCATTCTTCGCAAGCTTTTCCGTGCGACACCGATACCCACAACCGATGGTGCGTTCAGCCCGTCCCCTTTGGCAATCAAACTGGGCACATCGACTACCACGGATTACGATGGTGGGGCTTATGCCAAACCTTATGTGGGCCCCAAAAATCGCGTGCTGATGATCTGCACCGAAGAACGCAACATGACGATGGCCAACGGCAAAAAGTTCTCTACGGGCAACCATCCAGTCGAGATGGGCTTGCCTATGCTTCATCTCATGAACGCGGGTTTTGAAATTGATATTGTGACGCCAACCGGCGCGCCTGTCGCGATCGAGGAATGGGCAATGCCTGCGGATGATGCAGACGTGAAAAGGCTTTATCGCGATCATGCAGATGCCTTTGCGAACCCTGGCAGCCTTGCGGATTTTGTTGCACACAATATGAATGATGAGGCACCTTATGCTGCGGTCTACATCCCCGGAGGCCATGGTGCTATGCTCGGGCTGCCCGACAATAAGGACGTCGGGAAAGTGCTGCACTGGGCGCATGAACGGGGCCTGTTCACACTGGCTCTTTGTCACGGCCCTGCCGCGTTATTGTCCGCGAAGACAAAAAAAGGGTTCTTGTATGAAGGATACAAGATGACTGTGTTCCCAGATTCGGTCGACAAACAAACTCCCATGATCGGCTACTTGCCAGGCCCGATGCCGTGGTGGGTGTGTGAGAAGTTGACTGCTCTGGGCGTGCAGATCACCAACACGAAAGCCGATGCGTCATGCCATATTGATCGTCGTCTGATTACGGGCGCGAGCCCCAAGGCCGCAAATGCTTTTGGTCGACTGGCTTCAGAAACACTGCTGAAATAAATGCTCAAGCTAGAAATTGATCGCAAGGCGCATAGCAGACATTCGTGCGCCTTGCAGCATCAGTCGGATTGGGCTCGGAACTGCCGTTCGCTGCGCAATGCGCCAAGGTCCGCAATGGGCCGTTCGCGATCGACTGGCTAACGTGGAAAAGTGATCTCAATGCCTGGATTTCACGACAATAACTGCTAATCTAACCTTGGTCGCAATCGAAAGCGTGCCCTATAAATGATTAAGGTAATTTGGATGTCCCAGGTGCTAATTATTGAATCTCTAGAATTTATCAAAACAGGTGGTTTTCGACCCGGAAAAGAGATGGAAGAGGCGCATCAGATTTGCCAACTTCACGAGGGTGAGCGACTTTTCGATTGGGTGCACGCTTTGGTTCACCGTATTGAAGGCGATGACTCAAATGCCGGGTACTGGTATCGGCGTGCGGGGAAAACCCGGGAAATGGGGCCTATCGAAGATGAGTGGAAAAAAATTTGTACTGCAGTCGAAGAGACCTAAGGCACATCGAGAATATCTGATTGATATCTCAGATTTTCTGGGCAAACCACCAGACACTTGCACCTACAAGTGGGCGTTCGTCGTTTGGGACCTGACACATGGGTGCGCATGGGCCGTAGTTTTTGAATGCCACTTCAAATCTCAAACTGCGAGTTCCCTGTGTTCGCCTATGGAAGGTCTGATGAAACAAGTCGGCTGGATTTTTTGGCCTATCAGTCGAGAAAAAGGTGTCTGGAAATGCCAGCATCGATAGTTCTCTTTTGAGCCTTTGACTGCGTCGCTAAGGATAGCATGGCCGAGCAATCGAAAAAGGAATACCTTACTTAAATGACAACAAAATCCTACTTCGCCTCAAGCGTCTCAGAATTTCTAAGCACTTCAACCGACATAGTGCTTGGCCGACTTGCCACGCGTGTTGGGACAGAGCACAGCGGCGATGAAGCCAATCAAATTCGCGCCTGGCGGATCCAGATCGACTTGCTCAAGGGGTCATTATTGAAGCTCAATGCCGCCGGGTGGGGAATTCTTCTCGAGATGCCGCTGCTCCGGCTCGGCAGGAGAATCGACGTCATCATTTTGGTTGGAGATCAAGTCGCGTGCATCGAGTTCAAAATCGGTTCGAAAAGATATGGATCTGGTGATGTTGACCAGTCCGTCGATTATGCACTGTGCTTGCGCGACTTTCATGCAGCCAGTCATGGCAGGCAAGTGGTGCCAATCCTCTGTGCGGATCAAGCACCCGACAATCATGAATCCCTTGAGATCGATTTCATTGATGAGGTTGCGGGCTGTTTGTGTGTCAATGGTGACGGTCTGTCGTTAGCATTGAACGCTGTCGCGGAACTCGCCCAAGGCGACCAAATGTCTTGGGTCGATTATGACGCTTCTTCGTATAACCCCACTCCAGATATCGTTTCGGCAGCGCGAGGTCTTTATGCCGGTCACTCCGTTCGTGAGATAGGGCGCGCGGACGCATCCGCCGAGGCGCTGGAACGCACTTCAGAGCGTTTGCGGCAGATTACAAACCAAGCGCGCGAGGAAGGACGCAAAGTTGTGTGTTTTGTCACTGGTGAACCTGGTTCTGGCAAAACGTTGTTAGGCTTGGATTTAGTTTTGACCGGGAACGCCGGACGTGTCGCGGGGGAGCCAGCGGCACTCTTGAGCGGGAATCGACCATTAGTTTTTGTGCTCCAGGCTGCAATAGCCGAAGACGCGCGTGATCGCCTGGGCATCAAAGCGGGCGAGGCTAAACGGCAGGCGCAACAGGCACTTCAGACATTGCTGGGCTACTTGAAGGACCATGTAGAGCCGACGTCCAATCCACCGGAACACGTCATTGTATTTGACGAGGCACAACGAGCATGGGACGCCGAGACTGGCCTGAAACTTCTTGGGCGGGCTAGTTCAGAACCCGAGCTCTTTCTTGAAATCATGGGACGATTACCATGGGCGTGTCTTGTCTGCCTCGTCGGGCCTGGACAAGAAATCAATCGAGGAGAAGGTGGGCTTGCTCTATGGGGCGAAGCTCTCACCAACGCTCGCGAGTGGACCGCACATGTCTCAACCGAAGCATTGCACGGTCGGGATGGGATGACTGGACTTCTGGGCGGCTTGGAAGAAAGTGCTCTTACATTGGAGATCGAGCCAGACTTGCATCTAACCAGCAACTTGCGTGCATATCGGAACAATCTTCACGGCCGATGGGTCGGGGCATTGTTGAACGCCAAAATCGCGGATGCGGCCGCAATCGCAAAGAACATGGAGCATCCTCCAGCGTTCGTGACGCGTGATGAGCACGCTATGAAAACTTGGTTGCGATCTCGCCAGCGCGGCGAACAGCGGGTCGGACTGCTGGCGAGCTCAGGAGCGACGCGTTTGATTGCTGAAGGCATACCGCCTTCACCAAGATCAAATGAGCTGGATCAAGTCGTGCATTGGTTTCTCAGACCTGAAGGCGATTTCCGGTCATCGAACGCACTCGAGGTCCCGCTCTCCGAGTTCGTTTGCCAGGGTTTGGAAATTGACTATGCGGGCCTATGCTGGGGCAACGACCTCACATGGTCTGGACAGGAATGGGTTCCTCGCAAAATGCGCGCCCCCAAATGGCAGACGCTGAAAAAAGAAGAGGCCAAACAATATCGGATCAATGCTTACCGCGTCCTTCTAACAAGGGCCCGAGCAGGAACGGTGATTTATGTGCCGAAAGGCGACGCCAACGACCCAACCAGACAATCGTCAGACTTCAACGGAATTTTTGAAGTGCTAAAGGCGGCGGGTTGCGAAGACTTGTAGGCGGCGGCTTTGGTTTCAAAACTCGACGCCGAGATATCCCTGTTTTCGCCTACCAACATTTTGAAAGAGACATCCGTCTGGACTTTTTGGACTTTTGACAGGCGGTGATCTTGGATTGACGATGCTGGCATTCCGAGCATGGATAATCTGCTTGCAGCTGCTTCCTGTGGATCTGTGCCGAGTGGATAATAGCCACTGAATAGATGTCGTCATCGACGCGGACGGATTTCGAGTCTTGGAGATTGTCACCCATATCCAACCCAGCGGCTTCGGGAATTTTGAGCCAACTGTCCATAACAGACTGGCAAGACTCGGTGATTTGGAATGGCTTGGGTTTGGGCAGACCAATATAGAGTCCGCGTGTCGTGTATGTTCAAACGCAACGACAAGCCGAATTAAGTGGACGAAACGAAAGTAACTTTGGTTTGTTGGTGAAGGTCTGGTTTGAATTGGACCACATTCACCAAGGTTGCTTCCATCCCAAATCAAACTGTGATCACAAAAGCAAGAAGCTGTTTCTTTATGAAAATTCAGGTTTGGATACCCACCGTTCTCACCTAATGATTGAGGTATTGATTCTATTGAAAGGAATACTAATGGGTCGTTTAGCTTCTCGATTTCGCTGTGATTTCAGCGTGGGTGACGCAATCGGCAACGTAATTATCTGGTTTGTCTTAATTGTTATTACTCTTGGACTCGCGGCCTTTGTATTCCCCTACTACCTACTCAAAGCGGTCATTAACCGAACAACAGTGTTAGCCCAAGACGGCACCGAAATCGGTAAGTTGTCATGTGATATTTCACTCGGCACAGCGGTTGGAAACGCGATAATTTGGGTGTTTCTGTCCATCATCACACTCGGATTGGCGTATCTGGTCTATATTTACCGCGTTTACCGTGTGGTTCTTAACGAAACAAAGATCGAATATTATTGATCTGGCGACGGGCTGGGACGATTGCCGCAATTTTCTTACATACATCACGCAAAATGATTATTAATGCGTTTAGCGGCGATCTCAGCGTGTCTAGCAACATATCCCGATCGCATCGAACCCCACTTATCAATCATATACGCCAACTTTCCATTGACCGTCGTCACGCCAAATCTGCGTGTTCGGCACTAAGTTTCCATCGATGTCATTAATTGAATAAATTTTCTTAACTGATGGATCAATTGCTTGAAAATGAGCGATGCTTGGATCCATGTCCGGACAACTAGTCTCATCCAGTATCAATATACCGGTTTTCGTTTCAGCGTCATAAGTCTCACGCAGAACATTACATTGTAACTGTTTATCATACATCGCGGCTCTCCTTGTTTCGTGAATGTCGCCCATCAATGCCGCCGCCCCACGACTATTTCCAATTTTGTGCGCAAATCAGCGCGTTCTTCGGCAGTCAGTTTTGAGAAGTCATGCGGTGGATGTTCTTGTTTTTGTTTGATCTCAAGCGTCTGGCCCTCTTTCCACCCAGCGCGTGTTTTCAACCAGAATATCGTCGCTGGCGTTGAACCCTGCTCTATCAACCGAAATAGCCGACGCACCACTTTGGCATTGGCCAATTCCAATCCGTTTTCCAATTCGTCTTTGTAATGACGACGCAACGTGTTCATGCCGATGTCCAGTGCTTTGGCAATTGTGGTTTTCGGTGTGCCACCCGCCACCAGCACTTCAACAATGTGTCGTTGATCTTCACTCGGTGTGTGTGTTGGCATCACCATAACCTGCATGTCCCTGGCTTGTGATCACAAAAGGATTTCGTAGGGATGTTAAGTGAAATCCGGCGTTCACCAAACCGATGACATGGTAATTGATGGCATTTTCAAAAGTCATCATAACATTCATACACACATATTTTTATTTTAATCATAGATAGTTATCCATGTTTTATGTCATTTTGATCGATCGTAATAATATTGTTCGTGTGGTGTGTATTTATGATGAATCATCATTTTCAACGTGTGTCAGTTTCCATTTTGAATTGGGCCCTTTGCCGACTTGGACAATCAACCCCTCTTTTGCCAGTTCCGCTCGTACAGCGTTGACCGTCGGTTCAGATGCACTTGTACGGTATTGGGCGGACAACCAGACATCCAGCCATGACATCGGCTTGTCGCTCAGTGTCTTTAATATGTGTTCGCGCGCTTCTGCGCTCTGTGTCGCAGGGCGGCCCGGTTCGCGCTTCTTAGGTGCGCAGATCTCGAATACGTCTGCATCAATTTCCCCGGTGGCGACCAGTTTCGGAACGTCGTCTCTGCCGCCACCGTACTTTTCAAACACTATCGTTGGTCCTTCGGGGCTGGCACTTGCCTTGCCGTGTCCCAAGGCCAACCGTTCAGGGTCTGCCGGGTCGACGCCTAAAAATAATGCGGAACGGACAGTTGCCGCAAAGCCAATAGAACCAACAATTCGATTTAGTGGATGTTCGTTGGTCTGTTTGTTCAGATGGCCAAGCCCCAATATGCAAGTACCCGTAGCCTCGGCGGCATCATTCAATCTACCAAGAAACTCGCCTACCTCATTTTGGCGGTGCATATCGCGTGCGCCCCCCATGAAGTGCGAAAATGTATCAATCACAACCATGGCCGGTTTCTTGTCGTAGACGTAGTCTTCGAGCGCTTGAAGCCGATCTTCAATCAGGGCGAGTGGGCTGTGCATGATGTCGAGGTTGTCAATATTGAAACCGGTCTTTTCCAGGCGTGCGAGCGTGACACGGGCGAAACTGTCTTCAGCTGACAAAAGCAATACTTTTCCAGGCGCGCTTCGCTCGTCAGACAAAGGCCATTTGCCGCCGGTCGTTACGATGCTAATCAACAGGGCGATAAGCATGGACTTTCCGCGTCCAGGATCACCTGCAAGGATGGTAAGACCGTACTTAGGCAAATAGGGGTACCAAAGCCATTCCATTTGAAGTGCGAATCTTTGCTTGGGGGGACCAAATAATTCTTCCACAGGTTCTGAGTAGCGACCACTGCTTCGAGCAATTGCCTTAATTTCGCTTTCTTCTAGAGGCTCGTCGCAAGCAATTTGATTCAGAGAACTAATGGCATCAAATACGAATGCGTCGTCATCAAGTATCCTGCGCAGTGCTGTTGAATGACGGAACAGGGTGTCATTTCGCTTGCCCTCAGGGATTGTAGAAGGTTTTTCTGCCTTGCCTTGTCGCTTCTTTTTCTTGGTCTTTCCATCAGACGGGCGAAGGCTTTCAATCTGCGCGCGGGCTTCGATGGCCTTAGTGCCGACCGGCGACGCCCATCGGTACGTATGACCAGATGCATGCCTACTCGGCGGCACCACAGCCATGCGGCTGATTCCAGTCAGAATATCCAATTGGTCCCGCTTGAAGGTGCCACTGGGCGCTTCCTTGAGGAAGTAATGATGCGTACCGCGTGAGGTTTGTACTGATGACGTTGGCGGAAGTTTCAATGTCTGGAACAGTTTTTGCCCTTCTGGTCCGTCGACATCTACGACCGTGATACCCGCCAATGTCACCGCTAAGTTTGCAAGAGGGTGCCTTTTTAGCGCCTTGCGGATCAGATATTTGCTTCGAGTTGCGCTGTGCACGCCTTCGGGAAAGTATTCCGAGATAGGGTGTTTGCCCGGACTGGTGCATTTCAAATTTCCGCAGGTGCATTTTTCATTCTTGTCAATTCCGTGCAAAAGTAGGACCCGAAAACCCTGCTCAATGTATCCGCTTGCTGCGGTGAGCGTCTTCTTTGAGAACATAGCTCTCGTGACGCGAAACTCGCGTTTTCTCATAATTTATCCTTCGATTTATTGGGAGAGGCGCTAACGCCAGGGATGCCTATTCGCTGAAATCGGTACTGCTAATTCCAACTGGCCGGGTTTCGATCCACTTTTCGATTTCAATGAGTTTCCACGCGATGCGACCTGGGCTGAGCCGAATCCGTAGAGGGAAATGCCCTGCCGCCTCCAAACGCCGCAGGTGTTCGCGTGAATACGAAACACCCAGCACTTTCAAATCCTCATAACCTAGAAGTATTTTGGGTGTTCGGCTTTGAGATTCAGTTGGCTGCATGGAACGTCCTTTGATTTCACGATTTGTGTAACAATGACGCGGGATGCATGCCCCTTTCAAAGCCGAATTAACGGTGTTTTTTCGACGTATCCGTACTCGGTGTAAAGTGAGTCTAGGATTTCTCGACATCGTTTCTCGGGCGGTTCCTCAATTTCAGAACTGTCTTGGTGCGTGTACCACTCTTGAAGCATCCGAATGCGACAAGCCTTTTTGGGAGTCAAGCCTTTGCTCTCAATCGACCGGCGTAGCCAAAGTTCAATAGTTGACCATTCGTATGCTGCTTTAGTACCTGCGGTTTCGTTGCATTTGATAAGATGCTCGCATAAGCGTCCCGCATCTATCTCGCAGATACGTCGAGAGTACATTCGGAACCCAACTTCGGAGGAAGGAACACGAATAAAGCGGCGATCCTTGTCATCCAGTGGCATTTCGGGTTTGCCAAATTCCTTTGGGGCACGTGGTTCCGCCAGTCGCCCCTCAAAGACCTGGGCGATCCGGCGATCCAATACCTCCCTTAGAAATTGCTCCGCATGGAATTTTCGATATCGCGCTGCATTCCCGCCCACCCGGGGTGATTTGCTTTCGAACGGAAGTTCCGGGCAAAGCCTTAGGACTGCATTAATGGCAGAGCGTTCGTAGGGACAACTGTCATCGTCTGTCAGCGCCGGGTATTCATCCCATGACCAGCCAACAGGAAAAAGATGGAACCCAATCAGATTCGCGGCAACCCGGAGCCGTGATCTGTAGTGCTCCGCATGGTGGGATCGGATTTGTCTCCAGATTCCCGGGAACCCTGTATAGTTGATTGGATCAGGTGGCCTGCCCATTGTTCCAGTGCCTCTCGTTTTTCCTCAGCGTAAGAGTAGCGGTTATAGACCGCTGCCACACCTGAAATTATCCCAGACTTATGATTAAGCACTTTTTCGATGATGTGCGGCGAGACACCAATGCGCGCCATACCAGACGCAGCAGTGCGGCGCAGATCATGCACCCACCAGTCACTTGTACCCATTGCATCATCGATACGGGCCTTAGCGCGGCCAAAGCCAGACACCGGCGTCGTACCGGTTGTGGTAAATACAAAGTCAGACCCAGCAAAGCGCGGCAGGGATCGTAGAATGGACACTACTTCAGATGACAGAGGCACATCATGCGCCAGACCGTTTTTGGCGCGCTCGGCAGGAATGGTCCATATCGCAGTCTCAAAATCAATATGCGACCATTTCATTTCGGATACTTCGCCGCGTCTTTGTCCGGTTAGCAGAAGAACCTGAAGAATTGATCCGAAGGGGTATGCCTCAGCTTTGGCAGCGTCCATGAACTTGGACAGCTCAGCTTCGGTCAATACCCGATCACGCGCTTTGGACTTTGACGGTGGTTTCAGGCCAGCGATGGGGTTCACATCGATCATGCCGCGATCAAGCGACCAGTTCATCAGTTTCTTTAGAACGGCCAATGCGTGATTGGCTCGACCCGGTGCACCACCAGCAACGATGTCATCAAGAATGCGGACAGCGTCGGTACGCTTGATTTGGGAAATTGGTGTTTTGTAAAGCGGCGCCCATTTCTGATCCAGCAGACGTTCCTGTTCGCACCAGCCGCGATTACGGGGTTTGGCATAAAGCGTGATGAACATCGGAACCACTTCGCCCAATGTCAGTGACGCTTCCGGTGGTTCAATACCGAGCTGCGCGTTATGCAGAATGCTTTTTGCTTGGTCACGGGCATCTGAAAGCCCGACAGCGGGGTGGGTGCCGATCTTGATACGTTTAATTCGGCCATCGACACGCGTTGAGCAAAACCACGTTTTACCACCAGTCACTGACACACGGATACCAAAGCCCGGTAGCATCAGGTCATAGACTTCAAGCCGTTTCGGGCCGGGGGCCGTCACGGTGTCAATGTAGCGAGATGTGAGTTTCTTTTTCATACAAGATACATAATCCTTCCTTCACCAAATCTCATGGGTGACAATGGAAGATTATCTCTGAAAAACAGAGGTTTGTCACCGTATCCGATGTGGCGGGATGTGGCAGGGTGTGGCGATTTCCCTATTTGCCGTTCAAGTGAAGTTTCAGCTGTATGCCCGCCATTGATCGAATCGAAAATATTCGGCGGAGCAATTCGAGTGCCCTTGGTGAGAGCCAAAGATGATCCGTCGGAGAATGCTTTAGAGAAGGTTTATCGACCCTTTCATGACCACTTCGGCGCGGCGACGGTCTAGAAAGGTTGATATAACTGTCCACCATAATCAAAGGGGCAGAAAAAAATACAGAAAATAATGCTTAAGTAAGTCAGAAATTTGATAACAAAATATCAGAATCTGTCTCGAATTGAAATTGGGAACGGGGCATCCTTTAATCTATCGAAAGGGAGAACCTGATGAGACACTCTAGCCACAGTAACAGGAGATCAGCCCAACGCGGTATCACGAAGAACTTCGTCAATGCGCTTCTGACCCACGCAGATGTTGATCGACCTATTGGAAGCAACTGCCGCCTGTTACGCGTCAGCCGACGGCGATCAATTACCCTAAACATCGACGATCGGCTTGGTCGCTATGCGCTAATCTGGAGCGACAATACTGCACAGATCGTAACTGTAATGCCCTTGCATAAAGGCGCTACCGGGCGGCGCTACCGCCGGAAATTTTGAGAGGCTCCAATGGACAACAATAATAGAGAACAGCGAAGAATTGAACAGCGCGACGCAGATGTTCGTAAGCTTCGAGCATTGGAGCAAAAAGCGGTGCAATCAGGCGAAAAGCTCCGCTCAGGGGACCGACTGAAAGCCGCTTTTCATCTTACACGCGCCTGGAGCCAGGCCAACAAGGAGGGTCTTAGAAAAGAAGTCTTTCAGGATAGAGTCTTGGCGCGTCTAAAAAGACCGCATGGGAAACGTCAGGAATTCCGCCTGAGCAACTGGAAACTTCGGCGCGGAGAAGATCCGAAGACGCAGGATCTGACGGAAAAATACAAAGATAAAAGCACTCCACATAGGTCGCTCGAACCCTATTTTGTTGGCATCACTGTTGCGGCAGAGCATTGCGGTGCAAACGCAGACGATTGGAAGATAAATATGATCCGTGATTTCTCGATTTGGTCTCGTACACAAAACGATCTGGATGTCGCTCCGCTCGACGACCGCCCCGCTGAGACACTAGCGATCCTACTTAATGCACTGTGTGCAGAGCTTGGAAGCTTTAACGGGCTAGCCGAGACTTTCGAGGTGATAGACCGAATGAGCTGTCGTTGGGACATGTTCGAAAAACGACTTGTGGCCTGTGAGGGTTTTTACATGGACCAACTGAAGTTCATAAGCTCGCCAAGTGACCGATATTACGGCACCGAGATTGAAGCGATGTTTCCGCTTCCTTCAGTGCCCCTTTTACGCGTGCCCTATGCTGTCGGAACCATGGAGTTTGAACTGGCCCCCGACGCTTTGCTGCGGCCCCTCGACGATGATGAAAACCGTCGCTACAAAGATGTTGCTAGGATGCCTCCGGAGTTTTTCCCGGAAAATGCGCCGGGACTTGAAAGGGCGTACGGTAACTTGTTCTTCTATCGTGAAGTTGGTCTAGCCATTGTACCCGATGGACGCGGCGGCTTTGAGGGCAATCTTGAATCACGTCCATACGTAGAGGTGGAGTTCGACGAAGCTCACCCCTTCGCTGGCCGGCATCAAATCAAAAACGGGCACATGATTGACCTCGATTCCCTCATCTTTTTAGCTACCGAATTCGACGGTAAGTATCGCTTTCCTAGGATCTGTGCACAGGATGGAACGGATTGGCGATTGAATTTCCCGCAGGAGAGGCCACAACAGTATCAACTTACCGAACGCTATCCCGAAACTACCGGTTGGATTTTCGACAAAGATCCTGTGCGAACACCTGGGGAAACGGTGTTTAGTACAGAGTATATTTGTTTTACGCCTGTAGAAGCGGCTGATGTGCGCCACTGGTTTGCGCAGGATTTGAAACTTGAGGCTCCATGGAATGGGGACTTTGGGCCAGCCCATGTGTGGCCTGAGTGTCCGTGGCCGACGGTAGATACCGCCGAAAAAAAGTCACCGCCACTCTACGAGTTGAACTTCCCAGATCGCAGTTTTGCGACCTCCATTGAGAGCTCCCTTCACGACGGCAGTATCGAAAAAGCTTTGCAATTAAAAATCGATTCTTTGCAAAAGCAAACTGCACGTCTGCAGGCCGATTGGCACGCCACGAGAGAGCGACACAGCAATGCTTTGTTGCGTCGCTGGAGAAGCGACTCTGAAGCAAACAATCCCACTCCGAAGGACCTATCACATGAGTAAATCTAAATATCGCGAAGCGCAATTCTGGTGGCAAGTGACGCCTGTGCTGCCCCCATCAAAAACCTCAAGAGACTATCACATCCTGCGACGTCTTTGGGGCGATCATACAATGAATACAGCGCGGGGTGGGCGCGGTTACTATCACTGGGGAACCGAGGACAACATGACGCCCGGCCTGTTTCAAATCTGGTCAATGTTTCCTGGCGCAATGCGGCCACTCATCGAGGCTACCGGAATGCGGGTAGTTGGAGAAATAACCTTTATAACCTGGGCATATGCATGCGAAGAGGCGGTCGAGCGTGGACACCATCCAGGGGTAAATGGTAGGTTTCTCATACCGGATATCGTGATTTATTTCGAAGATGGCGACGGTCCGGGTATTGTTTCGTTTGAGGTCAAGCGCCCGGGCGTCAAGCCAGTTGAGAAGGATGCAGACAAGCTTCGAGCTTACACCATGCTGCGTTCAATGGATCGGTACATCCGTCGTAAAGCGATCTTTCTCCTTAGTGATGACATGACCGAAGTTGCAAAGAACATTGCGCCAGACCTTCCGGCGGTGACCTGGGAAAACATGATGAGAATGCAGATTGCCGGAGCGAATACTCTTTCCGAACAGGATGCAAAACACGTCGGTCCATGGATCAGTCGAGCGTATTCAAGATATGGGATCGGTGATTTACCAGCACCTTTGCCGGCGAGCCCTGCTGGATACGGCAGTGCTTTGTCTATAGCTGCCATCAGCAACAAGATGCAGTCGGAGCAGGCTCGGAATTTTGTTTGGGGATCCGAAATCGTCGAGGCCTTTCTTTCTGGACGAGACGTGGAGCCACCTACTGATTGGATGAAAGATGCCCTTAGCCGGGAGGCAATGTCGGCGGCACACCTGCAGAAAACTAGGGATCGGCGGATTAATCGTTGGCATCCAGATTGGCAGATCGCTTATGAGCGCGCCTTGCCATAGGAGTGGCTATTTTTCCGAGGGTGTCGGTCTGCAGCGATGAGCCAGGCTGCCATAAATGGACCGTCAGGGGACAGAGGCTAGCGCCGAGTTGCCATTCAGCGTTCCGATACAACAACCAACTGAGGCAATCCGATTATGTGGTCCTTCCTATCTCTGTTCGTCTTGATCTCCGCCGGAGTGCTTTTACTTTTTCATCCGGTCGTTGCAAGCTCGATTCATTCGCTAATGCTGTTGGCGACCTTTCTGATGGTGGTGTTTTTTCTAACGCTGCTCGCCTGGCTGGCTCTCGCAGGATGAATGCCTCATCGGTCCCGACAAAGTATGATGCAGGACAGCTCACGGGAGTAAAATTTAAGGAACGATCAGGTACGTAACGCAAGACAGACCAGTGCAGCTAAGCATACTCGCAAACATTCTGTGCAAAAGGCCGAACAGTTTCCTTTATTTTGACCAGTTGATGTTGCAGCGCCAGATTTTTCGTCAAAGGGCACTCAATGCTATACACTGTCATTGAACGAAATTCACTTTGGAAAGTCCAAATCAACCTAGTTTCTGAATAGGTAAAAGGAGAATGAACTGATGGCCCGTATCAAAGAGTCCGTCACTGTGATTGACCGCGTTCCACATCTTAAGCTGACCAAAGGTCGTAGTGCCGCCCTTGTTCAAGCATGTAGTATTGCTCTTGAAAGTGGTTATCTGGAAAAAAGGCAGAAGGGGACGATTGGCAGCCTTCGCGAATTGTTCGAAGAAACTGCATCTGGGCACTTCGTCGTGCCTGATCCTTGCTGCTTTGTTTATGTACATTACCGTGACAGTCAGATGGATGTTTGCAAAATCGGCCACACGCGAGATTTGAAAAAGCGTTTGAGCCGCAACACTGACATGACCGAGCCTTTGAAACGCGCAGCAGCTTGGGAAGCTGTTTCAGTTCAAGAAGCGACGAAACAAGAGGATACGGCGCGAAGCCTATTCGATCCTTTTGGGGATGGTGGCACAGAATGGGTGAATGCGCCTGCTCGGGAAGTCGTTGCCCGCTTGGTTGAGATGTGGGGGCCACCAATTCGAGAGTGAACCAAGCGCAACGCTATGTCACGAACGGCGTCGACGCCCAAGTGTCGGCGGTTGAGGAAGGTTTTCAGGCCGCCCGCCGTCTGGCAGGCCGGTGGAACCGACATGCCGGCACATTGAAAATTTGAACAAAGGGGAAGAGAACCATGAGCCATATAGACAAGATCATCGCACAAATTCCCTCAATGGATGTAAACGCGCGAGCAAGGCTTCAACGGAATGCTGAGAACGCGATCCAGAAATCACCTGAAAGCCCTGACGCGCGTAGGGTACTTAATGCACTGGACGCTTTTGAAGCAGATCGTCCGGCAGCCGAAAGGTTCGATATCACCGGCCTTCTTGCTTGGGAAAAATACCAGCGGGGTGCGCCAACTATTGTAAGGGCTTTCTTCAGAGATCAGACCGTTGGACGCATCATCAAGCGCGCCAATCACTCGGGCACTGAGAAGGATGTATATTCGGTCAATATCCTAGGGGAGATGCTTTCGGGTGATTGGCACCACATCTCAGATGCACGTGCCGCCGGAGAAGCGGCTTTTGCCAAGAGAAGGAAGGACGAGGAAGCGCGAAGCGTAATGCCATCCAAGCTTGGGTAGCGTATGGGTTACAAAGGGGCGTGTGGTTGAGTATGGCGGAACGTGGGCGTAGGTGGCAGCTTGCCGTGCAGGAATCCAACTAAGCCAAAGAGTTGATGTGGTACAGCGTGGGTATATGTGGCGTCTGGTGGCGATCTTCGGACCAAATCATAATCCGCGTGCCGGGGGTTCAAGTCCCTCCTCCGCTACCAATACTTCAATAGTTTACCAAATAAAACCACCACCTTAATAGAAATGCGAATTGGCTTTGAACCCGCATTGTATCCAATAATGTGATTCATTTTTTCTTAAGCCACCCTGAGACAAACCTAATGATCTGAATTAAGGTCAAATCCTACATTGTAGAGGAGATTTTCCAGCGCGCTTACTTGACCGTTTGGAATTAGGGAAACACTACCTACGAATTGGCAATTGAAACGAATACTCCAAAAAAGATGACTGATCATTTGTGCATTCGTCCTGCTCCCACATTGGACTTAGGCAAATTGAAAGAAGGCCTGCTCTGTAAACGAAGTGGTTATCGAGTGGCAAAATATCAGAGGCCGGATTCGGAACTGCTTTCACTTGTACGCCATTTCTAAACACCATCAGGGCCGTTCTTCGCCATCACAAAATTGCTTCGCGGGCGACACTAACTACACTTAATTCATAGCAACATGAACGTCATCCAAAGAGCCATCTGAACCAAATTGTACGCCCATGGAAATGCCGTAAGCGCTCCACCATCCACTAAGCTGTTTTTGAAAAAAACTTTTCCGAGCGGTGAAACCTCTTTGTATAAAGACATCGTCGCGTTCAACGAATGGCCAATCCGGGGATGTCCGTCGTCAGTTTTTTTTGGAACCAAGAGCTACCTAAACTAAGAGGGAATTCGGCTCATCTGGTTGGTCTCATTATCCGGCGCGCTAGCGGTGATGCAAGCGCCGCGCTTCGAGCGATTTACGCTTGATCCTTTTACTTTGTTGTAGAATGTGTTTTTCGCGTCGGAAGTAGCCGTCGGCGGGTTAGACTTTGTTCAGACTCTCACCCCTCTCTAGTGATGCATGCGCCACCAGCTGGTCAAGGAGGATCGCTAGCGCGCGACAAAGGTTTCGATTTGAGCTTTGAGATCGCCGGGCAGGAAGTGATGCTCTAGCAGAATGCTATTCTTCAGATCTGATGCATCAGCACCCAATAATCACCACGCCCATCACTGATCCGCTGTGCAGTAATTCCGTAAGGAAACTTTGCGTTGACGCCCTCAGCGACCCAAGTGAAACGGACATACTGAGAGGGTACAGAAGTGTTGGACGGATGTCAGTCTGATAGCGTGAACAAGATTGACCCCAAAGCAAGAACGGGGAGCTTACATCGAGGATTTGCAAAAAAAAGATGGCGGCCGCATTCGCAACTAAACGGGAAAATCCCCTGGGCATTTCAACGAAGCGCGGCCTAACATGCGAGGGGAGACGGGATCCTTTGCACGACGAATCCAACCTTATTAATGGCTAGACGGGCGGTGCGTTGTAGGAACATGTGGCGCTTGCGTCACAGCTTTTGCACTGGCATAAAGAAGCCAATCGAACGAGACAAGTTTTCTGCTTGTTAAGAACAATCTCAGTTCCAATACCCTGACGAAGGGCACGTTATATATGACGACGACTGCAATCACCGGAGAGCCGTTTATAACGACGACACCCCCCGAAATCTCGGGGCCTCATTCGGGGTTTTACTTGTCCGGTGATGACATCAACCGGAACCATCGTCGTTTTGGATTGTACGATAAACAGCTTAACGCGCTTCCCAATAGTGACGTTATTTCAGCGCAACTCATGACCACATCTCAAGCCCAAGTCGATGTTCCTACAGACGTGAAAACGATATCTGATCCGGTCCTATTTGCTGGCCTTATTACCGAACAATTTGGTCATATTTTACTTAATTCGATAGGGCGACTTTGGGCCCTTAGTAATTTGCCTGAAAATACCAGGATTGTTTTTCTCCCCAAAAGGAAATCCAATCGAAAACTCTACCCACATATCCAACCTATCTTGGACGCCTTTGGCATAAAAAACGAATTTATCATCTCAAAGGGCCCCTTTTTCTTCGAGGAGATCTATACATCTGCGGATTTGTTTGGAGAGCGGTTTAGCGGGTATGGCACGAAACACTTCTTTGAATGGATCGATCAAAAGTTTCCGACAAAAGGGCCTGTGATCAAGGGTCGAAAAATCTATGTAACCCGCTCTAATTTCGGCCCGAAATACGGACGCTTTGCTTGTGAAGAGCACCTTGAAAAACTACTCCAAGCACAGGGGTATGAAGTTTTTGCACCTGAACAACACAGCATAACTAAGCAGGTACAAACCTTTCAAAGTGCAGAGAAATTAATCTTTGCAGAATCTTCGTCGCTGCATTTGTACTCGCTGATATGCAGAAGGTTTCAACAGGTTGCGATCATCAACAGACGCGAGAAATTACCTGATTTGATAAGCAACCAACTTTACTCCCGCCCCGGCCCTAGAATCTCGATCATCAACTCCATATCGGATATTTATTGGCCCCCAATCCGGTCTGACCATTTGTCTGTGTCCCTGTTGGATTTTAACACGCTTCACGAAAGACTGGTGGCAGAAGCCCTCATTGATCCGAAAATCGCATGGGCTTCCCCCTCACAGGAGGAACAGGAGCGATCGTTACGTGCCGGAGTTTTACCGGACCAAAAAATGCTAAACGCTGACGAACGTTCCGAGTTTCTTGCAGAAATTCGACGAAATCGAAAAAAAGCTTAGGGCGATACAAATTCTGGTTTGGCGACCGAATCTACAGAAAGTCGCACCTTATCAAATATCCCGTACCCGCCGTCGACAAAGCTTTCACATGGTGTGTATGAGAAGGTTTCATTGAATTTGGAGACGCCATATTCTTCCAGAGTAAGATCCTGCCACTCCGAAACGATTTCATCATATTTTGAATGCAATACTTTGGATTCTGGGTTCAGATTATGCACAAAAACGAGGCCGGTTGGTTTGCATCCCAGCACGGTAATTTTGAGGTCAGGTCTATGCTTTTTGAGGATCGGAATAAGTTTCCAAACATCCCCAGTCCATGCATCTCGTGGTGCATTCTCGACATCTCTCGTTGTCATTTCAAATGAGAACGGACAGCAATCATGAAGTGCAATAACGCCACCCGGCAATGAGTTTTTTTCTGTGTTCATGAAATCCCGCAGGAGAAATTCCATCAAATGCATCCCGTCGAGAAAACTAAAACTTAGCTTCACGCCAATGGATTCCAATAGTCCGCTAGCAAAAAAATCGTCACTTTTTTTCTGAAGCAGGAGCAGGGCCGGTTTTTCTGAAATTACATCATTTTTTATTCTAAAAAATGGGTCAACGGCGATCGTTTTGCCCCGTACCGCGGCAAAACTTCGACCAGTTCGACACCCGACCTCCATGTACCATTCAAATGTCATGCTTTGATGCAGACGAGCCAAAAAGCGCGTATAGGGTACGTCGGTCGAAATATTGAACATGTATATTCCTAGATTTGAAGGAAAGGGCGTTGTCGCCCCTTTTACCGCAAGTGCACCTTCACTTCCACTGACTTTAAGTGTTGTATTTCCAGTATCTTTTCCGGACTTGAAGAGATCATCCCAAAGGATGGATATCGATGATAAAGACGTAGCCACCGACTGTGATGTGTTGGCCTAGATTTTCTGATCTTGATCGACAGTGTTCAGGTCAAACGCTGCCATGCTTGCGCGTATGCTGTGAGGCTATCCACTTGTTTTGACGCCGCGACTACATCCGGCGAAGGTATCGCACTTGAGGATCCACACAAAAGCGCGGCCCCGAAGCTCGTGCCTGTTGCTGAAAGACTTCGAAAGATCGGGCGACCCGTCGCAGCCCCCAGCATGTCGAGGAAATACGCGTTTCGCGCGAAGGGGCCCTCAACGATGGTTGGCCCTTTGGCCCCCGTGAGGTCAAGGCAGGTTTGCGTCATGAGGGCTAGATAATAGGACAATGCAATCGCCCGCACCCCTGAACCTTCGGCGGGTTCACCGCCATGCCACTGCATTTCGTGCCCTTGATATGGCCCGCTTTCGTTTTCGACGGACGGCAGCAACTTGATTCCGCCTGACAACACGGCTTGCTCGTCGCTTTCGGACGCCTCGAAGGGGTGCCCGTTCTGAATTCGCTCAAATTCTCGCCCCCCCATGAAGCGCGCAGAAGGCACCATATCTCCGAGAGCATTCACATTGATCAGGGTGTCGCGGCTGGGATCATTGGCAAAACTCCCCCCACCGACGGACATCGCAATCACCCATGTGCCCGTTGAAACAACCGAAAATGGAGTCTTTTGCGTTAGTAAATGCGGATACAAAGAAGCATTTGAATCGTGAATGCCACAGACCACGGGGGTGCTGGCTGGTAGGCCGGTGACCATAGAGATTTCAGGCAAGAGCGTGCCCAGGATATCGTTGGATTTATGCACAGGTGCGATTTTTTGTTCTATACCAAGTCGCTGTGCAAGGTCAGAAAACTGGGATTTATGGGGGTTCCATAGGTCCGTATGGCAACCGATGGACGTCGCATCGTTCGCCACGACACCAGTAAGCCGATGTCCCCAATATTGTGGATACCCAACGATATGCGCCGTACGCGCGTTTAAATCTAGGTCCTGAGAAAACTGATAAAGGAGTTGCGCGCCAACGTTCAGCCCGTGAGCCAAGCGCGGCGATCCAGTTTGCGAGAAGGGGGGGCGCAAGGCATCATACCGCGCCGAAATTTCCGCGGGGATCGGATGTTCGTAATCAAGAATGGGTGCTGCCAAGGCGCCCTGAGCATCGAGCAATGCGGCACACGCCCCGTGGGTTGTGACCGAAATCGCGCCCACACCGTGTTCACGATGAAACGACTTGAGCGCGGCCAGCAGGAATTCCCAATGCCCTTCGGTATCAAAATGCGCCCAAGGCGGCCCCGCCAGAACGGTATTGGGGCGGGTGACAACAGCAATTTCTTTTAGGGTCGAAAGATCAACAAGCGCCAGTTTCGCGTTGGTCTTGCCAATATCGATAACGGCTATGTGGCGCGGTTTCGTCATTGCATGTGAAACAACATTGGGAGGGGCGTGGCAACTGGTGCGCCGCCCTGCTCTGTCTCCATTATATCCGCCATATGCGCCCACCATTTTTGCATCACGGGATGGTCCGCAAGCGCGCCCATTCCATGCCCGTCGGAGCGAAGGAGTATTCCAATCAACAGGTTGGTTTCCGCATCAAAATGGATGCTATAGTCGCTCACCCCTGCCTCGTGCAAAAGCGCGACAAGCTCGGGCCAAATGGCATCGTGGCGGCGCTGATACTCGTTCGCCATTCCCACGTTTAGACGCATCCGAAAAACATACCGTTCGCTCATCGTTTCTTCGCCCTTGCGGCCATAGTCCATAGCCGCGGCAATGCAATTACACCGATCAGAAGCAGGCCGATGAATATCGACATGACGATGCCTGGCACATTCAACAGGCCCAGCCCAAAGGTGACAAGCCCCATGACGAAAGCCGCGATAACAACACCGGGAATGGAGCCAGACCCACCAAGGATATTGACACCGCCAAGAACAACCATGGTGACCACCTCAAGCTCCATCCCCTGCGCGATACTTGGGCGGGTAGACCCAAGGCGGGACGTGAGGCAAATCGCGGCCACGCCCGACATCAATCCCGTAAGCAGGAACAGGATGAACTTCACCCGTTGCACGCGAATGCCGCTAAAGAGTGCGCCAGTGGGATTGTTACCAATGGCATAAACCGAGCGACCAAAGCTGGTTTTATGCAGCAACACGCCATAGATCACCGCAATGATAACGAAGAAAAGCATCTCGACCGTGAAGACCCAATAAATATAGCCCTGCCCAAACCATGCGAAGCTTGTTGGGTAGCCCCGAAAGGCGTCGTCGCCCAAAATAATATAGCTGATCCCGCGAAACAGGCTCATAGTGCCGATGGTCACAACAATCGACGGGAGGCCTAAAACGGTAACAAAAACCGCGTTGAACGCCCCGCACAAAAGCCCGACCGTCAAGCCAATCGCCACCAGTTCAGGCGTTCCAGCCCCGTGTTGAACCGCCAAGCCCATTGCCGTACTTGCAAGGGCAATGATGGAGGCCACCGAAAGATCAATCTCCCCTGCGATAATCAACAGGGCCATTGCAAAAGCGATCATCGCCTTTTCGGTGAAATTGAACGTTGCATCGCTCAGGTTCCAAGCGTTTAGAAAATAGGGCGAGGTAAAGCTGTTGACCACAAAAATGGCTACTGCAACGGCAAGCAGGAGGCTTTCCCAACTCCGGAACGTGCGAAAAGCGCGGCTGTTCAGGCGGTCGGGGATATTGCGCAGGGGCGCTAACGTATCACTCATGTGGATTTCTCCGCTGATTTGAGGATGATGCGGCCTTTGGTGCGGCCCGCACTGGCGTTGAAGGCCACGGCGATCAGGATGGCGCTACCGGAAATGGCCAACTGCCAGAACGGAGAGATATTGACGACAGGAAGCGCGTTTTTCACGACCCCCAAAAAGAGGGCTCCCAAAACGGCACCGCCGACCGAGCCAATCCCACCCGCAATCGAAATGCCGCCGATCACGCAAGCGGCCACAACTTCGAGTTCAAACCCACCGGCGATATCCACATAGGCCACGGCATAACGCGCCACCCAAAGATACCCAGTGAGGCCAGCCAGTGCGCCGGAGATCACAAAGGCAAAGAACTGTGTTTTGCCGACATTGATGCCCGTGTAAACCGCCGCATGGGGGTTGCCGCCAACGGCATAGATAGACCGCCCTAAAGGTGTGCGCGCCATCATTACGGCAAAGATTACGACCGTCAAAATCGCTGCCCACGACAAGATCGGTAGTCCAAGGAATTCAGCGCGGGGAAAGCCGGTAAAGGTGGCGCTCATCTCGTGGGAGTTGACCCATTTTCCATCTGAGATCAAAAAAATTGTACCGCGAAAGATCGTCATTGTGCCAAGGGTCACAACGATCGGAGGAATCGAAAGTTTCCAAACCAAAATACCGTTGATCGCCCCCATGAGCGCGCCAAGAAAAATAGCTAACGCGATGATAACGGGAATGGGTAAATCGGGAAACGCCACGTTGATCATCGCCACAGCCATACCAGTAAGCGCAAGATTTGCCGCGACAGAGAGGTCAATGCAACGGGTCAAGATAACGACCATTTGGCCCAAGGCCAGTATAATCAACGGGGCGGTGTCATTGAAGACATTGGCAAGATTCGCAGGGGCGACAAAGCCACTAAATCGCGATGCGGCCAAGATAAGCAAGAGGCCAATGGCACCCGCTAGGATAGTTTCGCGCACGGGAATTTTACGAGATAGCATAGCCCTATGCCTCCTGATTTTGGGGTGCCGTAGAGATGCCAGCGGCATGACGTACGAGGGTTTCAGGGCGCAAATCATCACCAGAAAGTTCCGTCGCAATCAGCCCGTCACGCATTACGATCACACGGTCGGACATGCCAATCACTTCTGGGATTTCGGAACTGACCAAAATAACGGAAAGTCCCTGCGAGGCCAATTCCGCCATGAATTCATGCACCGCCGCTTTTGACCCGATGTCGATACCTTTGGTGGGTTCATCAAGGATGATGACCTGTGGCTGAGTGGCGAGCCATTTCGCAATGACCACCTTTTGTTGGTTCCCGCCAGAAAGATTGCCCACGTCCTGATCCAGTGAGGCCGCCCGCAGATCGAGCCGTTCTGCATATTCACGCGCAAGTTTGAATTCTTCGGCGAGTTGCAAAAAGCCATTTCGTGAGGTGCGTTTGAGCGAAGGCAACGTGATGTTTTGGAAAATCGGCAGGCCGATCACCGCGCCCTGTTTGCCGCGATCTTCGGGCACGTAAACGATCCCGTTGGCGACCGCATCCGCAGGCGAGCAGATGACGCGAATTTTGCCATTGATTTTGCACACACCCTTAGTGGGCTTGGTGATGCCAAAAAGCGACTGCATAAACTCCGAGCGCCCTGCCCCCACAAGCCCGTAGAACCCAAGAATTTCGCCACGCTTGAGGGAGAAACCGATATCGTCAAATTCCGTTGGATGCGCATATCCGACCACCTGCAAAACTTCCTCGCCGATATCGTGTTTGCGGTCAGGAAAAATCTGTTCCACAGGGCGACCAACCATCATTTTGACCAGCGCGTTTTCGTCGATGTCAGAGATCAGTCCGTCGCCTACAAACGTCCCGTCGCGAAATACGGTGTAGCGGTCGGCAATGCGGAAAATTTCATCGAATTTGTGGCTGATAAACAGGATCGCTTTGCCTTGGGATTTGAGCGTTTCAACCAGCTCATACAACTCCTCAATCTCTTTATGAGAGAGGGCCGCTGTAGGTTCGTCCATAATCACAACACGCGCGTCAACAGAAAGAGCGCGGGCAATCGCAACGAGGTGTTTGCTCGCAATTCCGAGGTCGCGGAGCTGTGCATTGGTGCTGAAAGGTGCGCCGATTTCGTCGAGGAGTATTTGCGCCGCACGTTGCATTTCGGCCTTGTCGATTAGGCCAAATTTTGTGCGCGGTGCGTGGCCGATGAAGATGTTTTCAGCCACCGACAACTCATCAAACAATACAGTTTCTTGGTGGATCGCCGTAATGCCAGCGTCGGACGCCGCATTTGGGCTGCTGAAGGTAATCGGTTCGCCGTTGATGCGGATTGTGCCGCCATCCGGTTGGTAAATGCCTGTCAGAATCTTGACGGTCGTGGACTTCCCAGCGCCGTTTTCCCCAACAAGAGCCGTCACTTGACCCGGATAAAGATCAAGGGTGACCTGATCCAATGCTTTCACGCCCGGAAAGGTTTTGGTGATGGCATCCATTGAGACAACGGGCGTATTGGCTGGTGCTGCACGCTCTGTCATGTCGGCACTCTTTCGGAAATGAAGGGGGTTTTTGAAAGGGTCTGGCGCAGGACACCCGCACCAGACCAGATTATGCAAGCAATCTTAGAAGATCGACTTGAAGGCTTCGATGTTGCTGGCGTCGTAAACAAACGGATCAGCCATCGCGCCTTCGTTGGCGTCATCAAGTGTCAAATTGCCCATGCGGCCCATGGGGATTTCCGCGCCGGGAGCAGCGACAACGCCATTTTGGCTCAACTCATAGGCCAACATTGTTGCGGAATAGCCCAGATCGATTGGGTTCCAAATCGCGAAGGATTGCGACGCGCCGCTTTCGATGGCTCCGGCCATTTCCGACGGCAAGCCAAGGCCGGTTACGTTCACTTGGCCAACTTTTCCTGCGTCAACCACAGCTTGTGCGGCTGCAACGATGCCAACAGATGTTGGCGCAATGATTGCGTCGAGGTCAGGATAGGATTGCATAAGGCCTGTGGCCTCGCGGTAGGATTTATCAGCAAGGTCATCGCCGTAAACCGTAGCAACAACTTCGATGCCCGTATAGTCGCCCATAACTTTGTTCATCTCTTCCATCCAGATATTTTGGTTGGTCGATGTTGTCGTAGCCGAAAGCAGTGCAACTTCACCGCCATCAGGCAAGTGATCTGCAGCTAGCTTGATGATCATATTGCCGATCAAAGGGTTCGAGGATGGGTTGAGGTGCAATTGACGCCCCTCTGCTGCCACGCCGGAATCCCAGCTGATGACGGTGATTCCACGGTCCATGGCGCGCTTTAATGCAGGCACAAGGGCGTCGGTATCATTCGCGGAGATTGCAATCGCGTCGACATTCTGCGCGATCAACGCATTAATGACCTCAATTTGGCCTTCGGCTGTTGTGTCTGTTGGGCCCGTATAGATGATCTCGACATTGCCAAGCTCGTCGGCGGCCTCTTGAGCGCCTTCTGCGGCAGCTTCGAAAAAGCCGATACCGAGCGCCTTGACGACCAGTGCGATTCGAACATTTTCCGCAGCCATTACGGGGCTTGCGAACATTGCTGAGACAATAACCGCCGAAGCAGCTAGTTTCTTAAGTACACTCATGGTTTCCTCCCTTAAGAGTGGTTAAATTGGGCAAGCTATGAAGCCACCCCTTCTTTTTGCGCCGTCCCCGAGGGCACGACGATTAGTGTCACATCCGCCGCCTCCAACATCGCCGCCGTGCGGTCGTCGATGCCGTCGTCTGTGATGAGAGTATCGATCCGTTTCAGCGGGCAAAGCACAAGGCTGGAACGGTTTGCGAATTTGGAACTATCGACCAGAACGATCAATTCGTCCGCCTGTCCGATCAGTTTTTGTTCAGCTTGGATAAGCAAGGGGTCTTGCTCCATCAAACCGAGTGGGCCGATGCCCTGCGCCCCCATAAACATACGGCGCGCATAAAAATTACGTGTCACGTCGTTGTCAAAAGGCGACAAAACGATATTTTGCTCACGGTAGATTATTCCCCCCGAAAGCATCACCGTATTGCGCGAATTCTTTAGCAAATGTTCCGCAATGGAGAAGGAGTTAGTAAAGACCTGCATCCGCCGTGACGCTAACGGATGCACCATCTGAAACGTGGTTGTTCCCCCGTTAATGATGATCGGCTCTCCGTCTTCGCAAAGGTCCACCGCCGCTGCCGCGATTGCTTGTTTGGCCGCGTTGTTCATCGTTTCATTCACGGAATAGGGGCGACCGGAAAGGCCCACAAAGGGAGCCGCCGTTAGAGCTTCGGCCCCGCCCCGTACACGGCGCAAACGCTTTTGTTCATCGAGTGTATTGATGTCCCGACGCACGGTTGCCTCAGAGGCTCCCGTCAAGGCGCACAGATCAACAACGGTCAGCAATGACCGATCTTGAACGGCGGATAGGATAACGCGGTGACGGTCTTTCTCGTGCATACTTCTTCCCCTTTGGGTTGCTCTAACGTTCGGCGAGTCGCGACTAATTGTCAATCATTAATTATCATAATCAATCATTCTGCACTGCAGCATGATTGATTATGACTGAAAGTGATTGACCTAAGTGCTTCTTCCCGTCAGATTACCCTCAGTTAATCAACTCTTTTCCTGTCGTCCATGGAGACAACAATGACCAAAAGCACCGACCTTCAACGCCTTGAAAACAAATGGGATGCGGAGCGTTCCGCAAAGATGACCGAGCCAGAAAAACTGCTCTATCGCTCCAATCTTTTGGGGTCGGACAAACGAATCACCAATTACGGTGGCGGCAATACTTCCGCGAAAGTTATGCAAAAAGATCCGCTCACAGGCGATATGGCCGAGGTGCTTTGGGTCAAGGGCTCTGGGGGCGATGTTGGCTCAATCAAGATGGATGGGTTTTCGACCCTCTATATGGAAAAGCTGAATGCATTGCGTGGTATCTATCGCGGCGTGGAGTTTGAGGATGAAATGGTCGGCCTCCTACCCCATTGCACGTTCAACCTGAACCCGCGCGCGGCCAGCATCGACACACCGTTGCATGCGTATGTCCCAGCTAAACACGTCGATCACATGCACCCCGATGCAATCATCGCGATTGCCGCGGCCAAAGACAGCAAAGCACTGACACAGAAGGTTTTTGGGGATAGCATCGGCTGGTTGCCATGGAAAAAACCTGGGTATGAATTGGGCCTTTGGCTCTCGGATTTCTGCGCCAAAAACCCTGACGCAAAGGGCGTGATTCTAGAGAGTCACGGGCTGTTCACATGGGCGGATGACGCTCGGGATTGCTACGATCTAACTCTTGAGATCATTCAAGCCGCGATGGATTGGTTCGCCAAGGAAACCGCGGGCAAGGCAGCCTTTGGGGGCGAAAAACACCGGAGCCTCAAGGCGGATCAACGCCGCGCAACAGCGGCGCGTTTGATGCCAGCCATTCGCGGCATGGTATCGGGCCAGCAGCATATGGTCGGCCATTTCACCGATAATGATGCGGTTTTGGAATTTGTAAACGCCATCGATATGGAGCGTTTGGCCGCCCTTGGAACCTCCTGCCCCGACCATTTCTTGCGCACAAAAATCTGCCCGCTTGTGGTCAACTTTGATCCAGCAAATCCCGATATCAACAGAACATTGGCTGGCTTGGAAGCTGCCGTGACAGAATACCGCGAGGGTTACAAAGCCTATTACGAACGGTGCAAACACGACAACAGCCCTGATCTGCGCGATCCAAATGCCGTGGTCTATCTTGTGCCCGGCGTTGGCATGATCACCTTCGCCAAAGACAAAGCAACGGCGCGGATTTCTGGCGAATTCTACGTCAATGCAATCAACGTAATGCGCGGCGCGGACGCGGTTTCTGAGTACCAAGGCCTACCCGAGCAAGAGGCCTTCGACATCGAGTATTGGCTGCTCGAAGAAGCCAAACTACAACGCATGCCTACACCGAAATCGCTGGCAGGACGGGTCGCCCTTGTAACGGGTGGCGCGGGGGGCATCGGATCAGCCACGGCGGAGCGGTATTTGCGCGAAGGCGCTTGCGTGATGCTGGCGGATATCGACGACGCAGCCTTAGCGGAAACCGCCGAGATCCTCACAGAGCGATACTCAAAAGATGTCGTGCGCACGGTCAATATGAACGTGACCGACGAGGCCGCAGTGATTGACGCCTATTCCACGATTACGGCAGAATTTGGCGGCGTGGATATTCTGGTGTCAAACGCGGGAATCGCAAGTTCGGCCCCAATTGAGGAAACCACGCTCGAGCTTTGGAACAAGAACATGTCGATCCTTTCGACGGGGTATTTCCTTGTGAGCCGTGAAGCGTTCAACGTGTTCAACGTGCAGAAAATGGGGGGCGCGATTGTCTTTGTCGCCTCCAAGAACGGCTTGGCCGCTTCGCCCAATGCCTCGGCCTATTGCACCGCCAAAGCGTCCGAAATTCACCTCGCCCGCTGCTTGGCACTGGAAGGCGCGCCAAGCGGCATTCGAGTAAATGTTGTCAATCCAGACGCGGTTCTGAAAGGGTCCAAAATCTGGCAAGGCGATTGGCTCGATCAACGCGCAGACACTTACGGCACCGACAAAAGCGGGCTTGAGGAAATGTATCGCGAGCGTTCCATGCTCAAACGCTCAGTATTGCCTGAGGATATCGCCGAAGCCGCGTATTTCCTTGCCTCCGACCTTTCGTCCAAATCGACGGGCAATATCATCAATGTGGATGCTGGCAATGTCCAAGCCTTCACCCGCTAAAGGAGCAAATTTATGATCAAATCTGATATCATCGCCCAAGCAAACGATGCTGCAAACGAAAAACTCAAGGCAGATTACGACGCCCTTGGCGAAGCCCTTGATCGGCGCGGAATTGTCATCGCAGCGATCAAATCCAAGGTTGCGAAATACGGCGTGGCCGTCCCGAGCTGGGGCGTTGGCACCGGCGGCACTCGCTTTGCGCGCTTTCCTGGAACGGGCGAGCCACGCGATATTTTCGACAAGCTTGATGATTGTGGCGTCATCCACCAACTTACCCGCGCCACCCCTTCTGTCTCGCTGCATTTCCCGTGGGATGCGCAGCCTGCGGCGGACCTCAATAGCAAGGCTGAGGAAGTTGGCCTGACGTTTGACGCAATGAATTCCAACACCTTTCAGGATCAGGAAAACCAAGAGCATAGCTATAAGTTTGGTTCGCTTTCGCACACCGATGCTGCCACCCGTCAACAAGCCGTTGACCATAACATCGCCTGTATCGCCTTGGGACGTGAAATCGGGTCCAAAGCCCTGACGATCTGGGTTGGCGATGGTTCAAACTTCCCCGGCCAGACGAATTTCACCCGTCAATTTGAGCGCTACCTTGAGGCCACACGTCAGGTCTATAACGCGCTGCCCGAAGACTGGACCTTGCTGACCGAGCATAAAATGTACGAACCCGCGTTTTACTCGACGGTGGTACAGGATTGGGGCACGAACCTTTTGATCGCGCAACAGATGGGCGACAAAGCAAAATGCCTCGTTGATCTTGGCCACCACGCGCCGAACGTGAACATCGAAATGATTGTCGCGCGGTTGACGCAATTTGACAAACTTGGCGGCTTTCACTTCAACGACAGCAAATACGGCGATGACGATCTCGATACGGGAAGCATTGATCCTTACCGTTTGTTCCTTGTGTTCAACGAGTTGGTCGAAGCGGAAAACAATCCCGACTTCAACCCGATGCATATGCTCGATCAAAGCCATAATGTGACGGACCCAATTGAAAGCCTTATGGTTTCTGCCACCGAAGTTCAGCGCGCCTATGCGCAGGCGCTCTTGGTGGATCGGGCGGCGCTTGAGGGCTTCCAAGAAAGCAATGACGCGCTGATGGCAACCACAACTCTTAAGCATGGTTTCCGCACCGACGTAGAGCCAATTCTTGCAATGGCCCGTCTTGAAGCCGGAGGCGCAATCGATCCCGTTGCCGCCTACCGCGCCTCAAACTACCGCGCGCAAGTCTCGGCAATACGTCCACAAGTGAGTGGTGCAGGAGGCGGTATCGTCTAGAGAGAAGCGATCACATTGGGGAGGCATTGAAGGTAAACAATGTCTCGCCATTGATGGTGTAGCCATCGATCAACATTTTTGCATGCCCCCCCGTGAGCCACCCTTCCAATGTTTCCACCATGTCGGATTTAACGTGCGGATGCAATTCGGGGTTCACAGGGATATAGGCGTATTGATTGAATAAAGCGGGGTCGCCCGCGAACAGAAGTTCAAGATCCGCTTTGTTGCCAAAATTCAACCAGCTCGCGCGATCTGACATAACATAGGCGTCCATTCCCGCCGCAGTATTTAGCGTGGCCCCCATGCCAGACCCAAGCTCGCGGTACCAATCGCCGCCAGCCTTTAGGTCGACACCCGCACTCTCCCACAGGGATTGTTCCTTTTTATGGGTACCACTGTCGTCGCCTCGGCTCACAAAAATGTCCTCAGATGTCGCAATATTTTCGAGAACTGAGGTTGCGTCTTTTGCTTCTGCAATTTTGGCAGGGTCTGCCTTGGGACCAATAAAAACGAAGTCGTTGTACATGATTTCGCGGCGGTGTGTGCCATAGCCTTGCTCAAGGAATTTCTCCTCGGCACTGCGGGAGTGCACAAGGATCGCATCCACGTCTCCCGCCTCGGCCAAACGCAAGGCTTGCCCTGTTCCAACCACGAGTAATTCTACGTCAAAGCCAAGGTCTTCTTTGATCGCTGGCAGCAAAATATCGGACAGGCCGGAGTTGTGAAATGACGTCGTAACAGCCATCTTCATGCTGTCTGAAAATGCGGCGCTGGTTGTCAGTAAGAGGACAAGTCCCGAAGAAACGATGGGTTTCATTCTACAATATCTCCGTTTAAAAACATTTTGGTTTCAGTGTGTTTTGGTGTCGCATAAAACTGCGCGGCTGGGCCTGTTTCGTGAATCCGCCCCGACAACATGAATACAACATCCGTTGCTAGACGGCGTGACTGTCCCAAGTCATGGGTCGCCATCAGAATACGCGTGCCGGATGCGGCCGTGTCCAGAAGGATTTTTTCAATTTCGCGTGTCGCATGCCCATCTAGGCTGGCACAGGGTTCATCCAAAAAGAGCACTTCTGGACGCCGAATAAGCGCACGGGCAAGGGCCAGCTTTTGTTTTTCCCCGCCAGATAGGCGCGGCGCCTGTTGATCCAGTTTCGCGAGTAATCCAATGCGCGAGGCCCATTCTCGTGCGCGCTCCTTGGCCTCCGTTTTCGGAGTTTTGCACAGATCGAGAGGATACATAAGATTCTGCTCAACACTGCGACGCAGCATGATCGGGCTTTGGAAGACGAAGGACTGGGAATTTTCAGCGATCTCCACAGGTTGCGCCCAATTCACGCTCCCCTGTGATACGCGCTCAACGCCATGCATCAAGCGCAAAAACGTCGTTTTTCCAGCGCCATTTGGCCCCAATACTATCGTGATCCCATGGCCAGAAACTTCATGTGTCACGGGACCAATGAGGCGTTTTCCCTTACGCGAAACCACGGCCTCGTTAAGGTTTAACGGTAAAATAGACGTCACCATCGCCCCTCCCTTTCGGTGCGGGTCAGCCCGTGGATGGCAAGGTTTACCACCACAGCCAATCCGATCAAAACAAATCCAAGCCCCATTGCGAGCGCAAAATCGCCTTTCCCCGTTTCCAAAGCAATTGCCGTCGTGAGAACCCGCGTGACGTGGTCGATATTCCCGCCAACAATGATGATCGCACCGACTTCGCCAATGGCACGCCCAAATCCGGCAAGAGAGGCCGTCAACAAGGCGCGCCGGCCATCCCACAAAAGTGTCGCTATGCGCTGGCGTGGGGATGTGTTCATCGAGATCAGAAGATCGTGATATTCCGCCCAGAGTTCGCGCATGCTTTGATGCGCAATGGAGGCAATAAGGGGCGCGATGATAATCACTTGGGCGATGATCATCACCGTGGGCGTAAAGAGCAATCCGAGCACCCCAAGCGGCCCCGAACGTGAGAACAGCAAGTAGACAAACAGGCCGACCACGACGGGCGGGAGCCCCATAAGCGCGTTCAACATTGCGATCGCCGTGCGCCGCAATCGAAACCGACGAATTGCAAGCCACGTGCCAAAAGGCAAGGCAATAAGGGAGGCAATAAGCGTCGCGCTAAGCGAAACTTGAAGCGAGCGCAGAGTGATATCGACTAGGTCTTTGTCAAAGGTGATGAGCAAAAGCAAAGCCGCCTTCAACCCTTCAAAAATCTCCGTCATGCGTCACTACAACCTTACTACTCCCCAAAATACTGGGGGTTTTTCAACGTTGTCGCCCATTCAATGACAGTTTCAAAGCGATATCCACCCTTGGGCAGGAAAATTATCCGCCCAAAGGGAATTTTCTTTAGACTGAACGTGTGAGCCCACCATCAATCCGGAAATTTTGTCCAGTCGTATAGGCAGAGTCGTCGGACGCAAGATAGGCGATGAGGGCCGAGACTTCCTTGACCGAACCATAGCGACCCATTGGGATGCGCGCGCGGCGATCTTGGGTTTCGGGAAGGCTGTCGATGAAGCCTGGAAGTACATTATTCATCCGAACCTGATCGCCCGCATATTTGTCGGAAAATAACTTGGTGAAGGCCGCGAGGCCCGCACGAAAAACCCCAGAGGTCGGGAAAAGCGGATCGGGTTCGAACGCCGCGTAGGTTGAGATATTAATGATTGAGCCAGTTTTCTGGGACTGCATGATCGGCGTCACAAGACGTGTTGGACGGATCACATTCATCAAATACGCCTCCATCCCGAGGTGCCATTCATCGTCGCTGATATCCAAAATAGGTCCCTTTGGGCCGTGCCCCGCGGAATTAATGAGCACATCGATGCGGTCCCATTTAGCCATCGCTTGATCCACTAAGGATTGAAGCGCATCGCCGTCAAGATTGGAGCCTGTGACACCGACTCCGCCGAGTTCATTCGCCAAGGCTTCGCCTTTTCCCGAGGAGGACAGGATGCCGACGTGAAATCCCTGTTGGGACAAATGGCGCGCGGCGCCTGCTCCGATGCCGCTGCCGCCTGCTGTGATCAAGGCTACTTTTGAGTGTGTCATGGGGTAAGTCCTATTTGTTGGTTTGGACCGAGTATCGCGCGAGAAACACCCCTTGACCAATCATGTCTTGTCGCGCCAGACTGTAGGAAATCTACTGCGTATGCCGGAGCTACAGTGCGAAACATCAACCTCAACACCCTTCAAATGTTTGACGCCGCTGCGCGCCATCAGAACTTCCGCCTTGCAGCTGAAGAGTTAAATCTGACGCAAGGGGCCGTCGCACAACGGATTCGGCAATTGGAAACGGATCTGGGGCAACCGCTTTTTGAACGCTTGCCGCGCGGTTTAAAACTCACCAAACAAGGCCAAACCTATCACAGATCAATCCACCAAGCGCTGGCGATCATTACCAAAGCTACGGCCGTTTTCAAACCAGACGGGCGACGCATAACCCTGAGTGTTCCGCCATCGTTTGCGACAAAATGGTTGGTGCCTCGCCTGCCTGATTTTGAGCGGGCGCACCCAGAAATAGAGCTGCAAATTCGCGCCGAGGAAGGCCTCGCTGATTTTAAGAACGACGGAATTGATTTGGCGATCCGTCAAGGCGCGCCGCCCTTTGCCGAAAATCTCGACTGGGCCCTTTTTGCCCCCCTAAACCTTGTCGCAATAGGGCACCATGATCTGCCGATTACCAGCGTATCAGACTTCGCCCGCTACACCCTCATTCAGGATAGCCACAAACACTGGGATGCCCTGATTAATGCCGAAGAAATCGTACCAGAGCGCCGTTTTCTTCAATTCAACCAGACAGCACTCGCGATGGATGCCGCTCAAAACGGCCAAGGGATTGCGCTTATCCCGCATATTTTCTTCAACTTGACAGACAAAGCCCAGCAAGTGCTGTGGTCCCTCCCCGCCAGCGATAACGTTGGGTTTTACCTCGTGTGGCCAAAAGACGCCGCGCAGAAAACTGCGAGCGTTGCAGTGCGCGACTGGCTTTTGGGCGCTCTGCCGCCCCGATAGTGGTAGGAGCGGCTAGCCATAGTTTTATCCGAGCCGTCGGAGGAGATCTAGCGACGGTTCGCCCGTCATCGACAGGCCGACGCTGCGTTGATAATCCCGAATGGCATCGCGGGATTTGGGACCAATGACGCCATCACTTCCGCCGGTGTCAAACCCCCGTGCGGTCAAGCGTTCCTGTAGTTTGCGACGATCATCAATCGTCATGCCGTTGCTGTCAGGCGGGAAGCTTGTCACCAACGGGCCTGCGCCGGCAATCCGATCCGACAAATACCCAACGCCGATGCCATAATTCACCGAGTTATTATAGCGTAGGATGACATCGAAGTTTTGGAACACTAGAAAGGCTGGTCCCGTGGTCCCTGCGGGCAGCAAGAGCGCGGCCCCGCCGTGATTTGGGATCGATCCACGCGCAGCTTTGACGCCAAGCGCACCCCATTCCGCCGCTGATTTCCGCTTTCCACGCCCTGCGAGGGACGTATTGAAACCTGATGGCAAAATGACCTCAAGGCCCCAGATTTGCCCCCGTTTCCAACCAGATGCCGAAAGATATGCCGCCGCAGAAGCAAGGGCATCGGTGGGGTCATCAGACCAAATGCCGCGCCGTCCGTCGCCTTCAAAATCTACAGCATAGGCGGCGAATGTTGTGGGGATAAATTGTGTGTGCCCCATCGCGCCCGCCCAGCTTCCGACCAGATTATCGGGGGCGACATCGCCGCGCTGAAGGATTTGCAAAGCCGCGATAAGTTGCTTCTCAAAAAAGACACCCCTGCGACCGTCATAGGCCAAGGTCGACGTTGCCGAGACGACCGAAATGTCGCCACGGCGCGCGCCATAGTTACTTTCCATTCCCCAAATCGCGTCCGTAGTTTGTCCGGGCACGCCGTAGCGCGCTTCAATTTCCGAGAAGAGCTTTGCACGCTGCTGAAGCTTGGAGCGCCCCTCTATGACTTTGTCATTGGAGGCAACAATGGCCAAATAATCTTCGAGTGAGCGGGAAAATTCCGTTTGGTTTCCATCCCGTTCAACCACCCCAGGCAGGAAGCCTGCATTGCGAAACGCACCGTTGAGAGTAGCTTGCGAGATTCCCTGCGCCTGTGCCCGCGAGCGAAAGGAAGCGACCCATGCGTCGTACCCTGCGTTGGCCTGAGGACGCAGCCCCGGATCCTCAACAAGGCCGCCAACGTCGCGACGCCCACCGCCCGATGAGCAGCCCGCCAAAAACGCGGCCAAACCCGCGTTCACAATCCATCTGCGTGTCATGTTCATTCGAGGGTCCTTCCGAAATGTCCTTGAGAAATAAATTCTCACTCAGATCCAGCAGAGAATACTACCGCGCCTCTGTGTGTTAAACGCGAACCTACTGTGGCTCAATCGGAAACATTCCAAAACGCCTTTCAGGCAATCAACCGCGGATACCGCCCTTGTGATCCTGTTTGAATAGAATACAACTTCCCGAAAGAGACGCTCTGGGAACCGACCCTAGGCGCAGGCCAAATTTTGACCAATGAAGTGGGGAACAGAAAATGCGTATTCTATTTACAGGGGGGGCAGGTAAGGCTGGTCGGCATGTGTGCAGATATTTGCGCGATCAAGGGCATCGGGTGGTCAACGTCGATCTTACGCCCCTAAACGAAGCGGGTATCGACAACCTCCTAGCCGACATCACCGACTCAGGCTCCATGTTCAACGTGATGACAAGCTATGCAAATTTTGACGAAATGGAAGCGGGAACAGGCGTTCCAAAGTTCGATGCCGTCGTGCATTTCGCCGCCGTCCCCCGCATTCTGATCAAGCCAGATCACGAGACGTTTCGGATCAATACTGTGGGCACCTACAACGTGATCGAAGCCGCAGTAAAGCTGGGAATTCCCAAGGTTATATTTGCCTCTTCAGAAACCACCTATGGGATTTGCTTCTCAGATGGTACTGTCAATCCACATTATTTACCCGTCGATGAAGACTATGATGTCGACCCGATGGACAGCTACGGTTTGAGCAAAGTCGTCAATGAAAAAACAGGCCGCGCCTTTCAAAGACGTTCTGGCATAGACATTTACGGGCTTCGGATCGGCAATGTTATTGAACCCGACGAGTACGAAAATTTCCCTGCGTTTTTCGCGGACCCTGGCGTTCGCCGCCGCAATATTTTTTGCTATATTGACGCGCGTGACCTTGGTCAAATTGTGGACCTTTGCCTCAAGAAGAACGGCCTCGGCTATCAGATCTTCAATGCGGGAAATGACACCAATTCGGTTAATATTCCAAACTCCGAAATTCTTGAGCGCTTCTTTCCAGGAGTGCAACTCAGCAGAGAACTGGCGGACAACGAAGCATTGTTCTCGAACTTAAAGATCCGAGAAGTGCTAGGATTTAAAGAGCAGCACAATTGGCGCCAATACATAAACGCGGAATGACCTAAGCGAGATTACGGCCGGATTAAGGAGCATGGGGTGGCGCAGAATGCCGACATACGGCACGCGCCATCTCGATGCCAAACGAAGGACTGACAAGCTACCTAAGTAGCAATCTACTGTCCGCGATCAATTATTTAATGATTGGTGCATTTTCATGTTTACTTCGATGCAATGAGGACGGGCGCATCGTTGGTCATACTGCCTTATTGCATGCATTTCCTCGCAGTGGCCGCCTAACAAATGAACGAATACAGCAGGTTGCGGCCTTGCTGTTTCTAGTGCAACTGCGCGCGTACCAGATAGCCTTCGACCTTATCCTCACCTAGTGCCCTCAGCGCCTCTAGGCGATGATACCCCTCGATCAAAACGAAACCTGTTTTTCCAGTCCGCAGTCTGATTGGGGTCGTCTGACCATTTTCAAGCATATCCTCCGCAATCGCCTGCAATTTGCCGAGATCAAGTGTCTTTTTGCGCTTGGCTGGAACGCGGATATCCGAAATTAAAAAGCTCTCTTTAGTCAACATATCCCGACACTGCATCGGTTTTCCCAAATTAGCCAGCCCAATGAGAGGATTGGCCGTAAGATTGGCTGAATAGGAAATAGAGAATAATCGAAGGAGGCGCTGAAACGCCTGAATAATCCTCTCAAGACGTCTTTGAAGACCAATTCGGTTTCCCCTGTCCGACATCTATAATTAACTGTCTAGGCCCCCAGGTTTTAGAGGGCGATTCATTGGATTTCCAGCGAATGATCGTATTTACATTTCCAATCGAGTGACATCGATCCACACGTTACTTCTCGGTGTAGAAAATGACCAACGAGTCAGGATGCGAAACTCAAAGAGGCCCCAAGGTAAGGTTGAAAACCTTTCGAAACGTGCATCCCCCGCAGGCCTGCGGAAAAAAATGGAATACAAACAGGGAGACCCTAAACACGGCGATGCAGGTCCGGGTAATTCCAATATTTTTTGCAAGTCGTCAAAGTTGTTTCGACGGCCTTTTGACCGTGCGAGCAAAGACGCGAGCATTCAAATCAACCGTCAAATACCTTGTGAATGGTCATTGGTCGAGGCAGGTGACAACGCGCTTCGGTTCATAGTTTTTCACATCTTTCTGCGGTCCCCGATACCAAATTGAGGAATACAGTTAGAACTCACCTCCGAACGTCAATTAACAGCATAGTTCGACTCGTTCTCGAAGAGGCATCAGCCAACGACCAAGACCTTTCCACACCCAAATTAATGAGAACCGAGGTCGGAAGCATGGTTCTACTTTCCGCACCTCAAGTGTTAGCTTCAAAAACCTGATAATACTGAAATTGCCCCAACAAATCACGCGCTCTGGAACTAATTTGACTTTTACGTTCCTACTCAATCAAACTTGGGCTGTCGGTGCAAAAAGGAAATTTTCCTACTTAATACAGCTCAGTCCTCGAATTTTAATTTTTCCCGATCGCATAATACAACAGTACTTCAGTTCCAAAAGGTCTTTCAATGACCACCTTCAGTTTTTCAAAAGCCGTTCCACTTCTTGCATTGATTGCAGCCTGTGCGAACTCTGGCTCTTATTATTAACCTGTAATTAGAGCCAGTTGGGCCTAACTATAGAAATGAATTGGCCCAATGCCAGAATCTAGCAGCTCCGCAAGGTGCATTTCAAAGCAACACAGCCGCCATCACGGTAGTCTTTCAGAATGAAGGCATCAACGTCCGCGATGCCGCGGCACTTGGTGCTTTGGCTGGAATTACACCCTCGAGATCAGACAAAGGTGACAACTAATATTCATCATTACCAGAACAAGCCACTTTCAAAAATTGATCACAGATACGCCATGCAGTGATAATGGCGTCCTGCCCTTTGGACATCTTCTTCTACCGTGTCGAAACACCCCATAATTGAATATTCCGTTGCCTTGAGAAGGGATGGGAATATGGCCAAGCGATTAAAATCCGGGCTGCGTATTTCCGCTAAACTACTGATTTAGAAAAAACAAAACCCCCGTCGACGAGGCGCGGGGGTTTTAAGAAACGGGTTACCCCGCCAATTTCATGAAATCGATTAGAAAGGAGTGCCTAAAGGCCGTTCTCACGTTCCCGACTCTTGCGAGCCAATTTACGCGAACGACTAATGCCTTCGGCTTTCTCACGAGCTTTCTTCTCAGAGGGTTTCTCGAAATGTTGCTTGAGCTTCATTTCACGAAAAACACCCTCACGCTGAAGTTTCTTTTTCAGCGCACGAAGAGCTTGATCGACGTTGTTATCACGAACAGATACCTGCATGTGGTTTTCACCACCTTCCTAAGTTTAAAATTTGCAAAAAATTGCAGGACATGGTCCTTTAGCAAGCAACGAGCAAAATGTCTACAGGGTACATTGCTGAACCTAACTGAATCGCCACAAACAGTGACAAAAGTTTTCACGTAGCTTCGGCCCGCAACGAACTTTAGTGGCTTTTTCCATAAATAACTAGTCCCGTGGGCAAGAGGATGCGTTGTCAATGGCAACCAAATACACGCGTGATGCGGTCCGCATCGCAACCACTAGCGGCCTGGCGCGGCTACAGGTTGCATCAGATTTAGGCGTGGGTTTGTCGACACTGAACAAGTGGGTTCAGAAGCACACAAGTAGGTTGACCTTATGTCTGGGCCTCATCAAGATATCGAGAAAGAGAACAGCGCCTTCGGAAGGAAGTTTTTCTGCTTCGCGAGGAGAAGGCAGCGGGTAGCAATCGCATGAAGCGAAATCTGGCAATACGCGCGTGGGCTATGACCGTGGCATTACGGCGGCTACCCCGTTTACCATACGGATCGTGGCTCGCAATTCTGATCGCATGATTACCAGAAATGCCTGATAAAACGCGGCTTCAAAGTATCCATGAGCGGCAAAGGGAATTGCTCCTCCTCTCGGGATCACGCTGCGTATAGCTCTGCCGGGCAATGGACAATTCCATGATGGAAACATTTTTCAAATCCATCACGGCAGAATTAATTTGGAGAAACCGATGGGAGACGCGGCGGCAGGCTGAAGGCGCAACATTCCAGTACATCAATGGATTTTGCAATCTACGCCGCCGACATTCATCGCGGGGAGGCAAAAGCCCCTTGGCATCTGAACGAAGGGCCGCAAAAACGAGCTGAGAGACAGGAAATGAACCGTCACAAGACCAGCTCCTCCTGAATATTTCATGCGGTGTAAATTCAAGGGAGATGGGCCAAGCGGGCAGGAAAGTCTTTGAGGCTGAATTGAAAGTTTTAAGAAGGACCGATTAACCCCGCGGAAAGGACTTAGGCACTCGCAGCAGCGAACAGCTAGAAAACCAGTGGCAATGGTCGTTCTAGATCAAAACCGCGTCATATGATTGACTATGAGATGGTCCGACGAATTTTCGACAACGCACGCTTCCGCCCAAATGAAAGTGATTGGGGGCATCTAATTCCCAAACATGAAGACCGCCATCCACGTCGGGGTTAGTACCGTTCGAAAGTAAAGAGATATGGGCACGCTTGATAAAGCCAGCCTGAAAAGACGGAAGTAAAATCTATGCGCGGTGTGTCAACTGTCTTATTTTGACAGAAACGGCTTTAAGGGACAGCCAACCAAATCCGAAAGAACTTGGCTGAATAGGCTCCTTTGATCAGGACGCAAACACCTTACTCAAATCTGCAAAGCCTTTCACCTCAATAGGGTTTTCAGACGGATCCCGAAAAAACATCGTTGCCTGCTCGCCGGGTTCACCCTCAAAACGCAGGCTAGGCGCGATCAAAAAATCGACACGTTTCTCTTTCAAGCGTTCCGCAAGCACCTTCCAATCCTCAATCAGAAGGACAACCCCCAAATGCGGCATGGGAACCATATGTTCGCCAACTTTCCCCGTCGAACGCGTTTCAAATGGCGCTCCCAAATGCAGCGATATTTGGTGGCCGAAGAATGAATAGTCTACCCACGTCTCCGTCGAGCGCCCTTCAATGCAGCCAAGCACATCGCCATAAAAAGCGCGCGCTTTATCAAGGTCCGTCACATTGTACGCCAGGTGGAAGGGAGTGAGCATCGTCGTTTTCCTTTTTTTGATATGTCTACAACATCTTCCTAGCAAAAGCACCTAATCGCGCCATTGGTGCCAAAAACCCTGACGACGGACTGCTCAGCGATAGCAGAATCTGACATCCGCGGTGCCTCCAAACAAAGGGTTGTCCTCTAATGTCGCAACGTTTTATTACGCTACTCTTGGCCATTTTTGTGCCAATATTGTCAGGCTGCCTACACGCGCTTAATGTGACAGTTTTTCGAGACCTAATTTGTGCGTCGTCAGTGTTTATGGGGCCAAGAGCTACTTAATTTGAGCGAGAGGTTGGCTCATCTGGTTGGTTGTATTATGCGGCGCGTTGCCTGTGATGCAAGCGGCACGTTTCCGGTGTCTTGCATTTGATCCTTTCTCGTTGTCGTAGAATGGCTTTGTCGCGCCCGAAGTAGGCGTCGGCGGGCGTGACGTTGTTGAGGCTCTCGTGATAGCGCTGATGGTTGTTATGATTGACGAAAGCTTCGATTTGGGCTTCGAGATCGCATGGCAGGAAATAGTGTTCCAGCAATATCCGGTTCTTCAGGGCTTGGTGCCAACGCTCCACTGCCCGGCAGTCGCCGCTTGCAGTGATGAGAGGGATCTTGCCTTGGGTCTGAGGGTGATACGGCGCTCCGCGTGAGTGCTTCATGCCTTTGTCCTGCAACCGCTCGGCCAACTCTCCAGAGACCTAGCTGGAGCCGTTATACATTGCTCGGCAGTTGATACGCAGTATCAATCAGAGAGGCTTAGTAGTCGTGGTTTGTGAACAATGTGGACGTGGTCACAGCCAGAGGTTTCCAAGGCCAAATCCAACGTATCGGTCACGTCTTCTGTCCGCCTGTTTGTACAGAGCTTCCACGAGATAATGTAGCGGCTGTAATCGTCCAAAATAGTGCTGAGATAGAACCACCTCTAGCCCAGAACATTGCGGTAAGTGGAGTCCCTTTGCCAAAGCGGGTTGATCGCCGTGGTTTTGTCTTTGAACTCTTTGGCGGCTTTTATAGGCACGATCGATTTGCAATCAATGGCGTGAGATGAAGGCCGGACTGGTGATTTGGTCGTGCGCTTTTAGGACACGGTAGACTGAAGCCTCGGATACAAAGTAACTTTCCTTGTCTGTGAAAGTCACGGCCAGTTCTCGCGGGGACAGTTCTGTCTCCTTCAAGGCGAGCTTGACAACTTTCCGCCGCACCTCGTCAGCCCCTCTCGTTGATATTGCGTATCAACTGCCGGACAATGGACGGCACAGTACGGCATTCGACCACTGTCCTCGGACCAATGGCGGACAAGGTCTCATTGTCTTCATCGCGTAGCCCGTCCAAAACGATCTTGATCTTCTCCTCAGAGGAATACTGTTTGCGGGTGGCCCGCTTGATATCCTTGACGATTTTCTCGCCAGGACTTTTTCGTGTTCCATTTGTTTGTCTCATGTCCCACTCCTCAGTGCTTACGATGAGCCAAAAACTATCTCTTATCAAACCACCCTATTTGGATCCAATGGCGCTGACGTCAGGCATTGTGGGGTAGTATTTGCCGTCCCTTGTTGTCAGCAAAACTGCATGTCGCACGATCCTTTACGTAAATCTGACTCCCGGTCAGTTGGTAGCGATTCATGCGCTAATGCTTTCTAAACCCATTTTAAATTTAGCGCTCGTGTTTCACTTCGATGAGTATCGCATTGTTGAGCAACGATTGGCTGTTTATTCCGGAAGACGGAATCGCCTTATTCGTCCCCGCGAGCGTCGGCCGACCACAGGCCATCGCAGTGGTATTCGAAAGAATTGGCAGGCAGACCACCAGCCCAGAATGCCCTAACAATCTAATCATGATTAGATTCCCATTTTCTGATCCGCTCGATGGAAGTATAAAAAGGTGAAGATCTTTGGACAAAAATAAGAAAAGCGCCTAAAATCTTAGGGGCCAACTTCTCAACAACCGCTCATTTTCCCAAAACAACGGGTTGTACCGCGCCCAATTGGCAAACCTTCGAAAAGGAAGTTTCTTAAGCAAGACTCCCATGGATACCGCTCTAAAGCATCGAGATACAAAGGCACAAAACAGGTTCGGTGTGAAAAGGTGGAAAGGTGGAAAGGTGGAAACGGCAATCGCGCCTCTCCGTGAAGTGTCAAGACGTTGGTCAAATATGCGTGACAGACCTTGCTCGGCAGCAATAAATGTAAAATGTATTTTGTGAAACGGAAATAGAGTTGATCCAATGTGAGGCGAGCTACGTATATTTAGTTATTAAACGCCATTTGGGTGAAATTTAACAACAGGGAGAAACACATGCTTTCGAGAAGAAATTTCATTGGCTCCGCCGCGGCCGCCGCCGGGTCAATTTCCGTTCTACCACAACTCGCTTTTGCTAATGGCCATGGTATGATTTTCGGGAATGGAGCCGTTAAAATTATTCCAATCGCACATGCTTCTCTCATTATTGAGACACCGATGGGTGTGATTTATGCTGATCCAGTTGGAGATTTAGCCCTGTATGAAGGTATGCCCGCCGCGGATCTCGTTATGGTAACTCATCAGCACGGCGATCATCTAAACAACGATACGCTCGCAGGCGTCATGGGGGAAAACACTACCCTCATTTCAAACAAAGGCGCTCAAGAGCAAATGACTGAAGAGTTGGCTGCACGCGCTGAGGTGATTGGGAATGCAGAGACAACAGCCTTTGGTGATATCGGGATTGAAGCAATTGCGGCTTACAATACCACAGAAGACCGTATGAAATACCATCCCAAGGGGCGCGACAACGGGTACGTTTTGAATATCGGCGGCACGCGCGTGTACCTTTCCTCAGATACTGAAGACATCCCCGAAATGAGGGCGCTTCAAAATATCGACGTAGCGCTGTTGTGTATGAATTTACCATTCACAATGGATATTAATGCTGCTGCAAGCGCTGTAGCAGAGTTCAAACCATCTGTTGTCATTCCTTATCATTACCGTGGAAGTGACGGCGGCACACAAGATCCAAAAGAATTCGCCAAACTTCTAGATAGTGCAATAAAAGTAGACCAAGGGGATTGGTACGGAACGGGTGCTGGAAACGCTTAAGTCGTAGATAATCAATTAAGACGAAGCGCTCAGACAGAAACGTCTGGGCGTTTCTTTTCATTCCATGCCTCCCAATTGGTGAAGAACCGTTTTCAAGGCGGGGAGGTCTTTGAAAGTTGCGATGACTTTAACATTAAACGACTGGGAGACATCTTAGCGCGGCATGCCATGGAAAATTCGACTTGGCTGACTGCTGGCTCAATCGGCTTGCTATCACCCGTCAACCGCTGATCAAATTCTAACGCCTATACTTATCGAATTCGTTCGCTGCCGAGCCGAAGTGATAAGCCAATACGCATTTGGGTGCGCTCGCCAAATTTTGGCGTTGCCCTCAAAGAGCGCGACGACGCGCTGTTGATTCTTCGCATGTTAAATCTCGAACGTTACGATCTCAGTGATCATCCCCCTCTAGGGAAAAAAGACACGCGCCTTGGTTGATTACCGGCCGCGAGGCGATGCAATGTCCGGTCTGGTGGGGTGCCATCCGTTCTATTTACGAGCTTCATTCACATACAAAGATCGCTGACTTTTTTTGATGTAAGTCCAAGCAATAAAACGACTTGTTTTTTTCCCCTGTGCCATTTCGACTACTTTGAAATCAGCAACCTTAGCTTTTCCTAAAATTTTGTAGAGTGGCTGGAGGTTATCTTTTTTCGACACCAATGAGCTAAACCACAGGCACTGCTCGGCGAACTCCATGCTCTGTTCAACCATGCGGGCGATAAATTTTATCTCGCCACCCGGACACCAAAGTTCAGCGTTTTGACCGCCAAAATTGAGTTTGTTGGAATGCCCTTTGCCAAGGTTACGCCACTTACGCTGGGTGCCTTTATTAGCTTGTTCTATGGACGCATGGAAAGGCGGGTTGCACATGGTGATGTGAAAAGCATCATGGGGTTCAATCACGCCTCTAAAGATATTCTCAGGTCTATTTTGTTGTCTGAGGTCTACTTTCAGATTGTTGAAATGGCATATCTGCTGTGCCGACTTGATAGCGGCGGGGTCTATATCGACGCCAGTGAAGTGCCAGCCGTATTCACTCTGGCCAGTAAGGGGGTACACCAAGCTAGCACCAGTGCCTATGTCCAACGCTTTGACATTCCGCCCACGCGGAATTTCTTGATTGTTGCTGCAAGCAAGCAAGTCCGCCAGATAGTGGATGTAGTCAACACGACCGGGAATCGGAGGGCATAGGTAATTGGCTGGGATATCCCAAAAATTGATACTGTAATAAGTCTTTAGCAACGCGCGATTAAGCATACGGACCGCCGACACGTCTTGAAAATCGATAGTCGCCTGACCGACAGGGTTGCGGATCGTGAATGCCTCAAGTTCAGGTGAATGCGCGACTAAACGCACAAAATCGTAACCTTCTCTGTGTTGATTACGGGGGTGCAACTTAGTTTTGGTGGCCATGGGGGAGCCTTCATTAAGGGTGGTGGAAGTAACTAGCCAAACCGTGTGTTGATCCTGAGCAGCCTCACTTGGGTGGTCCAAGTTGAAAGTTAGTGCATGATTAGCCTTAGGGCCATTCGTGTCGCGAGCAAAAGGGCCTTCGCGGCACTGTGCAGCAAGGACTGAAGTGCGGCATTCGCGAAAATTTATAAATGTATTTTTCCGAATGGTGCCCAGGGGCGGAATCGAACCACCGACACGAGGATTTTCAAGACTTGTGTTTTAAATAAGTTATTGAAAGTAAACGGTAATTAAGTGCAAAAATGAGGTGTGCGAAAAACTGTGTGATAGCACTTTAAGCTGCGTACAGGGCAAACACTGTGTTCAACACAGTAACGTAGTGTATTGAAGAAAGCAACGAGCAGCCCAATTGCGTACCAGCATACACCGGATGTGCTCCTTGCTTTGCGCCTGGTATCTTTTCTGCAATAGCTGCTTTGTACGCCTCACGGTCTGCATACTCGCGCAAATCCCCGAGCTCTTGCCAACCGATTGCCCCCTAACCCTGGTCAACTGGTTTGCTGCCAACATGCTCGCCCATGTGTAGGCCCCAGACCTTTAGTTTTTCGTCATTAGGCATTCGAATCTCCAAAGAAGTTTAGGCCGTCTTATGCGTATTCAGCGTGAAAAGTATTTGCGGCGCATCTTTCCTCAAAATACTGGAATAGCGCATAATTCCCTCAAATCGATAGTCCCTCAAAGGTAGCGTTTTCAGAAATCTTTGAAGCAGGAACTAAGATATAGCGCCATTGCTTTTTCCCAAGGGGAGATAGCAGGGTATTTGCATTCTCAACCCAAACTTTAGCTGCGGCCGCCTTCGCGATGACTTCTGCAGCGTCAAGGTCGTTGTCTGCCTTGATTTCAAAGATAAGTAGTTCCTTTGAGGTTTCGACAACAAAGTCAGGATTATAGTTTTTGCTGCTGGCATATTCGATTTGAAACTGCCCCAGTGCAGGCTTGAGCCATGAGATAACGTCGGTCTCATCACTACGGTCAATCAAGCACGCAAAACGTCGCTCAGGATCACTATCGAACTTATGCTTCTTGAAGGGAGACTTCTCTCCTCCGACAAACACGAAAGACCTCGTCAAAGAAAGCGGAGTAGCAGGCAGTGTCAGAGGGATCACTTTACCCTCAATTTCAACAATCTGTTGTGGAGCCAGCGAAACGAACGCATGGTTCATTTTGACTCGAAACACCGTATCCGTTTTTCCAATATTCTGTCGCATTTGCTGCATAATAAACATTGTCAACTGGTCGCCCTGAGACAGAAGAACATTTTCTACTTCGCTGTCTGAGCTCAGATAGGATCGAAGATGCGTTACCATTTGGCCCGCAAGCTTGAATAACAGCTCAGCAGTACTGTCGTAGTCTATTTCAGGTTCAGCTATAATTCGCCTAACAAGATAATTCTCTAAGCGATCTTCCTGCGCAGCGCCCTCCACACGTTCAATACGCTTACGGACGTCGCTTCCGAGAGTTTGAACAAGTATGTCCCCATCGACGGGTCTGTTCTTGATCTCGCTTAGCCGCTCCAAGTTGAAATCATCAAACCAGAAGTGAACTTCTCTATCTGGAATGACTATAATTTCGGGGATCTCTATCGTGTTCTTAATAATGGCTTCAGTAACGCGCCTGACCACACTTGCGGTGTCTGGCCTAGCTTCTCCTAGATCCATATCTGTTTGACTAATTTGATCGTCAGCTTCAATATCACGAACAATGCTTGCAATGGTTTCGTCGTCAGCTAGCTCGTTAATCGATGTTTTTACCTTGGCTTGATAGCGATCGCGTACGAGCTCAAATGTGCGAGCTGCAATTTTCCTCTCGGCTTCGCTTTGATGTGTTGAGACTACTGGCGTATCGCCACTGTCTTGTTCATCGCTTTGGCCCGTCAGAGTCTCTTCAAATGCTGGAGCAACGGTAACCACTTTACGCTTTTCGTCCGAAACATCGCCACCATTACCAAGCGTAATTGTCTTCATTTGGACTACGGATCCGTCCTCTCTTGCCTTTGCGATCACATCGTCAAAACGATCATGAGCAATCACCGTCAGGGTATCCACCGTAGGATGGCCCGTTCTGCGCCCATATGGCAGCCGCAATCCTCGGCCAAGTGTCTGCTCTGTCAGAATTTCCGATGCAGAGGCTCTTAGCGGAACAATGGTATAAAGGTTAGTGACATCCCAACCTTCCTTCAGCTTGTTTACGTGAATGACGATTTCGGTATCTGAAGAGGTTTCCAGTCGCACAAGGCGCTGCATAGCCTCATCGCTTTCTTCCCCAGATTGCTTAGAGTGAACTTCAGCAACTTTGCCTCTGTAAGCACCCTCATAAAACCGGTCGCTCTCAATCTGTTCTCTCAGCGCCCGTGCGTGGGTCGTGTCTTGAGCGACTACCAGCATAAATGGGTTGACCCGTTCCCTACCGTTCTGTTTGGCGTATAGCTCAAGTTCAGTCCGCACATATTCATGATAGAAAACACCGTCTTTCAGCATGATATCTTCAAGTTGCGCTCGGTCGTACTTTTTCGGATCAAAATCGGTTCTGGTCGCCACGGCGGGCTCTTTTACGTAGCCGTCATTCATCGCGTTACCGAGGCCGTAGTTGTAGACCACGTTCCTGAACGGCTTTGGCGATGCGCCTACCGTTTTCGGCGTTGCTGTCAGTTCGATGCCAAGTCGCGGCTGTAGCTCATAGATCGACTTCGCGGCGGCCTTAGCGCGGTAACGGTGCGCTTCGTCCATCAGCATCACAAGATCGGAATGGCCGGCTAGATAATCAAAGTAGCTCTCGCCAAGCGTTTCTCTGAATCCGCGAATGCGGCCCTTCTCTTTGTTGATTTTATCGACGTTGAAGATATTGATGATGGCCTCGCCACCGAACAAGTCGGCGCCCCGGATACCGCGCCCCTCCTCCCATGTGTCACCGGTGACAATGATCGGTGGGGTTTGAGCGAATTGAGATATGCCACGGAACACGTACTTTGGCGACGATTGGCGCGAAAAATCTTCAACCAGCTTTTGGTAGATCGTTGTGTTTGGGGCCAGCACAAAGAAATTTTTCGATTTTCCACTGATGTACAGATAGCTGATGAAAGCGCCCATGAGGCGGGTTTTGCCGACGCCGGTCGCGAGAGAGAAGCAAAGCGTTGGAAACTCGCGCTCAAAATCCTCAACAGATGGATATGTGTCTTTGATCACGCCCAAAAGGCGCGCCATGTCTGTCTCTTCGCTGAAATCCATCTGATCGAGCACATCAGCAAGGATCGTCAGGGCTTCTTCTTGCGGCACGCGCAGGGACAGGCGTTGGGTAATCTGGCGGAGAAGCTTGGCGTCACTCATTGTCGGATACTCCCTCGGCAAACAAGGGCAGATCGGCGTCTGGATCCTCTTCTTCGGCCATTGGCAGGTTTGCGACGTTGAGGGAGTAATCGTCACGTCCCCATTCGCACTTATCCAACACGATTGAAGGGATCTTGTGGATCGTCAGATTGTCGATGTTTTCACCGCCACTATAGGCTTTGCAACAAACAAGCAGCGTCCGGCCATTGCCCACATCAGCACTGATCTTACGCAACGTGTCATGGGTCAGGCTTTGGGTGGTGACATAGATGAAATCAGTCTCGGTCGAAAAGCCGTGGTTCCAGTAATCGGTTTCGCTAGGCGCATAGGTAAAGCCCATGTGCTTACACATCGCCTCTGCCAGCATCGCCGCGTTATATTCCTTGGAGATGATCGACATGCCGAAACGGTCAGTTTCGATAAGGGATGGAGCAAGAGTGTAATAGCGGAAGCCTCCGCCACCTTTCCAATCAACTGATTTTGTTATTCCACCGCCGTCATCTCCATCCACGACCTTATGTAGACGAGGAATAATGTGTGTATCACAGTGTTTTCCCAACTCGACCATAATCCAGCGGCGGCCCATTTTTTGCGCAACTGCACCAGTTGTTCCCGAGCCTGCAAAAGAATCAAGAACTAGGTCTCCTGGATTGGACCCAATCGCCAAGATACGGCTAATCAATCGCTCAGGTTTAGGAGTCGCAAAAATGTCATCTACCTCGCTCAAGACTGCGTTTAGTTCTTTTTTGGCTTCCGAATTGTGACCCACTTCGGAATGTGGCCACCATGTCGATGGCGGCAGGCTCTGCGCTACATCCGAAAGGAATCTCTTTAAGCGAGGCATATTTCCGCCATTGGCCCCAAACCAAATCCGGTTGTCCTCGACAAGCTCTTGCATTCTCTCTTTCGTAAAACGCCAGCTTGAGCCCTTCGGTGGATAGTATTCTTTACCCGCCGGTGTCATCACAGGATAATATGCATACTCTCGATACTCTGTTCGAAGGAGATTGTCAGACGCCCAGACACCCCGAGGATCATTGTCAACATTCTTGTACCGAGCATCTTGCTCAGCAGTGCGAGGCATTCCGTTTATTGATAGCTCTGATTTCTTTTTTGCGTAAACAAGCACATGATCGTGGAATTCAGAAAAAAAGCCAGAGTCGGCTTTACCTGCAAACTTCTTCTGCCATATTACGTTGGCAATAAAGTTCGATCGACCAAAAATTTCGTCTAGAAGCACCTTGATATAGTGAGCTTCATTATCATCAATGGTTAACCAAATAGATCCGCTGTCGGAAAGAAGCCTTTTCAACAACTCAAGGCGGTCCCGCATTAATCCCAGCCAAATCGAATGCTCCAACCCATCCTCATAGTGCTCAAAAGCTGAACCCGTATTATACGGCGGATCGATGAATATGCACTTTACGTCACCTGCATAGTCTTGCTCGAGGGCTTTCAAGGCCAGTAGATTGTCACCTTTGATCAACACGTTATCAAATATGTCGCTCTCAGACCTGCGTTCATTGGCATGATAACTCTTCTCAGGGTCTTCAATCAAAATACGAGGTTCAAGGCGCGGGCGGTCATCCTTGCCCACCCATGTCAGTTCCAGCTTACCCTTTTTTGCCATCACGGCCCCCGTTTCTGTTTTTAGCCGCAATCGCGTTGTAGCGGTCGGTCTTTGATCTGTTCACTTGACAGCCAGAAAGCCATCCACGTCAAAGCCCGTCTTTTTCAATTGTACAATCAAATGCTTCATCGCGTTTCTATCAGTCTCGGTCAGGGCCGTCTGCCCCGATTTCAGCTTTCCAAGCGCAATTTTAGACTTCGGAGATAATATGCGCCGTGTCTTGGCAATCCGCTCAAGCTGCTCCGCCCGCCGCGCCCATGCTGATGTGCTGCTTTCGGCGGGTTGCTCGATTTCTTTAACGACCGCTACCGGCGCAGGTGCAGGGGCAAGGAACCCCAGAATCCTTGGAAACCTCTCAACTGCACCGTCTATCTGTCCGATTGCGTGGTAGATTGCCTGAAGTTCATCCCCTTGCGGCTGCTTGCGCTTCGTGACACGCCAAAGGCCCTGCTTCGTCTCAAAAGTGCTGCGGCCGCTGTGCCGCAAGATATCCGAGAGGCTGGCGACCTCAGCCCGCAAAGCCATATGTTCCTCAGCATCCGTCAGTGGCTTTTGGATGCCGGGTTTTTCAGCGGGCTCGGGCGCGACTGGCGGCCGTGGCTTTTGCTTGAATGTAATCACCTCTTTAGGCGTTAGGTTCGGCTTGCGTTTTGCATACGCTGGTGGCTGCTCTTCCACCTCAGCCTTCTTCTGCTTTGCTGCAGCATAGGCCTTCTTCTGTTTTGCTGCAGCCTCAAGCTTCTTCCGCTTTGCATTGGCAATCCACTCGGCGTTATCTGCCACATCTTGTGCACGTTCCTCAGCATCCGTCAGTGGCTTTTGGATGACGGGTTTTTCAGCAGGCTTGGGCGCGACTTTCGGCTGTGGCTTTTGCTTGAATGTAATCACCTTTTTAGGCGTAGGGTTGGGCCTGCGTTTGACGAGCGCTGAAGGCTGCTCTGCAGCTTCAGCCTTCTTCCTTTTTGCATTGGCAAGCCTCTCAGCTTCATCAGCCGCATCTTGTGCACGTTGATAGGCTTCCTCCGTTCGGCGTGTTTTGGCGTCTTCAAGATGGTCTTTCAATGCCTGCTGCGCGCGCTCTTGCGACCAGTTCGGACTAAAAGTCTCTTCCTCAATCAAAGGCCAAGCGATCTGCTTCTCTCGCCCCCGCATCCGCGCCTCGAACTGGACGGTATAGAGAACTTCGACATCGGCCTCATATGTCAGGCTTTCGATCAACGCCGTTTCGCGGGCCTCCGCCACTTGCCTGATCCGCTGGCGCTCCTCGACAAAAACTCTTCCGGCCCTCATTTCCTCATTCTCAAGGCGCTCGATCTCTCCATTGATCCAGATACGACGGTCAGCCGCTAACGAGAACGACCTCAGCTCAGACCGTAAGGCAGCCAAATGATCAGCAGCCAACTTGAGAACCTGATTGAACCGAAGTTCGAGGTGCTGCAGCTTTGATCTAGTTTCATCTTCCAACCCTTCTAGAGCTTCAAGAGATAACCCGTCGCATTCTCCTATGAAGTCATACCGCGACATCTCAGCAATCGCACTTAACTCATCAGGCGGATAGTGCTGGGTCGGCATTGGGTGCTTGGTAGGAAGGCCAAGTAAAAAGTCCGATTCCCAACTAGGCAGCGTGACCCCTTCGTCATTGCAACCAATGGCATAGGTCCGAGACTGCCAACCACTCGGGGTCGCCATTGTGACTTCGATGACTTGCAGCCACCCAGAAGCATTGACAAACTTCCAAGCAAGCCAGCGCGGACCTTCGAATTGATCAAGGTCGAATTCGACGTACGCAGGGGCGTCCCCCCAGAGGATTTCTGAGCCAAGCGACAATCAATGCACCCTAAGAAACTTTCCAGCGGAGAGTGAACAACATCTCCAGCGACGGTTGTTGGTTCAGCATTTCTGCAAACTCATCCAGCTTATCTGAAACCTGCTTTCTGATTGCTTTCCTGCGTTCGAATTTCGAGAGCTTTAGATCGTCCACTTCGCCCTCAAGCTTCTTAATCTTTCGCCCCATGGACAGCTTATCTTCCATGGACAGCTTTGGATCCCTTCGTTGTCTTTGAAAATCCTTTACTTCGACTTCCAAAGTATCAATTTGCGCATCTATCTCGATTTCAATATCAGCAGCATATCTATCAAGCCGTAATTCCTCTTCGTCGAGCCAAGCCATATTCTCTTCTTGAACCCTACTTGAAAAATCATCAAACGCTGCTTCCCCCGCCTCATTAAGATCATTTTCTGGAACAGCGAGAGAGGTTGGTTGGGGTGCTCGTGTGGGAACTTGCATCAGCTTTTCGACAATGTCTGATCCGCGCTGTCTGCCATCATCGGTTATAACGGCGCATAATATTTCTTCGCGCAGAGCGTCTCCGGTCGGCATGGTGGCTTTGTAGACCCGCAACCAGCCAACGTCACCTTTGAGCGCATCAATGCGTGCAACACGCCCATGAAATGGAGCCTCGTCCGGAACGAAGGTCAATTCTAATATCTCTGTCGACAAATCACGAGCAGACGCTTCTGAAATAAGACGCTTGCCAAGCCCGTCGTTCACTCGGAAAAATTGCCAATCGTTGTCGTCTGCTGTCGGCCATTTTGTTGTGTAAACTAGACCATCGTAAGAAAAAGCGTATTCGTCACCAATCGTAAAATCGATGTCTTTGAGCTCCCCACGGGCCAAATTTAGCAATTTTTGCTGGTACTCTGGTACCTTTTCGACAAGTGATTTCTGGCGTGAATGAAGCTTTGCAACTACGTCCCCATCCAGCGCCTCCAACACACAAGCGCGGGTCTCTGCGATGTCAGCATCAATGTCGTCTTTGATCCGGGTCTGCAGTTCGTCAAATTCAGCGTCTGCTTGTTCTCTTGTTCTACAGCGTTGAACGATTCCCAATACTTCCTTCTCAAAGTCGAGGCCTGATGAAATGCTGCCTAGCACTTCGTCACTCGAACCAAAAACGCCGTCAAACAGTTTGAACTTCTCACTCAAAAGTTGGTGAATGCGAGCCTCAGTATGGTTTTTTCTATTCAGCAAATTCACGACGGTGACATCTATGAGTTGGCCATAACGATGAATGCGGCCAATCCGCTGCTCGATTCTTTGCGGGTTCCATGGAAGATCATAGTTTATTAACACTGAGCAAAATTGAAGGTTAATGCCTTCAGCGCCACTTTCAGTCGAAATTAAGATCGTTTTCTCATCTGACTTGAAGGCCTCAACTAGGGCTGCCTTCATGTCTGCAGACCTTGAACCCGAGACCTTGTCAGTTCCAGCGTGGCGATCTTTCCAGGAGTTGTATATCCGCCGACTCTCAGGGTCTGCATTGCTGCCATTTAGAAGGACTAGTTTTCCTGAGTAGCCATGATTGCTCAAAAGCTGGTCAAGATACTTTTGTGTCCGAACGCTCTCAGTGAAAATTACTGCTTTATTTTTTCCACCTTTTTTTACAATTTGCTCCAATATAAGTGGCAATTTTCCGACTAGAGCTTCACCCTTCCCGTTTATTTGTATCGAGTTGGCAAGGAAGAGCATTTCTTCAATTTCAACGATTTCATTTGCAAGCAGTTGGGGATCGATGACTTCCATTTCTTCCACGTCATCTTCTGAATCCTCTTCCTCCAAAATGACGTCAAAGCCATCTAAGTCATCCGTCATTTGAACCGATGCTTTTTGCTTGTCCTTTAATCGACCTATCAAATTTTCGAGATATCGGGCCACGGCAAATGTCGAAGATCCAAGTATTTTTCGAACTTGCAGCAACACCAACGCATTGGCTCGATCGCCATATGAAACAGTGTCCTTTCTTTGCAGAAAGTCTGAAACATGTTCATAAAGTACGGTTTCGTTGTCGAACGGATCGAAGTCGAACGTCAGTGCTGTTCGCTTCCGGAAGTTGATGTGCCCTGCCTCTTGAACTTGCCTTCGAAGAGTTCTCTGGCAGACGGGCTCAATTCTCTTCTGCAGAGCGGCAAGGCTTTCAGGGTCTGGCCTTCCACGAACGTACTGAGTTCTAAACGAGTCCAAACCACCAAAATGAGAGTCGTCGATAACTGAAATCAATCCGTACAGCTCTAACAGAGAATTCTGCAATGGCGTTGCGGTCAGCAGTATCTTTGGAATATCGCGAAATGCGTCTGCAAGGGCCTGCGCACGTTTGGAAGTACCCTTTTTTTGCTCGTTCTTGTAAACATTTCGAAGTCGGTGGGCTTCGTCGAAGACGATAAGGTCCCACTTCTGAGCGAGACGTAGCTCATCCGCAATACGGGCTGCGTACTCGTATGACATTATCAAGGGCATTTTTGTATTTTTAAAGATGTCATAGTCCCCGCGTTTGCGGGCTTGTCGAACGACTGCAGCATCTAAGATATGTGTTGGGACCGAGAATTTTTCTTGAAGTTCCTGTTGCCATTGCTTCCGCAACGATGCCGGAACAATTAAAAGAATGCGCTTTTTTCCTTCAGCGATGCGCTGGGAAATTACGAGGCCTGCCTCTATTGTTTTCCCCAGCCCTACCTCGTCGGCCAGCAATGCGCCTTTGGAGAAAGGTGACTTGAGTGCGAAGAGTGCTGCATTTACTTGGTGTGGGTTCATTTCCACTCGCGCCGAAGTCAACGTTCGCGTCAAAGAGTTTTCCTGAGATCCTGCAAGTTGCAACACTGAAGCATAATATTTTGAATGAAATTTGGAAAAAATTGGTGGCATCTTGAGAGGACCTTTTAATTTCAAAACTATAGTGACTTTACAAAAGTGTAACCAAATTAAGGAAGTCGATCACGCTATATTTCAGAAGTGAATAAGGTGGCAAAAACATTCCCGGATATATATACCATTCAAGTTGATGCCTAACCTGCTCGTTTTTAACTATGCCTCTTGGTCTGACGGTCAACGGAATTTTGCAGTACTTTGTCACGGCACTTTTCGCAGCATAACGGCTCAAAATTGCGCGTACATTGCCAACACACGCTAATCGCTACACTGGGTGCAGACAGGGCGTAGTCGAGTACTGCAGCCGCAGCATAGACGCTGCATGACGCCAGTCCGTTAGTTTTGTGCCAACATTTTGATATGCGCTGCTTCGAGGTAGTGGCCAAAGTCTTCGGCCTTATAGCGCCAGAAGTCCTCGGTGAGATGCAAATCCGCATCCAAGGGCTCTTTGGGGCTAGCAGGCACGTTTGCGCCAGGAAATCCTAGATTGGCCAGTTCCTCGGGCGTCAGAAGGATGCGCGAAAAGATAGCCTTATCTTTTACTTGCCAGTAGAGTGTTGCGAAGTTGCGCAGCTTACCTGTGTTCGTAAGCTCTTTTGGTATGGCTATGCGCATGTCGCCACCCTTCGTGCCGGTGAAGTGTACAAAGGCAGTGTTTCGCCCTTTAAAACGCTCTTCGATCGTTTCAAAAAAGCCCTTGGCTGCAAACGGTGCATCGGACAGCCTCTCGTAGAATTCTTCTCTCGTCACCCCTGCCATTCTTAACGCTCCAAAAGTTTTTTGAATTCAATTAGTCACAGCCGAAAGCATCGAGCCAGATATGTCAACTCAGCTCATCAGTCTTTGGTGTATTAAAAGGCACTGGTTTTTTCGATTTGGGCTGTGCGTCAGGATGACGTGGTCGTTTACGCTTGGGTTTAACACGGAGTTGTGGGCGAGGCTTAGGACTGACCAACACCACCTCACAAACCAACATAGTTAGTGCTCCCATGGTATGGGGTGTCAAAATCACCGGGGTGAAACTGTAAGTACTTCCCACCCAGATTTTGCAGCGCAGATTTTTTGGACACAGGGGCCCCTCTCATAGCCCCATACGCTCTGGTGTCATCCACTTGATCTTGGCTTGCTGATCCATCGCATGCAGGCACTGGTCGCGCAGCTCTTTAAAGCGCTTTACCCATTCTTGGTGTTCCGGTTTTTCACTCTTGCCGAGATGATGCGAGTAGTAAGCAAGCTTGGACGCACAATTGGCCAATGCATCAGCGCTAGGCTGTGTTTGGTGGTGGCGCAATACGCGCAGATAGCTTTCGTCCTTTGCCAGCCAGCTCACACAAAATTCACGGTTTGAGGTAATGGCGTTGCACTCTTTCAGCTCGGCACACACATTTTCTAATACTCGTATCGACATGGGGTCTCCTTGAATGGCTGACCTGGCATTGAGCCAGTCAGTGTATTTATCAAGGGCGGCACATTTGTATGGTTTTGACCTAAGTTCATTTAGTCTGGTTCTGGGTGAACTTTATTTACTCTGGGGCAGTTACTGTGTTGGGTTTACTCTGGGACAGTTACTCTGGGACAGTTACTGTGTTCCCACACGAACGAGAGTTACTAGCGGCCCGAACGATATGGGAACCGTCCAAGTCCGGCATTTTGGATGTATTGTTCTGCAACCCGCAGGTGGCGTTGGGCAGCTTGTACCTTGCGACGTTTCACTTCGGATGTGATCCGGGCCGCTTCACGGTCATTCAAACGGACCCGAGCTTGCTCTGCCGTTGAGCCGTCCACAACATGGTTGACGCGTATATCAGCGATGTCAGCCAGAACGGCGTCGTCGACCCATTCATTGATCTTTTTCATATCCCAGACGACAAGATGCTGGTGAATGGAAGAAAGCATAGGATTTGTCTCGACCGGGTAGTGAGCATCACTCGTTACACGCTCCTGATCTAAATCAGCCTGTATGTCAGCGAGTATGAAGCGTATGTCGTCCAACACACGGTTGCGCTTGGCCTTCAGATCAATTCTGAGGGTAATTGCGCTGTCAAATCCCTGGCGCTGGTCGGTGTGCGCAACAACTGCGACGGGTTCGGCAAAAAGCTCCCAGTGTTTGTTCCACCAAGTTTTAAAGTCGCCTTCATGGATGTCGCCGAATTTGCGATACAGTTCAGCGCAAGCGCCATTCCCACCTTCTTCGCAGGTGAGGCGATAATCGTCATTCCGCTTAAGATAGAGCCACCAGTAATAGTAGACCGAGCACTTCCAGCTCTCAGCGCCGGCATAAGGCGGCTTAGGTGCACGATAGTGATACGGCACATCCCCAAAGTCCGGCGGCGCATAGACAAAATAGGGCTGAGTCAGATTTTTTTCTTTATTTTTCAATAGATCACTTGATGCCAGCCTTGCAGGCGCAAAGGTTTCGTCAACGAATATTGAAATATGAGCTAGGAATTATTTGTCTCGCTCTGCTGTCCAACATCCAATCAGTCAGCAGTCGCAGACATTCATCGTTGTTATTACTTTACGTCGCACGGTCACGTGCTGTCAAGCGCCAGCAACATTCAAAGCAACCGCCGCACTACGCGGCATTCATTCGGTGTCGCATGTCGCGTCACCGGTCAAACTTTGTCGTTCATTCGACATTTCTCAACGCGGGAAGCCGCATAAACAAAGGAAACTAAAATGACTACTAACGAAACAAAAACTGAAACCAAGCAAATCAATACGGTCGCTCAGCTCAATACAGCATTTGGCTCGCTTATCACACAGCGCGAAGTCTGGGAGGCTGGCGCATACGCTGCAAGTAACACAGAGCTCTATGCGTTGCTTGGGCACTGTCTCGATGTGATGTATAAGCTCAAGCGCTTCACCGAGCTTGCACGCGGCTTAAATGGCCTGCTTGAGAAGCGCGGCTTCAAGTTCACTGCGGGAACAAGCATCGAAGTTAAACTGCTGCGCGCAGTGTTTGGTGATCCCTCAGATGCGAACAAGTACAAAAATCGCATCTATAGTTATGCGCGTGTTCTTGTCGTTGCACATGGCGAGGGTGTCAAAGGCGATGGGATTGCAGATTTCATCACAGAAAAGGGTGGTATCGACGAAATTCGTCGTCACGACTCAAATGCTGAGAAAAAAACGGACGAGATCAAACTGCAGAAAGAGCATGCAGATCTCACGCTGAACAGCTCAGACTTCACTGCAATTGCGACGGGTATCCCAGTAACTGAAGACCTGGAGCCTGCAGATGATCAACACTTCAGCATCGCGCTTGTGCGCAAGGAGGCGGACGGTACCGGTAGCATTGTCTTTGGGACGAATAGTACTTCTCTTGTGTCTGCAGTTCTCGGCCTTGCTGGGCGCAAAATTGATGCGGATGAGCAAGAAGAGCGTAGTCGTCAAAAGGCGCAAGAGCTTCAGCAGCAAAAGCAAGCTGATTACGATGCGATCGCTGGCGAAGTTTATCCAAACAACAGCTCAGCAACTGTAGTCGCAGTGACCTTGCCTGCACCAGCAGCAGAAGCAGCTGAAACCTCAGCGTAATCATCATCACGCTTCACACACAGTCGGACAGTGCATGCAGCGCTGTCCGCACTTCCCCCTATTTTGAAAGAGAAAAAGAATGGAATTTGCAAAGAAACACGAACCGAACACGATCAATGATTTGGTTTTTCAAGACCCGCGCGTAGCTCAAATTATCGCTGACTATGGTGCAGGGCTTCGCGATAAGCACTTGTTGCTTGAAGGTCCCACAAGCTCCGGCAAAAGCATCGCAGCCAGCATGATTTTGAAGGAGCGCCTCTCAGCTAACCTTGGCAACAGCTATACATCCATTTTCCACGGCCAAGGTTTTGATCATCGCACAATCAAGACAATTGAAGGTGATTGGAACATTCAGATGATGTATGATTCTGCATACAGCGTTATTGATGAAGTTGACTTTGCCGATGCCAATGGTCGTCGCGAAATCCGCAAGTTCATTGACGGAAAGAGCTTCGGTACACTGATTTGCACAACGAACTTTGTGAACAAGCTGGAACGTGAGTTTCGCAGTCGCTTCTTGGTTGTGAATGTCTCAGTGCCTGCGCCGAATGACTGGCACTTGCGTGCAATGCAGATTTTGCAAGCTGAAGGCCATGCCGTCACTCTGACGCAAGTACAGCGCTTTATGGCGAACTTCTCCGGTCACGCACGCGACTTCATCGATGAGGTGGAAAATGTCCATCTCGGTTTGTTGCGAGCGCGTGCAGCAGCACAAAGTAATGCAGAGGCTACCAGCAAGTGTCTCAGCGTGATCACAAATACGAGGCCCATTTTCGAGTCTAAAGGCATCAGGTTGTCTAACGGTGCGACGCCAAAAGCTGCAACACCAAGCAGCGACGGCAAGTCTCAGCAATAAGCACTGCGCTTACACGAAATTGTGGAGCCCGGATTACGGGCTTCACCCTTCAATCATTCCCCATACAAAACAAGGAACTACACAATGAACACTACAACCGTGCAATATCCCGGCTATACCATCGAAATCCCCGACGGTCTTATCCAGCCATTTCGGGAGCTTTCTACCATCATAAACAACATCTATGTCGATGGCCCGGACGGTATTTTGTCAAATCCTGTAACCCGCAAACTCGTTGAGCACTGCAACGACTGCGTAAGTGCAGCAATCGGCAAAGAATTTGCCCATGAACTAAAGATTGGAGACGCTCTATCACAGTGGAGAAATCTCTCCTCATATGAACGGTCGTCTTTGATATTGGACGCCGCATTCAACACTGAACCGTTTAATATTTCTTCAGTGTTCGAAGCTGGCTCAAGTCCCGACGAGAACTAGTCACGCACTACTAACGGTCGTGCAGAAATCAGGTTTGCCCGACCTGTTTCCGGTCGTCCGCCTTGGCGTTCAGACCATACGCTCAATGTGTAAAGCAACACAGGAGTAAGAGATGTCCCTTCTAGAAAAACTAAATTTGCGCAACGTGCAGCGGGTCGCTGAGCGCGATCCGATTGCGGCGCGGCGTGCGAAGTTCATGGGCGCTGTAGAAGAGCAACGCGGTTATTTGGCTAAAGCCGTCAAAGGCGAACGGCTCACCCAAACGATCGAACGCAAAGCCAAAGATGGCACTGTCACCAAAGTAGAACGCCCACTGCGCGTTTGGTTCTTCCAGCAGGGCGACAGCTGGTTCCTGCAACCACGTTACGGCGCACGGGTGATGCTGCTGGATGGCAAAAGCAATGCAATCCAAGCAGTTAAACTTGCAGACCTGGACGCGATCTTCGTGGCACTTGGCAAAGCAGCTGAGGCTGGTGAGCTTGATCCGGTGCTTGAGGCCGCAAGCCAGCGCAAAACAAAGTCGCAGTAGGGCAAGGCGCAATGGTTCTCCCCGACGCAGCTCGAATTGCAGAGCTCAACGATCACGCGCGACAGACCTTCACAGACTGTCGTGTGTGCATCACTCCCGGCATTCAAGCACTTGGCGATGAGATGCTGCGGGCAATCCTATTGGCCGTGCAGCAGTTCGACAGTTTTACCCCAGACAATGATCCCTACGAGGAACATGACTTCGGCAAGATCGAGATTAGTGAGCACGTGATTTTCTGGAAGATCGACTACTACGACGTGGACCTATCAATGCATTCACCTGACCCAAGCGATCCAACTGTCACAGCGCGTGTGCTGACTGTGCTGCTTGCTGACGAATATTGAACCGCGTTTGAGCCCAGTTTCTGCACACATTGATAAATACACGAACATAGGAGAGTTCGTGTGGTTTCGTCAAAAAGTGAACAAAAACAATTATATGATTGGATGTTGAGCAGAGAGTGGGACGTGTTTGGCACGCTCAAATTCCAGCCTATTCGTCTTGCCGGCGGTCAACATTGTCACAAAGTCCTAAAGCGATACTGGAATAAGTTGGATCGCGTGATCTATGGCAACGCTGCGGGAAAGGGTGTTCGCGTTGGACGCTGGTGCCTTGCGCATGAAGGCAGCCACAATGACAACTACCATGTGCACTTTGTCGCCAAGGCACCAATTGATCCTGATCTATTTTGTTGTCTCAGCAACACGCTGTGGACCAAACAGGATCGCATTACCTGCGGCATAAACAGCAATTGGATAACGCCAGCGCTCCATCGTGATCGCGTTGCGAATTACCTCACAAAAGAAGTCTGGAAACTTGGGGGCGGCAGTTTTGATGCTGAACTCAGTTTTGAGCAGCATGTTCCCTTCGAACTGAACGATGAACGCCGCACAGCGCAAGAGCTGCGTACAGCAAGGGCAATGTCATCAAATGAAGATAGGGCTGCAAGAATAGCCCTCGTAAAGCACAAGGCAGAAACACTACGTCGCCTTGCACTCCGCGACTAAAACGAGAGTGGCAAAGCCACCTATTAGTAAGTCGAAACCGGAGAAACTTAGGATCATTTAATTGTTGCGGAAAACCGCAGCAAGTCCTTGTTATGAATTGATATTAAACAAACATCATCACCCACAGCAGAAACAAAACTAATCAGCTCAAACACATTAGGTAAACAGAAACATAGACAACGAGACAGGCACTGGCCCTTGTAAAAGAAGAAGGCCCCAGCCCAGAAGCTACGGCTCGAAGAGAGGGCGATGGATGGGGGTGGCATGTAGGTGCCATTGCGCAAACAATGGCCATGTTACATTATGGTTTGGTGCCTATAAGATCACACCTAACTGCATGAAATGAAGTAATTTCCTAATGTCATCCCTGAATACTGCCCTTACCCATGCGACTAAACTGCTGATCCTTGCGCAGGATGTATTCCTCGGCTTCAACGAGGATCAAATGGTTGAAAACGAGTTAGGCGAACCTCTCAAAGTCTATCAAATTTCCTTCCACGATAATTCTAAAGGCGATTACCCTGCGATGCGGGTCACATCGCAAGATGAGACAGCCACTGCAATTCATTTGGACGAACGCAAAGTTTTGCTTAGCATCGATGTTGAGTTAGCTGGATTGCTTCAGTTGCAGGCTGTCCTCAACGAATATCGTCACAATGATCTGTGGAAAACGTGTACCGAATTTGTGCGTGGCACGCTCAAGGTTCAGATTGACTACGATGACCACGATACATTGCCTCTTGCGCCAATGAACGTGAGTTTCGAGATGGATAATGTACTATCACAACAGCTCTGCTTTTCAGAAGAACAACTGCTGAAAGATTTTGATTTGCTTGGGCAGTGGTGCACGTTCTTGTACAGTTGCTTTTTAAAAGATGGGCAGTCTAAACGGAAGGTGGCGCTCATCCGGCAAGCGGCGGCTTTTGTATTAGAGAGTTTTCCTGATTGGGATATCAAGTCCATAGATAAAGTCCTGCTTCTTTGTTCCGTTGCGCAAAGCGTGGATCAACTGGCCATTAAATTTCCAGATGCCTTTCCAGCTTACGGGTGGCCATAAGCAATCAGCTGCACTGATGCGACATGAGCAGCGTGGATATCAATGCGCTGCGCCACACAGCACAAAATCTCATAGAAGTAGCATTAGATGAGATTTTCGCTTAAGTCATTGAAAAGAATAGAGAAGGGCATGGTCCTGAATTCGGTCGTCCAACCGAAACCTCATCGTTTATAATCAAGCATATGAAAACGTTAGGTTTTAGGGGAATTTTGAATGCGCCAAGCACAGACATTGAACGAGGCCCAACTGCGTCGTGTTTTACACTACTCCCGCAGCCGTCGTCATCCAACAAGAGACCAGACCATCATCATGGTCAGCTTCTACGCAGGGCTGAGGGCCAAAGAGATCGCTGCACTGCTACGTGGCGACGTGTTTGACGAAGAGGGCGCAGTGCGTGAACAGTTCATCTTGTCGGCAGCACAGAGCAAAGGCGGCAAAACGCGCACTGTATACTTGAGCCAGCGACTGCGGCGGTCGCTCGGCGAGTATGGCAACACTATCCGCTTGAACGACCCAACTCGTCCGCTGTTTGAAAGCCAAAAGGGCGGGCACTTCTCAGCAAACACCATGTGCCAGCTGTTTCTGGAGATATACAAAGCCTGTGGGCTCAAGGACGCCAGCAGCCACAGTGGGCGCAGGACCTACATCACGCGGCTTGCAAACAAGGGCGTTGGAGTGCGCTTGTTGGCCGAGCTAGCTGGGCACAGTCATATCTCAACAACGCAGCGCTACATTGACGTTAACGCTGAGCAGTTAGCAAATGCTGTGGAGCTGCTCTAACTGGCACAACAAAAGATACGTGATCACTGTTCTACGTCAGTCGAATCGACTTTTCTGAGATAGCGGTCACGCAAATGTACTGCTGTTTGGTCAATACTTGGATAGACCGTTGTCGCATTGATATTGATGCTGTCTAGCTGAGAAAGAATGTGCTCTTTATTCCGTACTGTTATTCTCGAAATCTCTATTCCGTTGCCTCCTGAATCTGGCAGCGTAGCGTCATGGCCGAATAACAAGAATGCACCTGACTGCGATCTAATCCGACTATTCGTTTGTTTAGCCTTCACACAGACTAAAGAGCCGAGGTCTTGGGGGATGATGCGTCCCTCAAAGAAACCTTTCTCTGACATAATGTGATGTAAAAGCTTCTTACCAACTTTAGTTGCATTGAATTCAGGAGTTTCAAGGCTGAGGTCAACATCACCCTTTTGCTCAAACGTCAGATTAGAGAGGTTTGACAGGCAACTAACAGTATCAGAATCATAGTATTTGATTTTTTCCAAGGGCACCCGAAATACGATAACTTCACCGTCGACGGAAGGCGTTTCTTCCTTAGCATTACACGCAAAAAACAAGGCAACCAGTGGGTTTCCGGAAATATCAAGCAGTCGCGTTGGTAGGCCATAATGCTGCATACGCACGAGACGATCAAAGGAGTATTGATCTCCTTGAAACTCATCATAATGTGCAATCAATAGTTCCTTACAAAGGCGATCTTCATCGGGCAGGTGCTTCCACGATCCATCCTTCCACCTTCGAAGTAGAGATGGAATAAGCTCGTATTTTTCATCTCCGTGCCCACGGAAGAAACTCTCAGTTGGCCCATCTGAAGGATGTTTATAGAGAGCTTCGAGAAATGTTTCGACGCTATCCGCTTCACCAATAATGTTCTTCTTGCGAGCTGGCGGTTCAACTTCAAGAGCCAGTTGAAATTCTCCGGGTATGCTGTCTATGGCACCTGAAACTTCAGGCTTCAATTCCTGAAGTTTTCTTAGTATTTCAATCGCGCTTCCTGCCCGGACAGCCCAATGTGTGCGATACAGTTGAAATTCATCAGCGCCAAAGACTTCCTTGGCAGCGTCGTGGTCTTCAAATTCGACCTCACCAAAATCAACAAGTGTTTCAAATCTACTAGCAACTTTACTCTGCGTGACAGTAGTTCCATTTATTCTGCCAAACTTTACCAACATCCGCCAATTGTCTGTTCGAGAGCTTTCAATTTCGCTGCAAAGAAAGGTCGGCAACTTTTCAAGGAAAGCGGTTGCCTCGGCCCCCAGATTCTCAAGCCTTTTTTCTAGATCAGTAGGCGTATACTCAAACATTCGCCCGCGGATCATTGAAATGCTGTCTATATCCCCCTGGACGTGATCCCAGTTTCCAAAAGAGATATAACTAAAGCTATCTTTCATAGACATATGCCTTTTTCTGAGCTGACCTGATTGTCGCAAGCGTTGAATGCGATAGCAAGCTTTGGCTAGCCGTTCGAAGGAGGGGCCGAGGCAACTGAAGCGATTACTCTAGCGCCGCATTTTGACCGCCTTCTACGAAAGGAGGTTTAGGCGCGATCACCACCACCCGGTTTTTCCGCATATTCTTCTGCTGACAGCTCGTACCGCTTGCCGGTGAACATATCCTTCTTCATGCGCGGCGTTAGGTGACTGTAGTGCCGCTCGATCATACCGATGGACGTGCCCATCTGCTTGGCCAGTGCGTGGATATCCATACCGTCATTGACCAGAGCGAACGTCGCGTATGTATGTCGCAAGCTGTACAGCGTGCGGTCCTGCCCGGTCTTTGGACACTTGAGCAGACCAGCTTCTGTGAGGAACGCCTTGAAGGTCTGGCGTAGGTGTTCTGTCACCGATCCATCCGGCAAGCAAAACACGGGCAGGTCTAACTTCTTCTTAAGCATTACATCGAACGGCATGTTCTTGATTGCGTCCGTGCCTGAATGGATGCGTTTGAGGTAATCGATGGTGCCAGATCGACCGATTGCTTCGTGCGGCGCGGTCTTGCCGTGCAAGTAGAACTCGACGTAGTCCAAGCTGTTCTCTGTAAACACGGTCACATGCTTCCAACGCAGGTTCTGCGCCTCTGTGCCGTGCCGCATGCCGGTGTTCGCCATAATCAACACATAGTCGCGCAGCAAAGCCCGCATGTTCTGCGACTTACCCTGCTTGCCCTTGGTGATCCAGCTGGGCAGCTTACGGATCATCGTGCGGTAGTCTTCCAAGCTGAAGTCGGGACGCCGCTTTGCCCCTTCGCCCTTGTTGGCGAGAATGGGCACTTTGCCTTGTGAGATGAAACCGCGAGCAACTGCCTCCGCGTAGACCTTGTTCATGGCTGAGTTATGCGTGTTCAGCGTGGACGCTTTTGGCTCACGACCGATCTGCTCGACCCGCCATGCGTTAAAAGCCAAGATTTTGTCGTGGTCGATGCTGGTGATGAAGGTCTTGCCGAAGAATGGGATGAAGTAGTTGTCGATGGCCTTGATGTAGTCTTTGAAGACCTTGCGCCCTGCCCCTGCATCCAGCTGCCGCTGCATATCAGCTACGGCCAGCTGTGCCACGTCTTCAAACCTCTTGGTGACAACGGGGAGATCGTGCTTGGAGCGGAATTTATAGTCGAGATACTGCTCACGCGCGACGGTCTTGGCCTCTTCCAGATCGCGCTTGCCGGTGCTGATACGCACCCAGTGCCCGTCAATCTGAAACGTGGCTTGCCACCGCTTGCTGTTGCCGCGCTTGTACACTTTGGCAGCGCCATCCAGCAGCACATGCGTATCGTCGTTCAGCTTGGCCATCCGCGCTCCTCGACTGCGTTCATCACACACTAAGTTTGTGTGTTGGAGATGTCATTCGGAAAGCGCAGGGCGGTGCTAGTTTTAGGGTAAGGGTAAGGGTGATGCTGAGGGTGGTAGGCGGTCGGCACCGAAAGCGGGGAGCTTGCAGTCGCTGCGGGTGGACCAACTTGCGCTTGAATTTTGACATCAGGCATTCGAGAGCGACAGTGAATAACCTACTATATACTCTAAGTGAAAATGCACATACTGCAACCATTGGTGGAATTGCAAATGTTTTCCTGTTATATCAAGGAGATGTCCGTGCGCTGCCCACTTGATAGCGGTGCAGGCTGAAATTCAGGAGGCAGGATCGCAAGACTGCCAAAGTTCAAAGAGGCCAAATGTCCACTTATAGTAATATCGAAATTGAGTCAGCGATTGCATCGGACCAATTGCTCTCAGGAACAGACGGCGCAATGGTTGAGGGAGCCAGCTATCAGTTGAGGATGGGGCATGTGTACTACGACCTATCCGAAGGTGGTAAGCGATTTGAGCTATCAGCAGGCGAAAAGATACTCATTAAACCGGGTCACAGAGTTGTGCTGATTACAGCTGAGGAGCTCATTATTCCTCAGAACCTGGTTGCTCGCGTTGTCAGCAAAGGATCTCTGTTTAGCATAGGCCTAAGCCCGGTCGCTACTTACGCGGATCCAGGTTTCAACGGCAACCTGGGTATTGTTACTCAAAACCTGAGTGACAAATACGTAGAACTTCCCCAAGGAGAGCCGATTGCAAAAGTAGAATTCAATCTCCTTAACAGCACCACGACGAAGCCCTACATCGGACAACATGGCTTCCAAACAGGTATGTGGCCAATCAAAACGCATCTCCAAAGAACTCACAAAGACGTGAAAAACGACGTTCGTGTTTTTTCGGAGTCGGAAGAAGCGCTTGCTCTGCTGCCAAACGCTACTAGGATAATTATTCGACGTCTAGAAAGCACATTGCTTTGGACTGTTTTTGCTCTGGTCATCGCTATCGGAAGCAACGCTGTTACTCTCGTTCTAATCAAGAATGGGAGCTCACTTCTAGATCACCTGTATGCTGTAGTAGGAAGTCTTGTGGCAACCGGGATTGCCGCTGTTGGGGCTCTTTTGATCAACTACTTCAGGAGGATAAAATAGTGGAAATTTCTGAACTTATAAGAATGCAGATCGAAAGTGACAAGAAACGTGGGTTTAAAGTTGAGTTCGCGTCCGACCATGAACGAGAAGAACAATTGAACAGGGAAACCGTCGGACTGATTGGAGAAGTTGGCGAATTTGCTAACCTTTTAAAGAAGGTAAGCTTAACGCTCACAACAGAGGGGTACGAAGGACCGAGCTTGTCTGAGGCATCGAGTGAACTTCGCGAAGAACTTGCGGATGCGGTAATTTACATCATTAGGTTGTCAACAATTCTGGGTGGCGTCTTGGAAAATGATATTCTGGAAAAGATGGAAAAAAATGATAAGAGATACGGATACCTTGAGGGATAGTCTCGTATTCTTTCTCGGTGTTAATACAGGCTTTACAACAAACGGCTTGCCAGACTCGCGGTTTATCGATTTCTATCAGCAAAGAAGTTCGCCAAAATTACATTGCGCCATCGTTGGCAATGTCGTTGTGCCTGGTGGTTTTGGCAGCAACGACAGTACTCCGATGCTTGACAGTGACCCAAGTTGGAAACGCGTTGCTAACGCGATAGATAGCAAGGGTTCAAAACCAGGTATCCAACTTGCATCTGCTTGGTCAGGCTACCTCGGCCAAAGAAAGTTTGTGGCTCGGAAACCAAGTGAGTTTATTGAACATGCGCGACAATTGGTGCTCTCTTTAGAGCTTGAGGTTGTTGACAGTATTCTTAACGCATTTCATGAAGGTGCTTCCCTCGCTGTTGACCACGGATTTCGACACGTACAGATACACGCAGCACATGGTTATTTGCTAAGTCTGTTGGTTGATAGTCGAATTAACAGCAATGCCTACCGTACAAGAGACAAGTTGGCGGACTTGGCACAGTTTCTTGGTTCACAAGACATTGAAACATCCATCCGGTGCTCAATTCGAACCGGCGATGATGAATTCGATAAGGCCGGAAATGACGAAAATATTAGAGGAATCGTTGAACTTCCATATGATTTCGTCGATCTATCGTCTGGATACTACAACATAGATAAAAGACTAATCTACCCGTCGCGCCCCGAGATAGTTTCGTCACGACACAAGGAAAGTCGTGCCATTGCTTCGCGCTATCCCACACGAAAGTTTATTGTCTCTGGCAAGGTTATGCGAAAAGGGATCTACCTTCCAGAAAATGTCGACATTGGCATTTGTCGCGATCTTATTGCGAACCCCGATTTCTTAAGTGATCAACAAAATGGCTGTCGTGATCATGGGAAGTGTCACTATCACTCTAGAAACGAGAAACACTTGACTTGTGGGCGTTGGCTCCCCCAGTAAATCGCCGACTTAGTTGTTTAACGAGGCCACTCAGAACTTCTTTCGTCAATTAGAACGTAGCTTCCTACAATGATTACTTTTGTCCCGCAGAGCAGTCATCGGCACGAGTAAATGCTGCACGATACAAGAATGTTCTGAATTAATAGCCACAGTGCTGCAAGACGAATTGGTGGCCAATTACCAGTGTTGGTCGCAGGCATCGAACATCATATTATTTTCGGATGATTTGTTCCCATCATTCCTCATAAGAAGAGATATGTCGCTCTTGCTCAAGAAGGGAGCCAGCACCTCGAATATGCGGATTCCTCCAGCTAATGCCACCGGCCCGATTGCGCATAAAATGGCCCTGTACCCAATGAGCTCTGCGCTTGGATGCGATTTCTTCGATTGCCTTGCTCTTAACGCTAGTTGCTTCAACCTGATGCCTGCCTAATTCGCCCAGTTTGACCTTAATTATGGATTTATTAGGCAGTGCTCGTCCGGATTTTTGAGCTCTTCGTCTTTCGGCTCGCGGGTAGGCAGACACTTCCTCTTTTTCCAGCATGGCCTTGTGTTCGAACAAAATCGACATGCCAACGGCCATTGCCAAGAAGCCAAAACAAAGAGACTTTTCCTGCTTGAGGGCTGCATCTTCGGTGACATTTTCTCCGATAGCCTGTGACAAATCGAACGTCGGTGAATGCAAAATATCTACCGAAGCTCCTTGTGATTTGAAGATGAGTAGGTTTGGGAATAGGCCATGCTTGTTCGCAAGATAAATCTGGGTGTAGAGCGCATCGTCATCCTGGGTAATCAGCGCGGCAGGCCATTCGCCAACATTTGGTTCCGGTAACGTCAACAACATGGCCGGGAACGGCAAGCGAACGTTGCTGAACATGCTATCTAATCCGTCCCTTTGCATTTGGGCAGAGAGGTTGCGCAGCATCATCTCCGCGTGCTCGTCAATCTGGAATACCTGCGCAATATCGAAAATTTCACGTTGTCGCTGCCCGTGAAAATCAAGAGACTCAAGAAGATCAGGGGCTAGTGAAGCCCGATCAATACTCTTCAAATTAAGCAAAATGTCGGGGTATCGATTATAGAAATCGAGCAGGTTGGCGAGCATTGATCTTTCCTCAAAATACTAGTCCTGCAACACTAGGACTCGGTTGTGCTCATTATCAAGGCCATTCGGAATGCGCATTTCGATCGCACTCAAATCAAGCAAGCCCTGTTTGCGCACGCAACGTGAAACACTGTGTTGGAAGAATGTGTCGAGTTGGTGTGTTCCAAGAGTATGTTCATTTACTGTGTTGAGTTAGTGTGGGGCAAACACTGTGTTGGGTTTACTCTGGGGCAAACACTGTGTTGCATTTGCTGTGTTGCAAGAGCGATTTAAAACACTGTGTTCAACACAGTAAATCCATCAACAAATCCCACACCAACACACGAAAAACTGTGCGATGAGTGTGCAACGCAGGAACTAAAAAGTGTGTGATGGCTAAGTTATTGACTTACTTGGCTAAAATGGTGCCCAGGGGCGGAATCGAACCACCGACACGAGGATTTTCAATCCATGCGATTTTTTAGCTTGGATCCGTCCGGCAGATTCATTCGTACATTAGTAGCTGGCCAGCATTCACTCCAGAAGGTCGGCAGTCCACACGCGCTCAAATTTAGCACCAGCTTCGCGCTGGACGTTACGAACAGATTCCGAATCTGGGGCTTCATACTCACAGACCATTCTTTTGCGATCCGTGCTCCAATAACTTCTGAGCCACGTCACATCATATAGATCAAGGCATGGGGCCATTCGCTCTTCCGTGGCGGCGAGGTCCTCTTTAGTAAGCGGCGGATTAAAACTGCGTTCAACGATAAATTTGGGCATGTAAGGTCCTTTCCTAGAATGTCTTTCTTTCTTGCTGTGCAGACCGAGCGAACTGTCGGACCCGAGCGTTGAGTGTATATGATTTCGACCATTTATCTAGTTCCGTCTCTGAGATGGGGGCTCCCATGTCGTCACCCAACATCATAGCAAGTGATCGTGCAAAAACCTTTTCGTTTTCGTTTCCAATCTCACTTGCAGTCCCAAATGCTTTCCGTGCGAAGGTCAGTGCGCGGCCAGTGTCGCCTGTCGTCCGGTGATGATCGGCGGCCAGGTTCAGAACATAAGCTAGGTGAGCTTTGTCATCGGCGATTTCTAGAGCTTCCAACGCATCATCAAGTTCGTCGTCATCACGCTGAGCCATGGCAATGAAAGTCCGGGCCAAAGGGGCCATCGCTCCTTCACCGATCTTTGCGGCAAGCTCTCCTAGGCATGTGGCGTGGCTGATCGCAGTTTCGGAGTGGTTTTGTTCGAGTGCAATCATCGTTGCCCAAGTCAGGCATTTACATTGCCGCCAACGATCTTCGTTTTCTTCAGCAAGCTCCAGCGCCTTCGCGATTTCGTCTGCAGCACGATCCGAGTCCCCGTTCCAATAGGCCAACAGCCCTCTGCTCCAGAAGACTTCGCTATCGGCAACGCCTTCTTCCTCAGCCAACTGATCGGCATCTCGGCTAAGAATAGTTGCCTTGGGGATATCTCTGCCCAACTCCAGCAGACAGCGAGCAGAATTGGCAAGCTGCCGGACTTTTTTCTGCGCATCCATTTGCCTTGACGCATCTGCTGCACGCGCCGTGGCGAAGCTTGCTTCTTGCAAGTCTCCGAGCTCCTGAAAGAGTACAGATAAAAGGTATTCACCTTGCGCGACTTCGTCCGCCATCATGTGCTGGTTGGCTTTTGTGATCTGAGCTTGAAGGGCCGCGATAAATTCAGGCGTTCGGCTGCTGGAAATACCTGACACTGCCAACACTTGTATCCCAAGTAATGCCATAGTTAGTCTAATCTGCTCGCTGTCCACATTCAATTTTTCAACATGGAACAAGCCTCTTCGTGCCAATTCTGCGGCATCAGAATTCGCATAGGCTTTCAATGCGTGTTGACCGGCTATGGCGGAAGCCTCTGCGGCAACGCTATGATTATCGGCCATTACGCAGTGGTGCAGGACACTCACTGCGATACTGGGGTTTTGAGTCATTTCAAGCGCCAGCATTTCCGCGACCCTGCCATGCATGAGCCGACGCCTTATGTTGGACATGCGTTCGTAGGCGCTATCTCGGACGAGATCATGGGTGAATTCTATATTACCTGCATTGTTCGGCCTGATGATCTCGTAGTTTTCAAGTTCCTCAATCGCGCTCAAGACGAACGAAAGATCTAATCCGGATGCTTTGATTGCCGTGTTCATTGGCGTGGTCCGTCCGAAAATGGAGGCCCAAGACGCAAAGGCGATGGCAGGCTGAGAAAGTCGTTCAAGTCTGTTAGCCAGGACATCCAGTAGTGTGGTGGACATCGAGCCTTGGCCACCTGTGCGGGACAATTCCATAAGATATAGCGGGTTTCCCTGCGCTTTCCTGACTACCTCCTGGACATTTGCAGTAGGACGAAGCTCTTTTACCAACGAGCTGGCATCAGTTTCTGACAATCCGGTCAGAGCAATCCTTTGGACATCATTTCCAAGCCCCGAAAGCAGGGACTGAACGCCCTCGTTGTCGTCGATCTCACCAGCGCGCGCAGCAATACAGAAATGGACCTGCCTAGAATCGAGGTGGCGAATAAGGTAGCTCAACAATGCGCAGGAAGATCGTTCCATCCATTGCGCGTCATCCAGCGCAATCAGGACAGGGTGAACCTGAGACAGCTTCAAAAGGAGGAGCCGAAAATCCTCGAATAATTGCTCTACCGTTAGGGTTTCTGAGCCAGTTGACCTGACAATAAGCCCTTCCCGCAACTTGTGCCTAATATCTGAAACGACCTCTGTTTCGACCATGCCTTCCAGTGCATCCAGCCAAATACCAAAAGGGCGCGAGCGTTCAACTTCGACCGCGCGCGCCGATAGGCGACGTGGTCCGTAGTCGTTGCCTATTTTATCTAGAAGGGTGGATTTTCCGATACCGGGAGGGCCAACGATTAAAGCGACGGCAGGGCCTGAACCGTCGAAGGCACTCCGGACAAGTTGATACTCAGCGTCACGTCCGACGAAGGGTGCTCGAGATCGTACGCTGGAACTGGAAGAGCCGCTGTTCGCCGGGCGCCGTTCGAGGGGCATTTGGAGGCTGGTCGCTGGAATCGGGACCGTTCGACAGGCCAAATCGAGTGCCTGAGAAGGTTCAACACCAAGCTCAAGTTCAAAAATCTTGCGGCAATGTGCTGCCTGAACGGCCGCATCCTCTGGCCGGCCAAGCGCCAAAAGTAACTCGATGACCCTGATGTGAGAACTCTCTTGGAAAGGATCCATACCGACTAGCTTGTGCGCAAATTCCAGTGCCGCGCCGGGCTGGTCGCCATGGCGGGAAATGAGCGTTTCCAAAACTTGTGCATGGAGCCTGCCATATCTCGACCTTTCCGACTGACACCATTCATAGAAGCCGTAGCAAGAGGATAGCTCCAGCCCATTCAGAAATTCACCCCGAAACAATTTCTCGATGGCAAGCAGAGCCTCGGTTGTATTGCTTTCAACGTTTCCGGATGCAGCGTTGATGATTGCAGCGTCCACGTCGATCGCGGCCTTGTTTAATTCCACTGTGTTTCTGTTTGCCAGAATTTTGTCTGGCCCAAGGCTCGTGCGCAATTTGCTGAGAGACCATCGCAATGCTCCGCGTGGGTCCTCAGCCTCTGCCCAAAGCAAATCGCACAGCTCGTTGCGCGAACGTGGATGTGTGCTGGAAAGCAAATACCCCAACAAGCCCCGGGTCTTCTTCGATGCGGGAAGTTCGACTGGCTGGCCGTTAAACGCGACGCGCATATGCCCAAAAAGTTCGGCACTCAAAGGCGATGAAGAAGAACTTTCTTCTCTTAGCGACAAGTTTCCACTTTCTTCAAACGCTGGTTCACACGATCGGCTGCCATGGTGTTCTCATCAACAAGCAATCAAGCCGGTTTTAAACCCGCATATAGGAGCACGAACATGACCCCAGCGAAATTTGATCCTAATGCCTATAAGACAGCAACGACGCAGCAATGGCAAAGTGCCGCAAAATCCTGGAGCGAATGGGGCAATGTGCTGCGGGAATGGCTAGGGCCCGCTACCGATACAATGATCGACCTCGCGTGCATAACCAAGAGCGCCAAAGTATTGGACGTCGCGGCTGGTGCTGGTGATCAATCCATGCAGATTGCTGACCGAGTAGGTCCTGAAGGCTTCGTTCTAGCCACAGACATTTCGTCAAATATTCTGGACTATGCCGCTGCAAATGCCCAGTCCAAAGGCTACAGCCAAATCGATTTTAAAGTGATGGATGGTGAAGATTTAACCGCCGCACCAGAACAGTTTGATGCCGTTGTTTCCCGTGTAGGTCTTATTTACTTCCCTGACCAGATGAAGGCCCTGAAAGGCATCCTAAAGACTTTGAAGCCCGACGGTTGGTTTTCCGCGATTGTCTATTCCACACCAGAAAATAACGGTTTTTTCTCTATTCCAGTTGGCATCATCCGCAAGGCGGCACAGCTGCCACCCCCGGCCAAAGGCCAACCTGGACCGTTCAGTCTGAGCCAACCCGGTGTTCTGGTCGATCTACTTCACGACGCAGGCTTTCGGAATGTATGTGAAAAAACCCTATCAGCCCCTTTGGTACTGCCAAGTGCTACAGACTGCGTTCGCTTCGAGCGTGAAAGTTTTGGCGCACTTCACGAAATGCTCAAAGGGCTCGGCGTTGACGAGCAATCTAGGGTCTGGGCTGAAATCGAGACCGCGCTGCAAGCATTCGAGAGCGAGACAGGCTTTTCTGGCCCCTGTGAGTTGATTGTCGTTGCTGGTCAAAAGTGACCTCAAGAATCAAGTGGTCACGGCGATCAAACAGCCGTGAGCACTCCAAACACCAATTAGCGTGTCTTCGCGTAGCATAAAACAAAGGAACTTCCCCATGACAAAAGTTGCAATCGTCCAAGAACCACCAGTCTACCTGAACATCGCTGCCACCATGGACCGCGCCGTAGAGCTTGTCGAAAAAGCGGCGCGTGACGGTGCCAGTCTATTGGTTTTTCCAGAGGCGTGGTTTCCTGGTTACCCTACCTTTGTCTGGCGTCTGTCTCCGGGCGCAGGCATGGGTAAGACTGACGAACTGTTTGCCAAATTGCAGGCCAACTCAGTTGATCTGAGTAAGAACGGGTTCGCTCCTTTGCAGGAGGCCGCCCGTGAAAACGACATGGTTATTGTTGCAGGCTATCAGGAACTCGACGGTAAAGTATCCGGTTCAACGCTTTACAATTCTTGCATCATTATCGACGCTGACGGAAGCATTCAAAATAATCACCGCAAGCTTATGCCGACCAATCCAGAACGTATGGTCTGGGGTTTTGGCGATGGTTCAGGGTTGAACGTAGTTGACACAGCAGTTGGTCGCGTTGGCGCACTGATCTGCTGGGAGAACTACATGCCGATGGCGCGAGCAGCGCTGTATGCCCAAAACATTGATATCTATGTCGCTCCTACTTGGGACAGCGGTGAAACATGGTTGGCCACCATGCAGCATATAGCACGTGAAGGCGGCTGCTGGGTATTAGGATGTGCAACTTCACTGGAGGTGTCCGACATCCCCAACGACATTCCGTACTATGACGAACTGTTCCCGAATAAGGACGAATGGGTCAATCCGGGTGATGCAGTGATCTACAAACCCTTTGGCGGCATCTCTGCCGGGCCGATGCATTGTGAAAAAGGCTTGCTAATGGCGGAGATCGACGTCGATGCAGCGCGTGCTTCACGACGGAAATTCGACGCGAGCGGCCACTACGCCCGCCCGGATGTTTTCAAACTTTCGGTTAACCGTGCACCGATGCAACCCGTCGTGTTTGTAGACTAGAAACAAAAGAGCAAGGAGAAAGACCATGACCAATTCAACCTACAACGGCCAATGTTTCTGCGGGACTGTTAAATTCAAGGTTTCGGGAACACCCGAAGGAATGGGGTATTGCCACTGTGAAAGCTGCCGCTCTTGGTCAGCATCTCCGGTGAACGGCTTTACACTTTGGGACCCAAAACATCTTGAGATCACTGATGGCGAGGACCACGTCGGGACGTATCACAAGACCGAGAACAGCTATCGTAAATTCTGCACGAATTGCGGAGGGCACCTCATGACTGTTCACCCCAATATGGGTTTGGTGGATGTCTTTTCGGCTATGCTTCCTGAACTCGATTTCAAGCCTGGGCTACATGTCCACTATGGCGAAAAGTCGTTGTCCATTCCCGATGGCCTGCCTAAATTCGCCGACCTGCCGGCGGAACTTGGCGGCTCAGGCGCGCAGCTTGCCGATTGAGACCAAGTTGTTTTGAAGGGCCGACCTTATCCGTCAATGGTCGCGACAACCCAGTTTACTGAAAGGCGTAACTGACATTGTACTTTCCAAGTCGCATACGTCGCCGTTTTCCGAATCACGCTTTTGTGATAGGAGCCGAGATGCGAGGAAAATAAAAGGGGACAGTTAAATGAATGTATCTAGAAATTTTCTGTTGCTGGGTTCAGCATTTCTGATCGTGGGCATCGTGATGGGAATGTACATGGGTGGGTCTGGAGATCACTCGCTGGCGTTAAGTCATGCACATATTAACCTGCTTGGCTTTGTGCTCTCCGTGATCTTCGCGCTGACCTACAAGGCTTATCCAGCGATGGCTGAAGGGCGTCTCGCAAGTGTTCATTTTTGGCTACACCTCGTCGGTGCAGTGATGGTTAACTTGCTGGTCTTCTTAATGCTCGCTCAAATTATCACCGAAGCCGCGATGGTGCCGATTGCACCAATTTCTGAGTTCTTGGTTCTTCTGGGCGTTCTCGCATTCGGTTGGAACGTGCTACAAAACGCGCACTGAATCTCTGCGCGGGTACTTGAGGTCGTTGCAGTCAGTCCTGAAGCTGCGATCAAGTTCGCAACGCCACTGACCTAGAATGCAGTGTTTTGATAGCAACCTGAAACGCTGTGTTTGAAAGCTATGATGCAAACACTGTGTTGAAGTTACTCTGACCGACGTCACAACCTTACTTTCACTGGACAACCTCTGGATTGAGCCCATGACTGCAAAGCACATCGTCTATCACATTCCTGTCTGTCCATTTTCCCAACGCCTCGAGATATTGCTGGCATTGCGGGGACAACAGGACGCAGTCGAATTCCGGGTCGTCGACATTACTAAGTCGCGGGACCCGGAACTGCTTGCCAAGACCCAGGGCACAACTGCACTTCCAGTCCTCGAAATCCCCGACGGCACGATATTGAAAGAGAGCCTAGTGATACTGCGCTACCTTGACGAAGCGTTGGAAGGTCCGATGCTTCGACGCAGCGATCCGGTTGAACACGCGATCGAGTCGATGCTGATCGCGAAAGAGGGCCCGTTCACCATGGCAGGTTATCTCTTCGTCATGAACCAGGATCACGACCGCAGAAGTGAATTCAACGAAAAACTGCTATCCCTGTATCGTGATATCAACAGTTTCCTGGTGGATCAGAACAGTGAGGGTCCGTGGCTCTTTGGTGATTTTGGCCTTGCCGAAGCCGTTTTCGCACCAATGTTCAAACGGTTCTGGTTTTTGGACTACTATGAAGAGTTTCAGTTGCCGGACGGGGAAAAATACGACCGTGTGCGTGGCTGGCGCGATGCCTGCATGACCCATCCGGCGACGGATCAGGTAACCGAGGAAGAGATCGTGAAGCTTTACTATGATTATGCGTTTGGTGCCGGAAACGGTGCTCTCGTCGAAGGGCGCTCTGTTTCGAGTTTTGCGTTCACACCACCTTGGGAAGACCGACCCTGGCCTCCACGAGACAAGTATGCGGGGACTACAAGCGACAAGGCATTGGGGCTCGTCGCTTGATCCAGTTCAAAGTTCGGTAGCAAACAACGAATACAGTCAGTCCTGAAGCTGCGATCAAGTTCGCAACGCTATTGATGTGGAAAGCAGTGTCCTTGGCAACAACTTGAAACACTTTGGTCGAAGACTGTGTCGCGTTAGTGTGTTGGAAGACTGTGATGAGTTAGTGTGTTCCAAGAGTAAGTTCAGTTACTCTGGGCAAACACTGTGTTGCAAAGACTCTGTTAACACAGCGATTCAAAACACTGTGTTCAACACAGTAAATCAGCCCATCAAATCACGCACCAACACACGAAAAACTGTGCGATGAGTGTGCAACGCAGGAAGTAAAAACTGTGCTATAGTTATGGCATTGTATTTGTTTGTAAAAATGGTGCCCAGGGGCGGAATCGAACCACCGACACGAGGATTTTCAATCCACTGCTCTACCCCTGAGCTACCCGGGCACGGGGAACGAATAAACGTTCGGGTTGCGGTGTTCTAGACGCGGTGAGGCATGGTGTCTAGGGGCAAAGTGCGAAAAAACTAATGCAGGTGCGAATTAGGCTTTTCCAACTCCGACTGAGCATCCGCAAGGTCCTCAATTTCCTCGGCTGGAGTGGTATATGTGCCGTTAAACCAACGCCCTAAATCAATATCCGCGCATTTTTTGCAGCAAAAGGGGCGGTACTTAGGATCGCTTTTACCATTACAGATCGGGCACGACATTTAGAGACCATCCTTTAAGGGCAGACGCTCGCGTTTGCGCTGCAATTCAAAATGGCCAAGCGGCGTCCACCCAGCCATAGAGGTGTCTATAGAGTCACTTTTGAAGGCAATACGAATAATGCTTTCGAGGGTTTGACGGTCTTTCTTGGGCATGGGCGCCAGATCCAATGTGATTTGCCCGCCAAGGCCTCGCACGCGTAATTGTCGCGGCAGGTCTCGTACCGCAGCAATATTGGCTTTGAGGCCAGCCGCAGGAGAGGTATCGCCGCCTGTGTTCACATCGACCGCAACGAGTGCACGCGTTGGTTCAACATACATACTCGCCCCTCCCGAGAGAGGCACAAAAGACGACAAGGCCTGATCAATCAACTCATCGACTTCGAAGGTCACAAAGGCCCCTGCTTCGTCCGACATTGTGTCTGGTGTTGGCCAATCTCGCCACGCAAGAAGGTGAGCGTTAGGGCCATCAAGCAGCAACTCGGGCGCATTCCCTTCGGCCCCCAAAACGCCCTCGGCCTCACCCAGCATATGGGCGACATCCTCAGCAATTTCTTCTGGATCTGATGTTTCACAAATCGAACGGAAAATGAGGCCAAATTTGCTTTCCCCCATTACAGAATGAGCAATTCCCAACAATTCGTCGCGTTTATCGTCATCCCGAATACCGCGACTGATGTTGAAACCTGGCGCATTGGGGGTGACAATTGCGTAGCGACTTTTGAACAGGATTTTTGCCGTAACAGGCACGGCCTTTCCCTCTTCCGCAAAGCCGGTCACTTGCACCAGAATGGGTTGACCGGGAGCAAGTCCCCGTCCCTCACGCAAAAATCCAGTCACGCCAGGAAGACGTACCATCATTCCGCCCTGCCCCTTCATAGGCCGGTCACAAAATGCACGGTAAATAGCCCCAGGAATGGGAACATTCTTATCGGCGGGGTCGATCAAAAAATCGGAGAGTTTCCCATTATCAAGGAGTGCTGCGGCAGCACGTCCTTTATAGGTATCCAAGACTACAGTGCGACCCTTCATGAGACCTCCAGCGGGTAACCCGCGCTTTCAAGCAATTGTGCCGTTTCCGTCAACGGAAGGCCAACGACGCCCGTATATGAACCATTAATCCAAGGAATAAATCGTGCGGCATAGCCTTGGATGCCATAGCCCCCCGCCTTGCCCTGCCATTCATTCGTCGCAATATAGGCTTCGATATCTTTGTCAGTGAGGAGCTTCATCCGCAGAATGGTAACGGTTTCTTTTTCCGTAATTTTATCGCCTTGGCGCAGAGCGACCGCCGTGACCACACGGTGCCGCCGGCCAGATAGACGCCGCAAGAATTCGCGGGCTTCATCCGCATGCGCGGGCTTTCCAAGAATGCGGCGACCAATCGCCACAATCGTATCCGCCGCCAGAACGATCTCATCGTCAGCGGCTTCAACGGCTAGCGCTTTTTCACGGGCAAGACGTTGGCAATAGGGGCGAGGGTATTCGCCGCTTTTTGGCGTCTCGTCAATATCGGCAGGGCGCACGGCAAAAGGCTCCACGCCAATCTGCGCCAAAAGTTCAGCGCGACGTGGGCTTGCGGAGCCTAAAACGAGCAGCATAGCTTACTTAAAGCGATAGTTAATGCGACCTTTGGTAAGGTCGTACGGGGTCATCGCGACTTGAACTTTGTCTCCAGCAAGGACACGAATGCGGTTCTTGCGCATTTTTCCTGCCATATGTGCGATGATCTCATGGCCGTTTTCCAGCTCGACTCGAAACGTCGCATTTGGCAAAAGCTCTCTAACGACGCCCGGAAATTCGAGCTCTTCTTCTTTGGCCATGTTTTCTCCAATTGGTTGCTTGCCGCGGTATCTCCGCGAGCGTGTACTAAATGCGCGTCCTTGGGCGGACTTTCAAGAACTACTTCACCAAATTGCGGGGTAATTTCCGATTTAGAGAGAATTTTCGGGTATTCCGAAACGTTCTAGCAACTGATCGCGGATTTGATCCCGTGTTTGGCGATAACTTAGCAGGCGATCCTCGCGCCCTTCGCCAAGGCCAGTCGGATCTAGAATCGGCCAATATTCAATCTCGATATGATATATGCGGGTCAAATCCAGTACCCGACGTTGGCTTGCGGGTGACAATGCGACGACCAAATCATAGCTCGAAAGGTCGTCGCCCCACTCTTGCATTTCGTCAAACGAACGACTTCGGTGCCGTGAAAGTTCGACCCCGATTTCCTTGCAAACCGCAATTGCGAACCCATCAATCTCCAGATCGTTTTTAACACCCGCCGACTGGATATAAATGGATGTTCCGTAGAGCGCCTTCATAATGCCCTCCGCCATTGGCGAACGCACGGCGTTATGATCGCAACAAAACAGAACTGACGTCGGACGCGACTTCGCCATCTACCCTCCGAAATGCAGAACGCAAATAAGGGTAAAAAGCCGACGGGATGTTGCGTGATCCAACGTGGCTTTGCCCTCAAGACGTTCCTGAAGGACGCGTGCGCCTTCGTCGTGAATACCGCGCCGCGCCATATCAATCGCTTCGATTTGTCCGGGTGGCAGGTTTTTAACCGCTGCGAAGTAGCTTTCACAAATTTGGAAATAATCGCGCACAACCTGACGGAACGGGCCCAGCGCCAGATGAAATTCTGCCGCAAGCCCCTCTTTAAGGTCAGATATTTCAAACACCAAACGCCGCTCACGAATGGCAAGCTTCAGGTGATATGGGCCAACGGGGGGTACTCGATCATCGCGCGGAGGAAGGGCGAAACTGTTCTCCTCCAACAGATCAAAAATCGCCACGCGGCGTTCTTGTTCAATTTGCGGAGTCGGAGGTGCAAGCCCACCATCATCAATATCAATTTCTGCAATTCGATCGGTGGTCATATAAAATGCTACTCGTTTAAGCTGTCGAGCCGCAAGCGGATAGACAGGCCGTGGGCCTCAAGGCTCTCGGATTTGGCCAATCGCTCTGCTGACGGGCCGATTGCGCGCAGGGCCTCTGGCGTCATTTTTGAGAGGGTGGTGCGCTTGAGAAAATCCATGACTGAGAGGCCAGAAGAAAAACGCGCTGAACGTGCGGTCGGCAATACGTGATTTGGGCCGCCGATATAATCGCCAATGGCTTCGGGCGTAAATGCGCCAATGAAGATCGCACCTGCGTGTTTGATTTTTGCGGCCATTGCATCGGCATCCTGAACGCAAATTTCGAGGTGCTCGGGGGCAATTCGATCAGACAGCGTTACGGCATCATCGAGGGTCGCGACCGTAATGACCGCTCCGAAATCGCGCCAACTTGGCCCCGCGATCTTCGCCCGCTCAAGCGTTTCTAAGCGCTTTTCAACGGCTTGAACAACTTGAAGGCCAAAATCAGCATCATCGGTGATGAGGATGCTTTGGGCACTTTCGTCATGCTCGGCTTGGCTCAATAAATCCACGGCAATCCAATCTGGATTGTTGTGCTTATCCGCGATCACCAGAATTTCACTGGGTCCCGCGATCATATCAATACCGACTTTGCCAAAAACACGCCGCTTCGCCGCCGCCACAAACGCGTTGCCCGGTCCGGTAATTTTATCAACGGGGGCGATACTCGCCGTCCCATATGCAAGGGCTGCAATCGCTTGCGCCCCGCCAATCCGATAAACTGTATCAACGCCCGCAAGCCGCGCCGCAAAAAGCACGAGTGGGTTGCAAACGCCATCAGGTGTCGGCACGCAAATTGCCAAGCGCTCAACCCCTGCCACCTTGGCTGGAACCGCGTTCATCAGTACTGAACTTGGGTAGCTGGCAAGGCCTCCGGGAACATAAAGTCCCGCCGCAGAGACCGCACTCCAACGCCAACCAAGTGTGGCACCAACATCATCTGTAAAGCTGGCATCTTCGGGCATTTGGCGCAGGTGATAGGCCCGAATACGCTCCGCCGCCATCTCAAGTGCTGCGGCGTCCTCGACGCTTACTTTCGCACACTCCGCATCGATTTCGCTTTTCGAAAAGGCGATCGTTTCTGCCGTAACCTCAAACCGATCAAACTTGCGCGTCAACTCAATCACAGCCTCGTCGCCCCGCGCCCGCACGTCGGCAATAATTTCAGCCACGACCGCATCTACATCAGGGCTGTCTTCGCGCTTTGTCCCAAGGAACGCTGCGAAATCCGCCTCGAAATTGGCGTCTTGGGCGTTCAGGAAAAGAGGCATCTATTTACTCCGGATGGTGAGGAATGTGTTTTGATGGAGCAATATAAGGTCGCGTCACATCCTGCAATGAGACATTAATACATTCCACATCAAGCCCAATGGCCCCGTCCCCCGCAAGGGTCAAAACAAGGCGTCCCGCGCCATCCTCAGTCGGCTCAAAATGCACCGTCAGGACAGACAGAACCGTGTCTTTTTGCTGCGGATCGATACCTTGGCTCAAGACCTTGGTTACGTCCTCAAAGGCAAGGATTGACCGCACGCGCTCGACAGGGCGGTTGCGTGCCTTGGCTTGCGCAACATCTTCCCAACGGAACCGATTGCACAAAATCGCAAAACGGCGTTGCGCGGGAAGCCATGTCATTTCCGAGCCAAGGAAAACAGCGTCCTGCACAAGGCCCGAGATGACCCCTAGATCGGTCGCATCAACGGCCACCAATTGGATTGGCTTCTCTGCTCCGTCTTCAAAGCTGGCGTCCTGTGTCATTCTTTCACCCGTTCAATTTGTGCGCCGATTCCGGCAAATTTGGCGACCACATGTTCATAACCGCGATCCACATGGTATACCCGCGAAACGACGGTTTCACCCTCAGCGGCAAGGCCAGCCAAAATGAGCGACACAGAGGCCCTCAAATCGGTCGCCATAACGCGCGCACCCTTGAGACGCTTCACGCCTTTAACGGTTGCAACACCGCCCTGAACGTCAATATTCGCCCCCATACGGATAAGCTCCGGCGCGTGCATAAACCTGTTTTCAAAGATTTTCTCTTCCAAAACGCTGGTGCCATCAGCCGTACACATAAGCGCCATCATTTGGGCTTGGAGGTCTGTCGGGAACCCAGGATAAACTTCGGTAACCACATCCACCGAATGAATTAAGTCGCCTTTGCGTGCAACCATCAGGCCTTTTTCGGTCTCAGTGACACTTACGCCAGCGGCATCCAGTTTCTCACAGAAAGCGGCTAGCAAATTGATCCGCCCACCAAGCAATTCAACTTCGCCGCCAGCGATCGCAGGGGCGAGCATATAGCTGCCCAATTCAATGCGATCAGTCACAACGGGATGGGTCGCGCCGTTCAATCGGTCAACGCCCTGAATGGTAATCGTCGAGGTGCCTTCACCTTCGATTTGTGCGCCCATTTTGCGCAGACAATGCACCAAATCGACGATCTCGGGCTCGCGCGCCGCGTTCTTGAGCACGGTCGTTCCCTTGGCCAAAGTCGCGGCCATCACGGTGTTTTCCGTGGCCCCAACGGATGCAAACCGCAACTCATGCACCGCGCCTTTTAATCCGCCGCGTGCTATCGCGTGCAAATAGCCCTCTTTGAGTTCGATCTCCGCCCCCATTGCCTCAAGCGCCGCAATATGGAGGTCCATCGGACGGGCGCCAATTGCGCATCCTCCAGGAAGCGAAACAATCGCATGCCCCAAACGGGCCAACATCGGACCAAGCACCAAGTTCGATGCCCGCATTTTACGCACGATTTCGTAATCGGCCACATGGTTGTCGATATTATGTGAAGACAGCGCCAAGACTTTTCCGTCCTGAAGGCTCGAAACTTCCGCCCCCAACGACTCCAAAAGAGCTGTCATCGTTTGGATGTCAGACAAGCGCGGCGCATTGGTTAGCGTCAGCGGCTCTTCTGACAATAACGTCGCAGGCATCAGTGTCAGGCAGGCGTTTTTCGCCCCAGCAATCGGAATTTGCCCTTTGAGCGGGCCATTTCCCTTAACAACAATTGAATCCATTCTCTGCCCTACTCTGCCTAATTTTCTTGATCATTCACGACACTGCGTGCGCGTGCTTGGGATTTACGTTTGGCCATATTTGCCTTCAACGCCGACTTGAGTCGGTCGTCACGGGTTTTTCCCGTTTTTTGTGCCGGCTTTGCCCCCTCTTGGGTTCCTGCAGCCTTTGCACTTTTATTCACTGGTTCTTTGCTCATATTTGACTGTCTACCCTAGCAAAGGGAGGCCGTCCAGTAACCGAGACCCCATCCAAATCTATTCCGCGAGATTTGAGCCTACATGGTAAAAAACAGCCGGATTTTCCGCACACCGGATATGGTCACCCGTAATTGGGCGAAAAGACCCTTGCCTCGCGTCCGAATTGCGTCTAATCAGCCGCCAAGCCTCGTGCAAACGGGCTGCTGTAGCTCAGTGGTAGAGCGCGTCATTGGTAATGACGAGGTCGGGAGTTCAATTCTCCCCAGCAGCACCATAAAAGGCGATAAAACTGTTAATATTCAGCTACTTAAATTGGCCGAACTATTTTCAGCCCCACCTTTAGACCCACTAAACGCTTTTGATAGGTACGGGTAATAAATGCGCCCGTCACATCCAGAAGTGTAGTTTCGTCACCAATACGCGCACGCGCACGAGGCAATATCCTTTACGGCGTCCGAATCCTTTACGGCGTCCGAAAACTCCATTTTGTGGATGCGTGAAAAGGGCTTCCCGCCTTCGGTCCCCAGATAATATCTTCAAGGAATCACACTCCCCCCCGTAGGGTTAACGGCTGCGCAGTAATCGTAACGGTCGCCGTGAACCGCTATTGACTTCTCAACGAATTCGGATTGGGTGAACATCTGGCTCATTTGCGCGCATTTGGGACAGCCGCTGCCAGAAAAATGCACTTGAGGAAACTGGTAAAAAATCGCAAGCCTAGGCAGTTGCTAGAAACATTCACCAACTAAACCCAAAGTCTACCCTATGCAAAGTTGGTCCAGCAACTTTAGCTGCGGTGCTTTATGGGTAATTGCTATGCTTGGTGGAGGTCGTTCTTGGAAAAGACGTAGCCCGCCCAAAAAAGGACGGGCCATATTTTATTTCAAGAAAAGGATTTGAGTTACCTTAGTTTCAGTCGTTGCCGCTGCCATTATCATTGTCAGGGTTCGGTGCGCCGCCGTAAGTTTCCTTAAGGGACTGTACCTGTTCTCCAACTTTGTAATCCGGATCAACGTTTTCTCTGTAATCCTTGATCGCCTGTCCGAGGTTAGTTCCGTTATCCTTGTGGGTCTTGGGTGCTTCGGAGACAATTCCTCCGTGCGCACCAGGATCGTCAGGCTGCCCAGCAAGAGCTGCGGACCCAATCAAAAGGGCGGATATCGCGGAAAGTGAAATTAAACGGTGCATCATTTTAAACTCCCTACTCCAAAAAACGCAATAAAGCCTGACTCGAAGATGGAGCTACAAGAAGACAGGCATTTAAAGCATAACTTGAGGAAGCTCTCCAAAATTGATCTATGTCAATTGATGTAGGATGCACGGAGTTGCGGGGTAAGCGTCCGGTGGCTAAGCGAGGTTTTATGTTATGCTTACTAGCTTGCACTCAGTAGCGCTACTAGACACCGTATTTTCTCCATCTCTACGGTTCGCAATCCATGCTTGAAGTTCGGATGGGCAGCACCGCGCGGCGCTCCACCGCCAGCGCCATGCAAGCGGCAAACGTTCCAATTTTGCTTAGAAGGGCATTTGCAGCGCTTGCCTGTGCCTTTAGCGGTTGCTGTACATCGGGGCGCGTTTCTCAGGCGTTCAATAGGGTTCATGGGGTTAACGTCACTTTTCATACTCACACCTCCCCCCGTGGGTCACATCCCCTACAATGGCTTGTCCACCATCGTGAACCGTCACACGCTCGACCCTGACTGTCTGTTGGGCCTTGGCGCGATACTTCTTTAAGGCGTCCATCTGGGCAAGGTAGGTGCGACTGAGGCGCGTCATAGATCGTTCTTGCGATTCCCTAGTTTGAACATTGTTTTGGTCGATAACGCGCCCAGCCAATACGGTCATAAGTGTGTGAGTGGCAGTCATCTGTGCTATGAGCATGGCTTCGGCGGCGTCGCGTGGTTCGAGTTCCGCAAAAAGAGCGCTGGCGAAAGTTCGATAGGCGGCACCGTTTGCGCCCAGCGCGTTTATCGCTGACAGCAATACACCCTTGGCAGCATCTTCTGTTTTCATCCCCATAAGCTGAGAAAACGAAAACCCGTCATCACAGGTGATATTCACACTTCCTTTCTTCCCATCCTCAATCTTAGGGTAGGTGCGTTTTTGATTTGGTTTTGCCGTTGTCTTTGGGGTGGTCCCTGTCATGGGGCGTTCCTTCCCTGAGAGTGGTTAGTATTAGTGTCCCACATGAGTACCCAAGCGCGGCTTGGAATCTGCCCTGACGGGTTCTCTGGTGGACCCAGAAAGAGGCTTTGGGTTTCGAGGTGGTCCCATTGGCGAAGGCGACGGGTACTCTGGTGGTCCGCCTTTTGTTTTTGCCCGCCAGTGTACCCAATCATTTGTTGCCACCTGAACCCCTTTTGGAGATTGCATGCGTTTGGTGGTTAATCGCCATTCATGGGCGCGGCGGTGATACCAGTTGCCTTGATTGTGCAGCGCTATGAAACCCTTTTCCTCAAGATCCAAAAATGCGCGTTGGGCGGTGCCTTTTGAAATGCCCAGCGCTTTCACCGCTTCATTTAGCGACAGTCGCACGTTGCCGTTGTTGCCGCCGTTAAATCGCGTGTGCAGTTCAAACCAGACTTTGACAGCGGCCCCCGAAAGGGACCGCCATGCTTCTGACTTGAGGTGCGCATAGGACAGAGCAACGTATTGCCCTTCACTGTCTTTGCGATTGCTTTTACCCATTAGCGATGCATCCCCCGAATTTCCGCCAAGGTTCGGGCTAGGTGGCTAGGCAAACTATGTTTGTGCATTAGGTGCCTTTCAAACGGAGTGGTTGCAAATCGCGGTGCTGTGGCGCGGTCAACTTTCATGCCTGCACCTCAGCTTCCAGCAGTTGCATATGAGCGTCACAGGACAGGACGTAGAGCGCATGCATGCCAGGATAACTGCCCTTATGCGGCACCATTTGCGTTTCAATAGGAATGCCCATTTCTCTCAGGCTAAAAATATAAGCCGACATACGGAGGGCGGGATGCTCAAGGGTCGTTAAACCCTTGGCACCAGCCCTAACCAGATGGACCATTGTCCAACCCAATCTGCCCTTGAGTTCAAACGTGCGGGATTGTTCGCTCAAATTGAGCGTTACTTTGATTCTCATAGAGAAAAACCTCTTTGCGATTAGAGGCGCGGTGCGGTAGGAGTTAGTTGTATGGACTATCTCAACGCCTGCGCCAGTTTCGTTACTGCGTAGGCGTTGTACTAAGTGGATAGGCGACTGTTCAACCAATCCACAATTGCGCTTTCTTGCCACGCTACGGCTTTCTTTCCCATGCGCATTGGACGGGGAAACTCGCCTTCGTCCATCATCGAATAAATCAGCGACCTACTTAGGCCTGTTATCTTTTCGACTTCAGTTCTTCGGTAATGTCTTTGTATCACTAGGCACTCTCCTGATGTTTAAGAACGTAGAGGCAACATACGAAGTCGAGTTGGCATTGGCCATCATAATTCGTCCACGTATTGGGGTTCGTTGCAAACATGACCCTACATCTAGTAAAGCTATGCGTCGGCATCGAGTCACTTGAACACCTGCAATCTTTTTTGCGACGGAGGTAGGCAGCTTCTACAGCGGTAGCGAGCGCAACTGTAGCGCCCCTAAAGCATTCTCGATTAAAGCTGGGAAAAGTTTTCAGCAAATCCTCACGATTGTGGCTTGCTTTGCAGTCACGTAATCAGCCCAGCGCTGCATGAGCACTTGGCGTTGCTCAAAGTGGTCTGTGCGCTTGTAGGCCCGCTCTACCGCACCGCCGACAATATGCCCTAAGGCTGTTTCCGCCACATCGTGTGGCGTGTTTGTTTTTTCGGCCACCCAATCCCGAAAGCTAGACCTAAACCCGTGTGGGCGCTCTACCATGCTTCTACGCTCCATGAGGCGGGACATAGTCGCATCGCTAATCACACCCTTGCGAGCGCTAGGGAATAGGAACCCGTCACGGGCACCAGCGCGGGCCTGTTCGATAATTGCCAGTGCTGGCAGCGACAGGGGCACTCGAAAATCAGTGGTTTTTCCTTTGCGGCCTTTCAATGCCTCGCCTTCAATGGTCCAAACGTCGCCTTCGATTTGGTCAACATGCATGAAGCGAATGGATTTCGAGCGAACGGCGGTAAGGATAAGAAGGCGCAAGGCAAGGTGCGTTGTCGTGTTTTCTTCTAAACTGGAATAGAACGCAGGCACGTCCTGCCAATGCACGGCGGGGATGTGCTTTATTTCATGGCGTTGAGTACCCAAAAGAGCGCGGGCCTTCTCAGTGGCTTGTATGTCCACATCATAGCCCAGCGCGGCGGCATGCTTCATGCAGATGCTTAGACGGTTCATCGCCTTGCGAGCGGTCATGGCTTTTGTGTGCCAGATGGGAGCAAGGGTGTCGCGAATGTCGATTTGGTCAATCTCGGAAACGGGCACTTTTCCAAGGCGCGGCAAAACGTGAATTTCTAAGGGGCTAAACCATCGGCCCGCTTTTCCATCGCCTTTGAGTTCAGCCTTTCGGCTTTCAAATGCGTCTAGCGCTACATCGGAGAGAATATTCAAATTGCGCTGGGCGGCGCGGGCTAGGCGCTCTCGCTCCTTGATAGGGTCTTTGCCCCCTCTCACTACCGCCCGCCATTTTTCGGCCTCTGAGCGTGCTTCTTTGAGGGACGTTTCAGGAAACGCGCCTAGACCCATCTCGCGGCGCTTACCGTGGATTGTGACAAGTAGAATCCATTTGCCACCTTCCTGCCCCGCCTTATGAAGCCACAGGCCACCGCCGTCGCCATACTTGCCCAAAGGGGCTGTTCTGACCAATGCCGCGCTTAGCTTGTTCAACTCTCTCATTTTCTAGCCCCACTCTCAGCCCCATTACAACATATGGTATATACGGGACCATAGAGGAACAAGAGGGAATAGCAGCTTATTACTAATTCTTTGAAAACGTTTGATATTTATATGATGCTGGGGCGCATGGGAATATCTCGGAATGACCGTTCAATGCCCCCCAGCAGCACCATGTTTTATACATGTGCGCTATCTCGGCAAAAACAGACAGCCAGCCTAGCTTAATTCTAGAGAACCTATGGCAGCGGTTAATTGCTTTGAGCTAAGCCGAAGAAATGAACGTAACACTCTTACGTTTGTCTTTTCTCCCTCGGCTACCTACCTTGACTTCGACCGTCACCAAGCTCACCCATTTCGTAAAGTCTGAAACGGGCCTTCAACTATATTAGGGTTGTTGCGTCGATTTTTTTTACAAACAAGTTATCTAACGCGGGAATTTAACAGGAGATTTTCATATGCAACACCATGAGGTTCTGTTTCAACCGCTTGAATTGCCCTGTGGCGCGGTCTTGAAAAACCGCATCGCAAAATCGGCAATGTCGGACTCATTGGGTGATGGCGCGGGCCATCCAACGCCCGCGCAAAACAGGCTGTATCAGCGCTGGGCAGAAGGTGGGTTGGCCGTATCGATTATCGGCGAAGTGCAATCCATGCCTAATTATGCTGAAAAGCCGGGCAATCTGGTGCTCAATAGAAGTTCTGACGTGGATAAGTTTCGTGATCTTGCCGCACATGGTGGGGAAAACGGGACCCAGCTCTGGTTGCAACTCGGTAACGCGGGTGCGCTTGCCTATGCGCCCATTAGCACACCCAAGGGGCCAAGCGCGCTTGATTTTCCCGGCCTTCGTTGTGAGGGAATGACCCTCGATGAAATCCAGCAGGTCCCCTTGGAGTTCGCAAAGACGGCTAAGTTGGCACAGCAGGCTGGTTTTGGCGGGGTACAGATACATGCAGCACACGGATTTTTGCTGAGTCAGTTTCTGTCACCGTTGTTCAACAAGCGCAGCGATGCGTATGGTGGGCCTATCGCCAACCGTATGAAATTATTACTTGAATCCATTAAGGCTACACGCGCGACCGTCGGTTCCAACTTCCCTATTGCTGTGAAACTCAATTCCTCAGATCAGCTAGAAGGTGGATTTAACGAAGACGACGCACTTCAGGTTGTGGCTGCTTTGGACAAGTCATCCGTGGACATTATCGACATTAGCGGAGGGACGTATTTCCCAGGCGCTAAGTCCGCTTCTGACGGCGCGGGACGTGGGCCCTACTTCATTGCATTTGCCAAACGCGCCCGAACGGTGACATCCAAGCCCTTGATGTTAACAGGCGGCTTCAAAACGCGAGCGCAAGCGGAAGAAGCCGTTTTGAGCGGTGCAGTCGATGTAATTGGCCTAGCCCGTGCGTTGGTCCTTGAACCAACCCTCCCCAATCTTTGGTCGGCAGGCCAAATGCCTGAACCAATTTTCCCAAGGTTCACAGATGCACCGGAAGGCGGGATAACGGCCTGGTACACCATGCGCCTAACCGAAATCGCTACCGACAAAGAGACAGACGAAGTCGGCGACCTTGAAAAAGCAATTGACGACTATGAAGCGCGAGATAGAATCCGAACTGAAATCTGGAAACGCCACTTCAATCGTGACGACGTTTGATGGGATCGCATTGAGTAACCCGAAATGAAGCCTCATTCGGGGCTTAAGTCATTCTTTTTATAGATAACAAATGGGGCAATAAACACGTAAGATTGACCAGAAAAGACCCTTGGCGCAAGCCGCCAGTTAGCTTCCTTGTCCTTCTCTGGCGACTCGTTCTGAATGTAGAAAATTATTCCACTATCGGCTTCCTTAACTGACTGCGGTAGCATCGGTGGTTTCAGAAGGTAGCGATTGATTGGATTTTCGACGAGCAAGCTTGCGGGTAGGTCATACATGGTCAGTGACCAAAATGAGTTAACCGGAGGAAGCTGGCCCGCTGGAAAATGCACTGTATAGCGGTTGGTTGTACGTTGCTTATGGTCCGAATTTGCTCCCTGTGGTTAAAACATTTTTGACGAAGCGAGTGAGTGCGCTGGATGCATTTTTTTCGTTTGGACCGCTTAACAAAATGTTTACCCACTCCGGTCCCAAACTAGGTGTGCTAGGGGCAGGACACATTGATTAAACCAGATGATGACAATTGTGGCGATGCAAATTGCGGAAAAGAGCGTGTGTGCTCATCGATCGAAACGCACGTCGGTAAATTGCAACTCCGTGTATCCCGCATCAAATGACATAGATCAATTTTGGATAGCTTCCTCAAGTTATGCTTTGAATGCCTGTCTTCTTGAAGCTTCAACCTCTAGTCAGGCTCTTTTGCGTTTTTTGGAGTAGGGAGTTAAAAATGATGAACCGTATAATTTCACTTTCCGCGGTATCCGCACTTTTAGTTGGGTCAGCAGCACTTGCTGGGCAGCCTGACGATCCTGGTGCGCACGGCGGAATTGTCTCCGAAGCACCCAAGACCCACAAGGCTAACGGAACTAACCTCGGACAAGTGATCAAGGAGTACAGAGAAAACGTTGATCCGGATTACAAAGTTGGAGAACAGGTACAGTCCCTTAAGGAAGCTTTCGGCGGCGCACCGAACCCTGACAATGATAATGGCAGCGGCAACGACTGAAACTAAGGTAACTCAAATCCTTTTCTTGAAATAAAATATGGCCCGTCCTTTTTTGGGCGGGCTATGTCTTTTCCAAGAACCACCTCCACCAAGCATAGGAATTACCCATAAAGCGCCACAGCTAAAGTTGCTGGACCAACTTTGCATAGGGTAGACTTCGGGTTTAGTTGGTGAATGTTTCTAGCAACTGCCTAGGCTTGGAGTGTTTCTCTTGCACTCTAAAACCTACAGCCTATGTCTAGATGTATATAAGTACCAATTCTTGGGACGCGCAATTGTCAAATTATCGGCTATGCGTACCAATTTTTGGGACACTTCCCTCTATTTTAGGCTTGTTACCGCCGCCACTGTTCTCGAATGTCGTATTGCAGAACTTACCGCTCATCAGTTTCCGAACGATCAGACTAGTCTTAACTGGAAATTTTTCGCGCGGAGTGTGCCGTCATCACCGAACCGGCGATCACGGGTATAAGCACCGTGTACGAGACTTCCCCGCTCATCAAAGCTGCGCCGCCGCGAGAAAGGCTTCAGCTTCTCAGAGCGCGCCTTTTGCTAACATATTGAAATTATTAATTAGTTTCGCCATGATCGCTCCCATTGCTCTAGCGCTTTGAAAAGAGAGTTCGAGTTCTCTCTCGTTAGGCGCTTCACTTCTCCCGTAGTTTTATATCCGCGAAAAGCTTTGGTTGTCCGCCTCCTAAATCAACCCGATTTGCGTTGCCCCAAGTAGGAGAGTCGGCGCGATTACGTGACCAAGAGCGCGAACTTCTGGGGATGGTTGCAAAATATCTGGAACCTGCACCACCCGTGCTCCAGAGGCAACTGCCGCGCGGGTTCCGGGATCGGAATCCTCAAAGGCAGCGCAATCCGTCGCCTTCAGACCAAGCGATTTTGCAGCACGCAGATAGATGTCGGGTGCAGGTTTAGGGGAAACCACCTGATCTCCGCCCGTCACTGTTTCAAAAAAACCAAGAAGGCCAGAGACTTCAAGATGGTGACGCGCTTTTTCCGTTTGGGTTGAGGTGGCGACAGCACAAGGAAGTCCCTTTTCTTTCAGGGCCTTGAGCAATTCGACGACTCCCGCCTTAATGGGAATGTCCTCAATTTTAATCGCCGCGGAATTGGCGGTACTTTTCTCTAGAAACGCCTCAAAGATCGCCAAATCGTCGATTCTTGCGCGCAAAATGTCTTCTGATTCCTTGCGCCGAACCCCGATGAGACCCAACAGAACCGGCTCGAAATCAATCAAGCCAACGTCATCGGCAGCGCGTTGATAGCACAGGATGGTGAGGCGCTCCGTGTCCAAAAGGAGGCCGTCCATATCGAAAATCGCGCCGCGTAAACTCATGTTATATCCCATTTTATGACCGACCTAGACCTGCCCGCCCGCTTGAAACCTTTGCGCCCCTCAAACCACACCCCACGCACAATGGGAATACCCGACCGCAGCGCGCAACGGGCGACATTGTGGGCAATATAATCGCATATTTTTTTGCAAAAAGGCCGCAAATCCGCTCATTTAGGCAGGATAATCTGCACAAGTTCGCGTATCAATGGAGGTGTCATATTTGAAAAATCCCAAAGGAGCCTCCCCATTGTTGTTTAATCGATACAGCATTTTCATGACACCTGAGGCGGGTATGTTTGCCGATTCTGGCGCTGCTTGGCTTGGGTGGGATTTGGAAAAGGGTTGCGCCGTGCCACACCCAAAAGCCTCCGAAACCGCCCTGCGTATTGCAACCCAAGCTCCAAGGAAATACGGCTTTCATGGAACAATCAAACCTCCCTTTCACCTTGCAAAAGGCACAACATATGAGAGTCTTTTGTCTCAAACCAAGGCGCTTTGTGCTGTCCATGCTCCTGTTGAAATTGAAGCCCTAAGCCTCACAATAGATAAGTCGACTTTGGCGCTTACTCCGGAAGGGAACATCGACCATCTTGCCAGTCTCGCCGCCGCCGTTCTGCAAAAACTGGACCGTTTTCGCGCCCCTCTCAGCGAGACGGAATTGGCCGGACGCCGCAAGGCCAACCTAACGCCCCTGCAGGAAACCAACTTGAAAAATTGGGGGTATCCGTATGTTTTGGACGCGTTCAAATTTCACATCACTTTGAGTGGTCATTTGCCGCCCAAAGACTTGGAACATTTAGAAGCTTTGGCCCGTACACACTTCGCCCATAACTTGGGGCGCCCCATGCCATTCTGTTCGTTAATTCTGGCTGGCGAAGCGGGGGACGGACGTTTTCACGCACTTCACCGGCTCCCTCTTTCTGGAAAGAAAGTGCCCTAAAGTCTTCCCCCAAGAGCATGGGTAACCACCGGCCAATTTGTGGCCTCTTGGCCGCGCCGTGAAATAGGGTACACTCGCAAAAAAACAAAACGCCCAAGGAGACTCCAAGTGAATGACCTAATCATGATCGCCCCCATGCCCCCTAAAGTCATGGCGGACCTCTCGGAGTCCTTCACCATCCTGAAATACTGGGAAGTCGTTGATAAAAAAACGTTTCTGAGCAACTGCGCGCATGTGAAATTCATGGCGACGAACGGTCATGTTGGCTGTGACGACGCAATGATGGACGCCTTTCCCAACCTCAAAGTCATCTCAAGTTTTGGCGTTGGCTATGATGGTATCGACGTCACTGCCGCGCGCAAACGGGGTATTTCCGTCACCAACACACCCGACGTTTTAAGCGATGCCGTCGCGGAACTTGCGCTTGGATTGATGCTGTCTCTTTGCCGCAGAATCGTCGATGCGGATTCCTTCACGCGGCAGGGCAAATGGCTCGAAGGCGGGTATCCGCTGACGGGCGAACTTACGGGGGCAACGGTTGGAATATTGGGGCTAGGACGGATCGGCAAAGAAATTGCCCGCCGCGCACAAGCCTTCAAAATGCAGGTGGTTTATCATGGCCGCAACCCACAGGCCTATGAACCCTTTCCGTACTATGCCTCGCTTGAGGAAATGGCGGCGGCATCCGATTGGATTGTGGCCGTTGTTCCCGACAATGTAGCCACGCGAAAGTTGGTGGATTGCAAAGTTCTTACGGCATTGGGCCCAAAGGGAGCGATCGTGAATTTGGGGCGAGGAACACTCATTGATGAACCTGTTATGGTCGAAATGTTGCAGTCTGGAGCCTTGGGCGGCGCGGCGCTCGATGTGTTTGATCAAGAGCCGAAAATGTCACCGGATCTTTGGAAGCTGCCGAACGTTGTGCTGTCGCCACACCAAGGTAGCGCCACCGAGAAAACACGCATCGCGATGGGCGACCTAGTGGTGCAAAACTTGCTTCGCGCCAAAGAGGGCCGCCCTTTGGTTTCCCCGGTGGGCTAATCCCCCAGCACTGGATTTTCTAACATTCAACGACCCAAGAGTTACATTACCGCGCCGATTTGCCATGGAACGAATTCATAATCGCCAAGCCCTTGCGCTTCGGATTTCGAAGGGGTTCCAGAGGCCACGTCCAAGAACATCTGGTAAATCCGCTGCCCCGCCGCCTCAATCGTTTCGCCATCTGTGAGAATCGACCCCGCGTTCAAATCCATATCTTCTTCCATCCGCGTGAACATCTGGGTGTTCGTCGCAATTTTTATCGACGGCGTTGGCTTGGCCCCAAAGGCGGACCCGCGCCCCGTGGTAAAGGCGATCAAATTGCATCCACTGGCGATTTGCCCTGTCACAGACGCGGGGTCATATCCGGGGCTGTCCATGAAGACGAACCCTTTGCTGCGGATTGTTTCACCGTATTTGAAAACGCCCGTTAGGGGCGAAGTTCCCCCTTTGGCCGCAGCCCCGAGTGATTTTTCAAGGATGGTTGTAAGCCCGCCTTTTTTGTTCCCCGGAGACGGGTTATTGTCCATCGACCCCTTGTTGCGGGCGGCGTATTCTTCCCACCATTTGATGAGGCCGATGAGTTTTTCACCCACCTCTGGCGTTGCTGCGCGGCGCGTCAACAAATGCTCCGCACCATAAATTTCTGGCGTCTCGGCCAATACGCCCGTGCCTCCTTGCGCGACCAACAAATCACAGGCGAAACCCAACGCGGGATTGGCCGTCACACCAGACCACGCATCCGATCCACCACATTGCAAACCGACCATCAACTCCGAGGCGGGACAAGCTTCGCGGCGTGCTTCATTGGCCAATGGCAGCATGGCTTCGACCTTTTGAATGCCAATCTCGATCGTTTTCCGCAGGCCAGCCACGTCTTGAATATTCATCGCCTGAAACTTTGGCCCCGGCTTAAGACCCCATGCCTCGACCAACCAATCAATCTGATTGATCTCGCAGCCCAAGCCCACCATCAAAACAGCTGCAACATTTGGGTGCGCCGCATAGCCCCACATTACCCGTTGAAGCGCCTCAAAACCGTCGCCATCCCCCGCCATGCCACAGCCCGTGCCATGCACGAAAGCAACAACTCCATCGACGTTTTCATATTTCGCCATAACCTCTGGCGTAAAGTGGTTTGCAATCATCCGCGCCGCCGTTGCCGAGCAATTCACTGACGTCAAAACCGCAACATAATTGCGTGTGCCGACTTTGCCGTTTTCACGCCGGTACCCCATAAAGGTATCCACAGTCGTGGCGGGGGCAACGGGCCGAATATCGGTTGAGAATTCATAGGTTTGATCGACAGCCCGAAACTCAAGATTGTGCGTGTGCACATGATCCCCCGCGGCAATATCTTCCTTCGCATAGCCGATGACCTGCGCGTATTTCAATACCGCCGCCCCCTTCTCAATCGCTTGCGTAGCCATTTTATGCCCGCGCGGAATTTGCTGTTTTGGCGATATTCCATTGACGTCCTCATCGGGATTGAGGGTTTCAATCGCGCTAACGACATTATCATTCGGGGCAAGGCGGACGGTTTTTGACATAGGATTTCCATTGCGAAAACGAGGGGGGTTAGGCGTTATTGTACATTTTGCAAAAAAATACGAAAGGTGCAAATGCGATTACTTTTGTTTCTGGTAGAAAACAGTTGCGCCTTGCCTCACAATTCCTTAATTCACGAATTATGGAATTTAAACTTCTAGACCGCCTCGCCACTCTCAGTCACCCACAGCGGATGGCTATTTTCCGACTGCTGATCCGGCGGTATCCGGACGCGCTGCCTGTTGCTGAAATCCTTACCGTTCTAGATCTCAAACCAAGCACGGCGTCGGTCTATCTCTCGACGTTAAAATCGGCTGGACTTGTACACCAACGCCGCCTTGGCACAAGCCTCCTTTATAGTGCGAATATTGCGGCCTCACAGGAAATCGTTTCGGGATTGTTTAGCAATTGTTGTGGCGGACGCGCTGATTTATGCCTTCCAACCGACCTTTCAAAACCAGCGACACAACCCAGCGTCTTGTTCCTATGTACTGGAAACTCGGCGCGCTCAATTATGGCCGAAACGATCCTGCGCGATTGGCAAGGTCGCACTTTCACTGTGGCGTCCGCAGGGACAAAACCGCGCGCAGGCGTCCACGCCATAGCCCGCGATGTTTTGCTATCCAAAGGCCACAACATTCAAAACCTGCACTCCAAAAACATCACCACCGTTTTGGGCGAAACGACATCCGACTTCGATTTCGTATTCACCGTTTGTGACAACGCAGCAAACCAAGACAGCGGCGCGCTTCATGGCACCCCCATCGCCAGCCATTGGGGCATCGAAGACCCCGTCCCAGCAGCCAACTCCTTGGACAAAGCATCCCGAGACCGCTTTGAAAACACCTATGAAATGCTAAACACACGCATCTCGCGTTTTGCCACCCTCCCTTTTGAAACAGCCAGCCGTGCCGACCTCCAAAAATCGGTCGACGATATCGCGCGTAATTAATCAGAAAGCCTTTTGACATGACAACATTTGCCATCAATGGCCTTGGCCGCATCGGAAAACTCGCCCTGCGTCCCCTCCTAGAGCGCGGCGCAAAAATCGCCTTTATTAATGATGCTGTGGGAGACCCCAAAATGCACGCGCATTTGCTGGAGTTTGACTCGATTCACGGGCGTTGGCCCGCGAACTTCGAGGCCGACAACAACAGCATCACAATCGACGGAACGCATATTCCTGTGACCTCCACGCGCAATCTCGATGAGTTGCCGCTCGAAGGAGTCGACGTTGTGATCGACTGTACAGGAGCGTTCAAAACCGAAACTAAACTGGCCCCCTATTTTGCAGCAGGCGTCAAAAAAATCGTCGTATCGGCCCCCGTAAAGGGCGGCCCAACCGCCAATATTGTCTATGGCGTCAACGACTATATTTATGATCCCGAAACCCACAAAATCATCACCGCCGCAAGTTGCACGACCAATTGCCTCGCGCCGGTGGTCAAAGTTCTGCTCGAAGGGATCGGCATTCGCCATGGCTCAATCACCACTATCCACGACGTCACTAACACCCAAACAATCGTCGACCGCCCCGCCTCTGATTTGCGGCGCGCACGCTCGGCCCTGACCAATTTGATCCCCACGACAACGGGGTCGGCCACGGCAATCACGCTCATCTATCCAGAGTTAAAAGGCAAACTTAACGGCCACGCCGTGCGCGTTCCCTTGCTCAACGGCTCGCTCACGGATTGCGTTTTTGAAATGGAACGCGAGACGAGTGTTGAAGAAGTGAACGAGCTTTTCCGCGTGGCCTCCGTTGGTTCCCTCAAGGGCATCTTGGGTTATGAAACACGGCCGCTTGTGTCCTCGGATTACACAAATGACCCTCGCAGTTGCATCATAGACGCGCTTTCAACCATGGTCGTGAACGGAACCCAACTCAAGGTTTACGCGTGGTACGACAACGAATGGGGCTATACAAACCGACTGGTCGACGTGGCCTTTATGGTTGGCGATTCCCTGTGACACAAACGCGGGGATTCTCGGCCTATATCGCTGTAACGGCCGCCTATTGGGCCTTCATGCTGACGGACGGCGCGCTGCGCATGTTGGTGCTTTTGCATTTTCATACGCTCGGATTTTCACCGGTTCAACTCGCCTATCTCTTCGTGCTCTATGAGGTGGCGGGGATTGTGACCAATCTTTCGGCGGGCTGGATTGCCGCGCGCTTTGGACTGACGTCCACGCTGTATGCTGGGCTGGCGCTTCAAGTCGCGGCTTTGCTGGCGCTCTCATTACTGGACCCAAACTGGAGCATCGGGGCCTCGGTCGTGTTCGTCATGCTTGTGCAAGGCGCATCTGGCATCGCCAAAGACCTCGCAAAAATGAGTTCAAAAAGTGCGGTTAAAATCCTAGCCCCCAAGGCCAAAGGCGGCCTATTTAAATGGGTCGCGATTTTGACTGGCTCCAAGAATGCGGTCAAAGGATTGGGCTTTTTGCTTGGTGCCGTGCTTTTGGCGACCCTTGGTTTTGTGCCTGCAGTCTTGGCGATGGCGGGCGTATTGGGGCTTGTGTTGATTGCTGTGCTTGTGGGCATGCCGACGGGCCTTCCCACAGGGCGAAAAGACGCCAAGTTCAAAGAAGTTTTCTCTAAAAACCGTAATATCAACTGGCTCAGCGCTGCGCGTGTTTTTCTATTCGGGGGGCGTGATGTTTGGTTTGTGGTGGGGATTCCCATTTATTTTTACGCCGTCCTCTCGGATGGCTCGGAGGAATCCAATCGCGCCGCGTTCTTTTTGATCGGGAGTTTTATGGCGGTTTGGACGATTCTCTATGGGATGATGCAAGCCAGCGCACCAAAGCTCTTGCGCGCGCACCAACGCGGCGAACATGAATACGCTGTTTTGGCACAGAAATGGGCACTCGGCCTCGCAGTGGTTCCTGTTGCCCTAACCGCAATCCTCCTTCTAGCACCCAGCACATCTCCGATGCTCACTGGAACAATTGTCGCGGGCCTGCTGATCTTCGGGGCCATTTTTGCGGTAAACTCTTCGCTTCACTCCTACCTCATCTTAGCGTTGACGGATGAAAAACGGGTCACCATGGACGTGGGGTTTTACTATATGGCGAACGCAGTTGGCCGCCTAACAGGGACACTCCTCTCGGGGGTATCCTACCAAATCGGAGGGCTCGCTCTCTGCCTTGGAACGGCCGCGGGAATGATCCTTCTGAGCTGGGCTTGCACACGAAAACTCGGGGATTAGCGCAAACAGGCGTACCTTCACGCAGGCAAATTTTCCTGTCAAATTCCGCGCTTTGCGGATTTCACGTCTTGACGCTCCAATACAGCTGAAATACTACTCTCAAACGACGCGGGTATGGTGAAATGGTATCATACGAGTTTTCCAAACTTAAGGCGAGGGTTCGATTCCCTCTACCCGCTCCACATTCCCCCAATTTGCCGAAATAGCTTCCAAAAGCCATTCTGCGGCGTTTGAGCGCTTGTTGCTTCTGATACAGGCCATTATGTGGGTTGGGACGCAAACAAACGGGGGGCTCCATGGCCCAATTAGATGAAGACCGCGAAAAATCCAAACAAATGGGCGCTTTGCGCGGACTTGTTCCTTTTGTGCGTCCCTATGGCGGGCTTGTCCTCGCCGCCTGTCTCGCGCTGGTTCTAACGGCGGCAACCTCGCTCATTCTGCCTATTGCGGTGCGCCGTGTTGTGGACGGCTTTACGGCCTCCAACGGAGCGCTCATCGACAGCTACTTTGGTGCGGCCCTCGCGATTGCAGCGATTCTCGCACTTGGAACGGGCTTGCGCTACTATCTCGTGACCCGCCTTGGCGAGCGTATTGTCACAGACATTCGCAAAGCTGTTTTTGATCGCGTCATTCGCATGAGCCCCGCGTTTTATGAGAAAATCATGACCGGAGAAGTTCTAAGTCGGATCACCACCGATACGACGCTTATCCTGTCGGTCATCGGCTCCTCCGTTTCAATCGCTTTGCGCAATGCGCTGATTTTCGTTGGCGGCATGGCTCTCATGCTTTTGACCAGCGCAAAACTGGCCGCGATGGTGTTGTTTATCGTTCCTGCCGTTATCGTTCCCATTATTGTTCTTGGTCGCCGTTTGCGGATTTTGAGTCGCGAAAACCAAGACTGGATCGCAAAATCCTCCGGCAGCGCAAGCGAAGACCTTTCCTCGGTGCAAACCGTTCAAGCCTTCACACACGAAGCCCTTTCCTCCAAGAATTTCGCCGATGTAACGGAGCAATCCTATGTCGTCGCAATGAAACGGATAACCACACGCGCCCTGATGACTGTGGTTGTTATTTTCCTTATTTTCTCGGGTGTTGTGGGTGTTCTTTGGATGGGCGCACATGACGTCAACCAAGGCAGTCTGAGCATCGGTGCCCTCGTTCAATTCGTGATTTATGCGGTTATGGTCGCGGGGTCGGTTGCCGCCCTCTCCGAGATTTGGGGTGAACTTCAACGCGCAGCTGGCGCAACCGAGCGCCTTGTCGAACTGCTCAACACCGAAGATGCGATCAAAAATCCTGCTAATCCGAAAACGCTCGCGAAACCCGTGCGCGGCGAAATCGTCTTTGACAACGTCACCTTCCACTATCCTGCGCGGCCTGAAATTGCTGCGCTTTCTGGCACCAATCTTTCGATCAAACCGGGCGAAACGGTTGCGCTTGTGGGGCCATCTGGCGCAGGAAAATCGACCGTCATTCAGTTACTCCAGCGTTTTTACGATCCCACCAGCGGCGTCGTTTCCATTGATGGGCTCAACCTGCGCGACTTGACCCGAACCGATTTTCGAGAACAGATCGCGCTTGTGCCCCAAGACCCGATTATTTTTGCGACCACCGCTCTTGAGAACATTCGTTTCGGCCGCCCCGACGCCACGGATGCCGAGGTCTTTGAGGCCGCAAAAGCTGCTGCCGCACATGATTTCCTCATGGCGTTACCCGAGAAATACGAAAGCCAAGTTGGCGAGCGCGGTGTTATGCTCTCAGGCGGGCAAAAGCAACGTATCGCCATTGCCCGTGCCATTTTGCGCGACGCGCCTATCCTTTTGCTCGATGAAGCGACAAGTGCTTTAGACGCCGAAAGCGAACGTGCGGTTCAAAACGCGGTCGATGAAATGGCCCAAGGGCGCACGACCCTGATTGTGGCCCACCGTTTGGCAACCGTGAAAAAAGCCGATCGCATCCTTGTGTTTGATGGCGGAAAAATCATTGCCGACGGCACACATGAATCCCTTGTCGCCGAGGACGGCCTCTATGCGCGTCTGGCGCGGTTGCAGTTTACGGACGGAAATGGCGTAGCGTAACTTTCTCCTTACGTTCCGTCGTTTGGACTTTCCCTTGCGAAAATAGTCGTTTGCAATCATCCTCCTTGGGGAGAAGAGCACGTGGGGACGTGCCCAATGGGAGAGAGTGTGATGAACAAATTTTCATCAATTGACGACCGCAATGCTATTGAAGCAGAAGCGCGATGGGAGGATCGTGATCTTCCCAAAACTATGTATGAATTTGTCGCCGCCACTGCGGAAAAATACGGGGAACGCCCCGCCATTTCGTTTCAGATCACGTCCGGCCCCAAAGATCGTGCCGAAACTCTCACTTGGAATGAGTTGTTCGGAAAAACAACGCAAACCGCCAATTTCTTCCGCTCTCTGGGCATTGGGGAAACAGACGTTGTTGCCTACCTTTTGCCCAATGCAAACGAAACCGTCCTAACACTTCTTGGTGGGTCAATTGCAGGGATCGTCAGCCCGATAAACCCCCTCCTTGAAGCGAGCCAAATCGCATCAATCCTGCGCGAAACAGGCGCCAAAGTACTCGTGACTTTGCGCGCCTTCCCCAAGTCGGATGTCGCACAAAAAGCTGCCGAAGCGGTTGCGATGGTGCCGAGTATCGAGACGGTTGTTGAGGTTGATTTGCTGCGGTATCTTTCCCCGCCAAAGAGTTGGATTGTTCCGCTTATCCGTCCGAAAAACCCCGTCACCCACAAGGCGCGCGTGCTGAATTTCAACGCCGAAATTGCCAAGCATTCGAGCGAAAAACTCGACTTTTCAGATTCTGCTGGCGACCGAGTTGGGGCATATTTTCACACCGGCGGAACAACGGGTATGCCCAAGGTGGCCCAGCACAAATACTCCGGCATGATTTACAACGGCTGGCTTGGGCATCGCTTGCTTTTTAGCCACGATGACGTGGTGATTTGCCCCCTGCCCCTGTTCCACGTGTTCGCCTGTCACCCGATAATGATGTCGATGATTGCTTCGGGTGCGCATGTCGTCTTTCCGACGCCTGCGGGTTACCGTGGCGAAGGTGTGCTGGATAACTTCTGGAAACTTATCGAGCGTTGGAACGTGACGTTTATGATCACCGTTCCGACCGCCATTTCTGCGCTGATGCAGCGGCCAGTTGACGCAGATGTATCGTCGCTTCGCACGGCGATGTCTGGATCCGCCCCCCTTCCGATTGAGCTTTTCCGTCGCTTCGAAGAAGCCACGGGCGTCACGATTACCGAGGGCTACGGCCTAACCGAGGCGACGTGCCTCGTGTCGTGCAATCCCACGAGCGGCAAGAAAAAAAAGGGCTCCGTTGGTGTGCCCTTTCCCCATACCGACGTAAAAATCCTGCGCCAAACACCTGATGGCCCTGTCGAGGCCCCCGTCGATGAAGTCGGAGAAATCTGTATCGATAATCCGGGAGTCATTCCCGGATCAACCTATACCGAGGTCGACAAAAACCACGATCTTTTCCACCACTACATCTACCTTCGCACGGGCGACTTAGGGCGCGTCGACACGGACGGATATCTTTGGATTACAGGGCGCGCCAAGGACTTGATTATCCGTGGCGGTCACAACATCGACCCCGCGGAAATCGAAGAAGTTTTGGCGGGGCATCCCGCAGTTGGATTTGCGGGTGCGATTGGCCAACCGGATGCACACTCAGGCGAAATTCCCTGCGCCTATGTCGAGCTAGTACAAGATGCCGAAGTGACGGTCCAAGAGCTTATGGAGTTTTGTAAAAAGGGAATCCCAGAGCGCGCGGCCCATCCCAAATACATCGAAATTTTGGACGAGTTGCCGAAAACAGCAGTGGGCAAAGTCTTCAAACCCGACTTGCGCAAACGCGCCATTACGCGGGTGTACAATGCGGCCTTGGAAAAAGCGGGCTTGCAGGTGAGCGTGTGTTCGGTGATCGAAAGCAGACGGCGCGGACTCGTTGCGCAAATTGAGATGTCCGAAGTCGTGAGCACGATTGAAATCACCCAAGTTCTTGGGGCCTTCACAATCCCATGGGAATGGCTTCCAGAACAGCCTTCTTAGGCGGTTAGTACCCAGAATTATCAGCATCCAAGGAACGGATTAGCTGCGCCCCTGAGGCCCGATTGGAATTGACCTCGGGGGAAACACGCCACGCGGCAAAGCGATCTTCGGGCGCGGGTTGCATCAATCGTGCAGCCCCCTTCCCCTGCTCCCCAAGCCAACTAGCCCATTGATCCGGCGCAAGGGAAACGGGCATCCGTTTGTGGATTTTCGACATCGTTTTGTTTGCCGCAACTGTCACAATAGCGGCTGTTCTCGTGCGCACCCCGTCGTACTCCCAATCCTGCCAAATACCTGCGAGCACCCCGACCTCTTCATGGCGCGGCGTGATATACCACGGTAGGCGCACGCCCTCAGGCGTTTTGGTCCATTCATAGAAGCCACACACAGGGATGAGGCACCGCCGTTCCCGACACGCTTTAGCAAACGCGGGTTTCTGCGCAATCGTTTCCGCCCGCGCGTTGATCAAAAGCGGGCCGTCATTGGGCTTTTTGTACCAATTGGGAATAAAACCCCACCGCATGGCCCGTAATTGGCGGCCATGATCTGTGGCCATAATTGCGTGGATTTGGGTCGTCGGACAAACGTTATAATTCGGAACGTTCGGTAAATCATTGGCGGGGGCCGCCGCAAAAAGCTGGGCCATGGCCTCCACGGGCAAAGTGATCGCAAATCGTCCGCACATTCTCTCGCTCCTCGCCAACACCTTGTTACAAAAAAGGCGCGCCGTGGCTGGCGCGCCTTAGGTTCAGTCAGCGTAAACCAAACTTATTTCACGGTGATGCGGCCATCAAGGTAGGGCTCGTAGCTGCCTGCTGCCGCAAGGTATTCAGAGACAACATCCGCAAGATCAGGGCCGAAATCATAGGCATTCATCGCGTCGCGGAACATGCTGTAGCCATCGCCGCCGCCACGCACGTAGTTGTTCGAAACAACGCCGTAAACTTTGGCTGGATCAAGCGCTTCATAGCCCGCGCCCGTATCAATCATAACCTCGGAAATACGATTGCCAAAGGCCTCGGAACCCGTGATGGTGAACGTCATCCCCGCAACCTGCGCGAAGCGACCGTTTTTGGTCTCATCGTCATATTGCAGCACCGCGTTTTCGAGCGCGTCCTTAAGCGTTGCCCCATTCACTTGGAACGTTGCCAGCGTGTTTTGGAACGGAAGAACCGTGTAAACATCACCCATCGTAACTTCGCCAGCTTCTAAACCTGCACGAAGTCCGCCGCCATTTGCCAACGCGACTTGGATGCCTTGATCTTTGACGCGCGCAAGCATCGCATCGGCAACAAGGTTCCCCATTTCGCATTCTTTGGCGCGGCAATTGTCACGCGATCCATCAATCGCTGCCCCAGTGGTCGCCACAATTTTGCTGCGAATTTCTTCGAGGGGGGCTGCGGCTTCTGCAATACGTGCAACCGTCGCGGCATCCTCAGCAACCGAGGCGTCCGTGATGATAGGCTCGCCAGTGGCAGAGATGACTTCGCCAGCGTCGTTAAACGTGACGTTCAATTCGCCAAGGAATTTACCATAAGCATAGGCCGAAACGATGGCCGTTGAGCCAACCATTGTTGGGTATGGGCCTTCGGCACGCTCGTTGGTGTTGGACAACAATGTGTTGGTATGGCCACCAACGATCACGTCTACACCCGTGGTTTCGGCGGCAACTTTTTGGTCAACGCTATAGCCCGAGTGCGACAAAACGATAATTTTATTCACGCCCTCGGCGGTCAGTTTGTCGACCTCACCTTGCACGGCACCAACAGGATCGGTAAAAATCACCAAGTCACCGGGGCTGGCCAATTCATCGGTATCTTGTGGCGTCAATCCGATTAGGCCGATTTTCTCGCCACCCCGTTCGATGATCGCGGATTTAGCAAGTTTACCAGCCAAAGCAGGCTCTTGGGACACGTCCGCGTTGGACATCAGAATAGGAAAGTTGATCGTATCCATGAAGCCTGCGAGAACTTCTGGGCCGTCGTCAAACTCGTGATTGCCAACGGTCATGCCGTCGTAGCCGAGCTTGTTCATCATTTCGGCGGCGAGTTTACCCTTGTAGTAAGTATAAAACAGCGTGCCTTGGAACTGGTCTCCGCCATCCACCAAAATTGAGTTATTTGAACGCGCACGGGCGTCGGCAACGGCCGTCACCAAACGTGCAGAGCCACCAAAGCATTCGCCAGCGGCGTTGTCTTCGGCGCTACAGCCAGCGTCATATTTGCTGATGGGCTCAAACCGTGCATGGAAATCGTTCGTGTGCAAAACTGTGAGTGAATAGTCAGCGGCAGCAGCACCTGCCGTGAGGGCCAAAACGGCCGCGGATGTGAAAAGACGGGCGAACATATTAATACTCCCTATTATTGTTCTAGAGCGATAGATTGACCAAATGCAGCTTCAGAGTCAAAGGCTGCGTTTGTAAAATATGTATATTCAGGGTGTTACGGACATATGACAACGGCTTCTGTCTTTTTGTGGATATTGGGCTGTTCAGGGGTATATTCGCTATTTTGGGCTATTTCGCAGTTTTTCGCTATAAATGGCTACCTATTACGCTACCCATTCTTGTTCGGTTATGAACAAAAGGCGGCAAGCGAACGTTCGCATTTGCATCTTCTGAAGGAGGCTAATGGCAGGATCGAGGTTTCGTGGCGCTAGTGTCCGACAACCATCCAATCGAGCTTTTCTCAATAGCTCTAGTGCATTGCTTACTTCGATGAGACTACTTGGAGAAGATCCGTCGATCCCAATCTGAGAGCAGCGTTGACAAGTGAAGTGCTCTTCATATATGAAACCTGAAGAACATAATTGCAGATCTTTGGGAGGGGAAACGCAAGTGCAGGTATTGGGAACCCCAAGTGCGTCAACACGGTCTGAGTCGGACTTCGTGTTTGAACTCGACAGCATCGGAAAAACCTATTCAGGAATTCCTGTTCTCTCAGATGTAAAACTGGCGATTCACGGCGGTGAGATTCATACCCTTATGGGCGAGAATGGCGCAGGGAAATCAACTCTGGTCAAGATCATCAGTGGTGTAATTGAGCCCAGTTTTGGCACGATGACAATCGATGGCAAACCCGTTTCTTTTCGCAATCCGCGCGAGGCGGAGGAGCAAGGCGTTATCATCATGCATCAGGAACTTAGCCTGATCCCAGAGATGTCAGTTGCACAGAACGTCGTCTTGGGGCGCGAGCCGATGAAGGGCGGGTTGTTCCTTGACCAAAAGAAAGCACGCACGATCGCCCAAGACGCCCTGTCGCGGTTTGGTTTCACCTTGGATGTCGACACTAAGGTCAAAGATCTTAGGGTGGGCGAGCAACAACTAGTTGAAATTACCCGCGCACTTTTGATGGATGCGCGCCTTCTTATCATGGATGAGCCGACCTCCGCCCTATCGCAGATCGAAGCGGATATCCTAATGGAAGTCATTCGCGACCTCGCGGCGCAGGGTGTGGCCATTCTATATATTTCCCACCGCATGGACGAAGTTTTCGAGATTTCCGACCGCATTACCGTTTTGCGTGATGGTTTGATGATCGGCACGACGATGGCCAGAGATGCTACGCCCGCAGATCTGGTGGAGATGATGGTGGGTCGTCGGATTGAGGTCGAGAAAATCAGACGCAAAACCAAACCATCGGACGAATTGGCGCTCCAAGTGTCCGGCTTAAATGCCGAGGCGCAAGGCCGTCGTGTTCTGAGCAATGTAAGCTTTGGGCTGCGGCGTGGCGAAATTCTGGGGGTTGGGGGCTTACTTGGGGCGGGGCGGACCGAACTCCTTGAAACCATATTTGGGGCGCGTGGTCCCGTGATGGAAGGCGAAGTTCAGATCGACGGGCATCCCGTCAATTTACATAATCCGGCGGGCGGTATCGAACACGGCTTGGCCCTGATTACCGAAGACCGCAAATCAACGGGACTCATCCTCAACCACTCTATTTCTGACAATATTATCTTGCCGCAATTGCATGGGCTTGATCAGTTTGGCATTGGCATGGGGCCATTCCAAACCCAACAGGCGCTCACTGCGATCAAACGGTTGCGCATTGCCGCAAGGGGCGTTGATCACGTGGTTGGCAATCTGAGTGGGGGCAACCAGCAGAAAGTAGTCCTCGGAAAATGGTTGGGGATGGAGCCGCAGATCCTGCTGCTCGATGAACCAACCCGTGGCATCGATATCGGCGCAAAAGACGAAATCTATGACCTGATTGGCGAGTTGGCCGATTCAGGAATTTCCGTCCTGCTCGCCAGCTCCGAAATACCCGAACTTCTGGCCATTTGTGACCGGGTGATGGTGCTATGCGAAGGGCGGATTTCGGGCATTTTAGGTCCAGACGAAATGAACCTTGATACGATCAAACAACTCGCCATGCAGTTCGAGTGACGGGGAAGCGTGAAAACATGAGCTTGGGAAATGACATGACAGCGAAGCAAAAATCGGTCGCAGAAATTGACAAAACCAGATCGTTGCGGGCCAAAGGGCTTCAAATGATCATGCAAACAAAACTGTACTGGGGTTTAGGTTTTCTGTTGGTTTTCGGGGCCTTATCCTCCCCTGTAACCTCTAAGGGCGTAAACATTTTCACATCTCTTGGCAATATGACCGATGTTCTTCGCCAAGTTTCCGTGACGGGGATTGTTGCCGTTGGTATGACGCTCGTTATTCTCATTGCGGGGATTGATCTCTCTGTTGGTTCCATCCTCGCTTTGGGCACCGTCATTTGCGCTATGCTGCTCACCCAAGAAGGCTGGACGACCGCGAGTTACATTGGTGTACCTGCGGTCGGGGCCGTGGTTTTCATCCTTTGCTGGGCCGCCATCAGTGTTTTGCGCGGCATCACCAATAGTGGCGGCACAGCACGCGAAGCGCAAACAAGCCCCAAGACCCTCACTATGACTGCTTTGATCAGCGGCGCTGTTTCGCTGGGCTTAATGATCTGGCTGATCGGGCAAGTCCCAACAAAATTTGGTGTACTGGCTGTTTTGATTGCGGTTCCGAGTGTCTGTGCGGTGTTTGGGGCCATGAATGGGGCCTTGATTGTCTATGGCCGCCTGCAACCCTTTATTGTCACCCTCGCGATGATGGTGGGCGCTCTGGGAATGGCGCGGTTGATTGCGGGTCAAGATACAGCCGTCTATCCCGTTTACACTGGCACCAACGCGACCGAAAACTTTGAGATTCTTCGCACTTTGCTTTGGGGAGTCGTTCCCGCACCGGGGCTGATTTTCCTGTTCGTCCTAGTCGTATTTTTCATCCTGACACGGTTCACGACCTATGGTGCCTATCTTTTGGCCATTGGCGGTAACGAGCAGGCCTCCCGCCTCGCGGGGCTAAACGTCAATCGCACCAAAATCGTGACCTATGCCATATCAAGCGCGCTGGCTGGACTCGCGGGCATCCTTTATGTTGCACAATTTCGGCAGGGAAAACCCGACGCAGGAATGGGCTTAGAGTTGGATGCCATTGCGGCCGTTGTCATCGGCGGCACTAGCCTGATGGGCGGCAGAGGCACCGTCGCAGGCACTATGGTCGGCGTGCTGATCTTTGGTTTTCTCGGCAATATTCTGCAACTCAACAACATCGACAGCAATACTCAACTGGTCCTGAAGGGCGTCATTATTGTGGCCGCCGTGCTCATTCAGGAAGGTCAGTTGACCCAGATCTTTTCGAAACTCAAGCGAAACTGAGCCCGAAAAGTAAATGCTCTAGCTTCGGATTGTGGAAAATACGCGAAGCTAGAGCGAACAAAAAAGGGCACAAGAGTGCCGTCCATTGAACAAGGAGACTGTTATGAAAAGACGTGAGTTTAGCAAGGGGTTATCCCTCCTGTCGGCCGCATTTGTGGTCGGTTTGCCCATGAGTGCGATGGCGCAGGACAAAGATTATACAATTGGTTTTTCGCAGGTCACGACTGTCGAGCCTTGGCGCGTGCAGTTTAATAAGGACCTGCGGGCCGAAGCGGAATTGCATGAGAACGTGAACCTCCTTTGGGCCGACGCAAATGACCGCACTGAAGAGCAGGTTGCCCAAGTTGAAAACTTCATTCAGCAGGGTGTTGACGCCATCTTGATTTCTCCCAAAGAAGCGGCGGGTCTTACTGGTGTTGTTGAAAAAGCAACCGATGCAGGCATTCCTGTTTTTGTTCTAGATCGCAATGTTGATACCGACAAATTCGTACAGTGGGTCGGCGGCGACAACGTCCTTATCGGCGAAGCGGCTGGCGAGTTCATCCTCGAGGCTCTCGGTGGTGCTGGCAATGCACAAGGCACCATTGTTGAAATCTATGGTGGCCTCGGAATTCAGGCTACTTTTGATCGTTCGGACCCTGTTCACGCAGCCGTTGCCGATGAGGCAGGTGTAACCTTCCTTCTTGATCGCCAATCGGGCGACTGGAAGCAAGACCAAGCCTATGACATCATGGCAACTGCCCTGCGCAACTACGAAGATATCACCCTTGTCTACGGCCACAACGACCCAATGGCCTATGGAGCATACCTCGCTGCAAAAGACGCGGGACGTGACAAAGACATCATCTTTGTTGGCGTCGATGGCTTACCGGGTGAAGGTGTGACTTGGGTTGCCAATGGCGAACTTGCCGCAACTTTCCTTTACCCAACTCCAGGTGCTGAAGGATTGCGCCAAGCCCTTCGTTACCTTGACGGCGAGCAAGTTGAAAAATCAGTTGTGATGGGAACCGAGGCAATCACAAGTGCGAATGCCGATGAGATCCTTGTGCGCAACGGGTTGAAATAAGGCGTATAAAAACGGATCAAAATTGACAAACTCCCGTCAACTATGATCCAAGGCGCAAGGGGTAAATGGCTCCCTTGCGCCAAATTTTCTCTGGTGCTAGTTCGCAATAGTGAAATAATCATCCCGCGCTAACCGGAAATGCAGAAAACGAGTCATGGCGTCCAGCAATCTCACGAAGCTTCAGAAGTATTCAGCGCCAGCGCTGGAAAAAGGCCTCGATATTCTTGAGTTGCTCTCACTGTCAGACAAGGAACTGTCGTTGTCGCAAATTGCAGCAGGTGTCGGGCGTTCCAAAAACGAGATTTTCCGCATGATGATTGTTCTCGAAGAGCGGCAATTCATCTCCCGTGCTGCTGATGATCACTATGTTCTTACTGATCGCCTTTCTGTACTTGGTTCCAATCGTTCCATAAATAATCGGATCGCTGAAGTTGCCATGCCAGTGTTGGCGGAACTGTCCGAACAAGTCTCGCTTTCCTGTCATTTGTCCGTTCTGGACGACGATGCGGTCCTTGTTGTCGCGCAGGCCGAGGCGACCAAAGGCTACTCCATTTCTGTCCAAGTCGGGCACCGCAGCAAGGTGGCCGATAGTTCGGCAAGAGTCTGCATCTTAACGGCATCCCAAAACACGGATGCGACACATTCTTTGTCGAAATTAACTGAGGCCCCTAACCCAGAATTTCCAGGAATTACAGAGCTTTCCGCCCCCGTCATGGGTGGGCAAGGAGACGTTGTAATCGCAGCAATTACGATCCCCTATATGTCGGCGATGATTTCCGAGAGTGACAAAGAATCGAGCAAATCTCACCTTCTGGTAGCGGTCGAATTATTGCAGCAACGCGTCAAAATTTATTTGCCGCAATTATAATTTATCGAGATTTCTCCGAAAATACTGCCGCTTCGCTGTCAAATACTCGCCAATCGCTCCAAGGTCGTTTCAAAAACTATTTTGGGCAAGATTGTCAACTTGTCTAAGAATAAATTTACCGTCGTCGTATGGAATTAGCCATCACAACGAATAGTAGGTTTCCGCCCTAAATGTCAACGACGGCCCTTTTGGAGTGATCACGCATCGAAGGTCCTCTTTGGCGCAAAGTCTATCAGAGTTCTCACCTGTAGCGATTGTCGCCTTCCCGCCCATAGCACCAAACACTGCACTCCTGACCGATGTCGCCTCTGGTCTCATCTCTGCCATTTTTGTTTAATTAAAAACTACTTAGCCACCCGCAGCTTCGGCTTCGCCACCCTATACCGCAAGGCGTCCAACACCTGTGCCTCCGCTTCGAAATTATCGAGAACCCAGCTATAGAGCGACGCTGTAATTTGGGGGGAGGAATGCCCCATCATCTTTGATACCGCCGGAAGGGGAACGCCATTTCGCAAAAGATGCGACGCGAAATAGTGACGCGACGCATGCCAACCCGTCGCCACTCCCAACTCCTCGGCTGGACCGCTAATCACCTTACTACAAACGCTGTGCGATAATGGGCCGCCTCTAAATGCAGGAAAGAGAAGATTGTGTTCTGCTGTGGTATTAACACGTGGTGTAAAAACGCGGATCAGTTCTTCGCTTAAGGGCAGGTATCGGTTGCCCGCTTTCGATTTGGGGGCGTTTTGAACTGTCACGCCCCCTTTCTCGTAAGCAACCGTTTTAGCAATATGGAGGCGCTTTGTATCGAGGTCGATATCGGCTGGCGTTAGAGCCGCTATTTCGCCCCAACGAACGCCTGTAAAGGCCGCGACCAACAGCATGTCCGCTGCGGTTGGGTTAGCGGCCCGTACCCTGCTTGCTAGAAGTTCTGTTTCCTCTATCGAACGGATGGGCGGTTGCTTTCGTGGGTTCTTCACCATTTTTACGGTCGACAACATCGGCCCTAGCGTCGGAGGTAAAATATCCCATGCCATGGCATCCCGCACGATTCGCTTTAGAATTTTCGTGAAGAGTTGAATGGTGTAGGGCTGAAAGCCTCTTTCCTTCGCCTTACGGCCCAAGGATACGAAGGTCAGGGCGTTTATTTTATTGAGGGGTAAGTCCCCAAACCATTCGATTAAGACGCGTTCCTGCCAAGCGTATTGCATAAGAGTGGAATTGCTCAGGCCTTCGGAGGCGTAAGGCATCCAAACCTTGAGGAATGCCGCCAGCGGTTGTGCCCCGTCACCATAATCCCCAGCTTGGGACATTTCGGCTTCGATGCGCCGAGCCTCTAGGAGTGCGGCTTTCTTATCAGTGCCGTCGAACATCTTGGTTTTTATCTTCGTCTTGCCTGTCTTTTGGTCTTTGACGCCCCAGTGCATCTTCCAGCATTTTCCGGACTTTCTTAGTCTTTTAATCAGAAAAGCCATCCGTCCTGCTTCCGTTTCTGTTGTCGTTACTTCGTAACAATTGAGTCGACGATACTGAAACGCCTTTGTGGGCGGTACAACTTTCGTTTGAATTCCGTTGAGGATTTTCTCTTCCCCAGTTCGGCGACACCGCTGTCAGTGATTCGCTTCAATTTGCCTCAAACTTTGGAAATACATACTTTTCTTTTTTTGGCTTGGTGCTAGCGGCTTTCGAATAATTAGTTTTCTGAACCGGCTAAAAGTAAAACTCTCGTAGGTCACTTCTCAGAAATGACTATTTTACTATTTGTAAGTAAACGCTTTTTCTACAAGTAGATATTTTGATAAAGTAAACCACACATGTTTTACTTTTATTCAATAATAATAATGGCTTGCGTGATATCAGAAGTTGTGGGTAAGTCGTATTACAACAGAAATTACATCCTGAACCCAGACAATGCTCAAGCGCTAATTTCGTTAAAAGATAGCATGATGGCTTCAAAAATATCGCATCAAAGCGAACTCATACGAGAAAGCAAAGAGACGATGATCCTGACAGATCAATCTTATCGGCTTTCTCCCTATATAGAAAGTATGAATCAAGATGAATATCTCCGAAAAAATCCCGACAGATCACCAGATTGTCGTAAGGGGGGTCTCTTAGCCTCAGTTCGGCTGCTGTCAGGAGCGCAGTGCTTTGTATGTGGCTGGGCCGATGTCGGCAAATCTTCTTTTTTCTAAATTCGCCGACAGTCCCACGATCTCAGCTTGATAAGCTTATTTCATCTTACAGGTACTCTTGCCAAGAATTCTGTAAAGTGGGCAGAAGTTAAGAAATGCCGTTCCAATTAAAATTAGACCCAACCAGCCCCAGACACCAATCGTCCCCATGAGCGTGAGGACTACGAGAATTGCGCCGACGGCTAGTCTTATCATGCGATCTGTTGATCCAACGTTTTTTGTAAGTTCCATAGTATTTTTCCTTTGCTAAACTTGTTGCTCGATTACTCAAACTCCATCTTCTCATAAACTCAACCCGCGTTCTTGGTCGCGGGTTCTTCAAATGTATCAAGGCGCGTGTAGGGCGATTGGTCAATATAAAAAGCGTAGGTCAAATCGCCGCTTTCGTCTATATGCTCTCCGATTTTGGTGCGAAGATACACGAGATAATCGTGGATGAAACGTTGCACTTGATCCATGTTTTCTGGATGACCATGGCTGAGGATGACATATGCAGCTTCCAATGCCTCAACTGATCATCCCGAGTTTCAATCCAATCAAGCGTATATGGGACGGAAGCAGATTGCATGTTCAGGTGCAGCATTGGTCACTATGCGCGGCGGGATCAACTGATCGACGCAACACACTGGGCGAACTTCTCAGCTGGGGTTTGATATTGCAAGGTCTTGCGGGGTCGTTCGTTCAACTGTCTGGCAATAGCGCTGAGTTTGGC